>NZ_JAKSYN010000088.1:0-301 GCF_022829565.1 Methylobacterium sp. J-001
ATCTGGGGCCAGCCCAACGTCGTCTCACCCGCGCCCGCTTTCCCCTCCCCCTTGCGGGGAGGGGTCAGGGGGGGGGGTGGTTCCGGATGGGGCGCAGCGGTGCCTTCTGAGCCACCCCCACCTCCAACTCCTGCCCGCAACGGGGAGGAGACCGCGTCGCGTTCCGTGCCGACCATACGGTGATCCACATCGAACGCCGCAACCGCGACACGCTCCCTATCCCGTGTGGGAGAGGGGACCCGCACCGCATCCGGCACCGTCGTGGAGGCGTAGCTCGAACCCGTTTCGCGCCTCCCCCCCC
>NZ_JAKSYN010000090.1:0-1260 GCF_022829565.1 Methylobacterium sp. J-001
AGCAGATGGGGTGGATGGCTCCCGCTCCGACTGACGGCATCTCGGTGCCAAGATGTGGTTGCTGTCGAAGCAGCAGCTACGCAGATGTAGGAGCCATCCCCATGGAGATCACCACCGTCGGCATCGATCTGGCCAAGAGCATCTTCCAGGTTCACGCCGTCGATGCAGCTGGGCAGATCGTCGTTTGCAAGGCGCTGAGGCGGGCGCAGGTCGTGCCGTTCTTCGCCAAGCTGCCGCCCTGTCTGGTCGGCATGGAGGCGTGCGGAACGTCCCACCACTGGGCCCGGGAACTCATCAGGCTCGGCCATGACGTGCGGCTGATGCCGCCCGCTTACGTGAAGCCGTATGTGAAGCGCGGTAAGACCGATGCGAACGATGCCGCCGCCATCTGCGAGGCGGTGACGCGCCCGAGCATGCGCTTCGTGCCGGTGAAGTCGACCGAGCAGCAGGCGGCGCTGGCGCTGCACCGGACGCGCGACCTGCTGGTCAAGCAACGCACGCAGCTGGTGAACATGATCCGCGGCCTGCTCGCCGAGTTCGGGATCGAGATGGCGCGGGGCCTGCGCCATGCGCTCGAACTGGCGGCCCGGCTCTCGGCCGGAGACGCGGCCGAGGTGCCACCCCTGGCCCAGCGCGTGGTGACCGGGCTGGCCGATCAGATCGGCGCCGTACAGATCCAGCTCACTCGGCTGGAAAAGGAGTTGTTGGCCTGGCATCGAGACAGCGACCTGTCGCAGCGCCTGGCGACGATTCCGGGTGTCGGCATCGTCTCGGCGACCGCGCTGGCCGCTTCGGTGAGCGAGCCCGAGCGCTTCCGCAACGGTCGACAGTTCGCCGCCTCGTTGGGGCTGACACCGCTGCAGAACTGCAGCGGCGGCAAGGAGCGCCTGGGCCGTATCTCACGCATGGGCGATCGCTACCTGCGCCGCCTGCTCGTGGTCGGCATGACCTCTCTGGTCCGGCGCGCGAAGGCGACGCCGACTTCGGTCGACCCGCGGCTGCCGGCGCTGCTGCAGCGCAAGCCGGTGCGCGTGGTGACTGTTGCGGCTGCCAATCGCACGGCGCGGGTCGCCTGGGCGATCATGACCCGCGGCGGCACCTACCGCGCACCAGCGGCCACGGCCGCCTGACAGCACGGCAAGGAGATTTTTCCAGGTTGCGAGGACGATGAGAGTTGATGGCGAACCGGTCAGACCGGGAGCCGGGACACCCCGCCGAACGTCCAGGGCGTCATAGCCCGCAAAGCAGAGTGGGACCCAG
>NZ_JAKSYN010000135.1:0-194523 GCF_022829565.1 Methylobacterium sp. J-001
CCGCCATGATGGCTTCGAGCCAGGCACGGTCCGCAGCGTTTACCTCGACGATGATCCCAGGGCGCATGCCCCGGACTCGCACACCATCACCGCGACGGGAAGCCCATGAGGGACTCTTCCGTCGCCTTCACTCCACTAGGGAAACGCCACGCTCGCGGAGCACGCGCTGCACTGGGTTGCTTCGCTGCGCTCGCAATGACGGTGTGGGACGACAAGCCCCGCACCGTTTGACGGCATCGCCTAACTCAGCAGCAGCGGAACCCCGAGGTGTTCCCCACGCCGAAGCGGGCGTTCTCGCGATTGCGGAAGAACTCCAGCTCGGTCATCGGCGCCTGGTCGGGATGGGTCCGGCGGATGTGGGCGGCGTAGGCCGCGTAATCCCCCTGCCCCACCATCAGCCGGGCGCCGTCGCAGACGCATTTGGACAGCGTCTGGAGGCGGCTGCGCAGGCTCTGCGGCTGCGACATGGCCATCCCTTACTCTGCCGCCGCGAGGCGCGGATCGGTCTCGAGGGCGGTCCAGCGATCCGCCCGCCAAGCCTTGAGGCAGGCTGCGATGCCGAAGCCCGCGATGGCGACGACGAGGCCGATGAACAGGGCCGCCAGGACGGCGTCGATCCGGTCGTTGAGGATGATCTGCGCCATCTGATCGGCGTTCTTGGCCGGTGCCAGAAGCTTGCCCTCGGCGGCGGCCGTCGCGTAGCGCTCGGCATGGGCCAGGAACCCGATCTTGGGGTCGGCGGAGAACAGCTTCTGCCAGCCGGCCGTGAGGGTGCAGAGGCACAGCCACGCGGTCGGGATGATGGTCACGAACGCGTAGCGCTCGCGCTTCATCTTGAAGATCACCACCGTGCAGAGCGTCAGCGCCACCGCGGCCAGCATCTGGTTGGAGATGCCGAAGAGCGGCCAGAGGGTGTTGATGCCGCCGAGCGGGTCGGTGACGCCCTGGTACAGGAAGTAGCCCCAGGCGCCGACCGCGATGGCGGTGGCCGCGATGCTCGGCCCCCAGGAGGTGGTGTTCTTGAACGACGGCACCGCCAGCCCGACGAGATCCTGCACCATGAAGCGGCAGGCCCGGGTACCCGCATCCACGGCGGTGAGGATGAACAAGGCCTCGAATAGGATCGCGAAGTGATACCAGAAGGCCATCATCGCCTTGCCGCCGATGGCCGAGGAGATGATGTGGGCCATGCCCACCGCCAGCGTCGGGGCGCCGCCGGCGCGGGAGATGATCGTGCGCTCGCCGACATCCGCGGCGGTCTGGGTGATCACCTCCGGAGTGGTGGCGAAGCCCAGCTTGGTGACGGCCGCGGCAGCGGTCTCGGGGGTGGTGCCGAGCAGCGCCGCGGGCGAGTTCATGGTGAAGTAGACGCCCGGGTCGATCACGCAGGCCGAGACCAGCGCCATGATCGCCACGAAGGATTCCATCAGCATGCCGCCGTAGCCGATGAAGCGGGCATCGGTCTCGCTGGCGATCAGCTTCGGGGTGGTGCCGGACGAGATCAGGGCGTGGAAGCCCGAGACCGCACCGCAGGCGATGGTGATGAACAGGAACGGGAACAGGCTGCCGGCCCAGACCGGCCCGGTGCCGTCCACGAACTTGGTCATCGCGGGCATCTGCATGTGCGGCGCGACGACCGCGATGCCGAGCGCCAGCCCGACGATGGTGCCGATCTTGAGGAAGGTCGAGAGGTAGTCCCGCGGCGCCAGCAGCAGCCAGACCGGCAGGATCGAGGCCACGAAGCCGTAGCCGATCAGCATCCAGCAGAGCTGCGGGCCGGTGAAGGTGAAGGCCGGGCCCCAGACCGGGCTCGCGGCGACCGAGCCGCCGCCGATGATCGCCAGCATCAGGAGGACGAAGCCGAGGATCGAGACTTCACCGATCCGGCCCGGGCGGATGTAGCGCGAATACACGCCCATCAGCATCGCGATCGGGATCGTCGACATCACCGTGAAGGTGCCCCATGGGCTCTCGGCCAGCGCCTTGACCACGATCAGCGCCAGCACGGCCAGCAGGATCACCATGATCAGGAAGGTGCCGAACAGCGCGATGATGCCCGGCACGGTGCCGAGCTCGGCCCGGATCAGCTCGCCGAGCGACCGGCCGTCCCGGCGCATCGACACGAACAGGACCATGAAGTCCTGCACCGCCCCGGCCAGCACCACGCCGGCCAGGATCCACAGCATGCCGGGCAGGTAGCCCATCTGCGCGGCGAGCACCGGGCCGACCAGAGGGCCCGCGCCCGCGATCGCCGCGAAATGGTGGCCGAACAGGACGCTGCGGTTGGTGGGCACGTAGTCGAGCCCGTCATTGTGCCGGACCGCCGGTGTCTGACGCGTCGGGTCGAGGCGCATCACCTTCTCGGCGATGAATTTCGAATAGTAGCGGTAGGCGATCATGTAGACGCAGACGGCCGCGACCACGATCCAGAGCGCGTTGATCGTCTCGCCGCGCTGGGTGGCCACGATCGCCAAAGCCGCGGCGCCGAGCGCTCCCACAAGGGCCCAGGGCCCGTGCCTGCCGATCGCCGTACCCATCCGTCCCGCTCCCTACCGATCGCCTCGCACTCGGGGCCGCTGGGGCCACCGGCTGGGACTCCAAGGCCCCGGGCTACACTGCGGGTTTATCCTATTGGTCTGCCGTTGACGCAAGCGATCCGAGCTGTGATGCAGCTTCGCGGGCGGCACGACGCCCGATCTGTTACATCGGGCCAACATCTCGGCCCCGGCCGTCGTCGCGGCCGGCCCCGGAAACCGTCGCCGGCTGCGCCTCAAGCGGAGGCCCGGTGCCGGCGTGATTCGGCCCTGGGAGGAGCGGACAACAATGGCGAAGGTCGCATTCCTGGGTCTCGGCGTGATGGGCGGCCCGATGGCCGGACACCTGGCCAAGAAGGGCCACGACGTCACCGTCTACAACCGGACCACCCCGAAGGCCGAGGCCTGGGTGAAGGCCCATGGCGGCGCCTTCGCGGCCACGCCCCGGGAGGCGGTCGCGGGCGCCGAGATCGTGTTCGCCTGCGTCGGCAACGACGACGACCTGCGCAGTGTCGTGCTGGGCGATGACGGGGCACTCGCCGGCATGGCATCCGGTTCGGTGTTCGTCGACCACACCACCGCCTCGGCCGAGGTCGCCCGGGAGCTCGCCGCGGCCGCCGAGGCCAAGGGGCTCGGCTTCGTCGACGCGCCGGTCTCCGGCGGCCAGGCCGGCGCCGAGAACGGCGTACTTACCGTGATGTGCGGCGGCGCGCCGGAGACCTATGCCAAGGTCGAGGCGGCGATCGGTTCCTTCGCCCGGGCCTGCCGCCTGATGGGCCCGGTGGGCTCCGGCCAGCTCACCAAGATGGTCAACCAGATCTGCATCGCCGGGCTGGTCCAGGGCCTGTCCGAGGGCGTTCACTTCGCCAAGCGCGCCGGCCTCGACGTGGAGGCGGTGCTCGATGTGATCTCCAAGGGCGCCGCCGGCTCCTGGCAGATGGAGAATCGCGGCAAGACCATGAACCAGGGCAAGTTCGACTTCGGCTTCGCGGTCGACTGGATGCGCAAGGATCTGGGCATCCTGCTCGACGAGGCTCGCCGCAACGGCGCCACGCTCCCGGTCTCGGCGCTCGTCGACCAGTTCTACGCCGAGGTGCAGTCCATGGGTGGCAACCGCTGGGACACGTCGAGCCTGGTGGCGCGCCTGGAGCGCTGAGGCCGGCCACCTTGGGCTGCCCTTTTGGGCTGCCCTCAGACGACAGGTCCTGCCGAATGCCACGCCGTGCCCCCCCCCGGGGCGCGGCGTGTCCTATTTCACGACCAGCCAATCCTCGACCACGAGGGCGTCGAGGCCGGTGGTGTAGAACATCAGGATCGCGTCCTCCGCGCTGTGGAGGATCGGCTTGCCCATCACGTTGAAGCTCGTGTTGAGCAGGATCGGCACCCCGGTGATGTCCGCGAAGGCGGCGATCAGGGCCGCGTAGGCCGGATTACGCTCCGGCGTGACGCTCTGAAGCCGACCGGTCCCGTCCTGGTGGACTACGGCCGGCACGCGGGCCCGGACGTGCTCACGCCAGACCAGGGTGCGCTCCATGTACGGGCTGTCGGCGTAATCCGCGAACCAGTCCGGCCCGGCCTCGGCCAAGATCGAGGGCGCGAACGGCCGGAACGCCTCGCGGTACTTCACCTTGGCGTTGAGCGCATCCTTGGCGCCCTCCGGCCGCGGGTCGGCTAGGATCGAGCGGTTGCCGAGCGCCCGGGGGCCGAACTCGGCCCGGCCCTGCACCCAGCCGACGAGGCCGCCCGCGGCCAGGATCTGCGCGGCGGCCCGGGTCGCCTCCGCGTGTCCGACGCATTTGGCCCGCGGCTCCTGCTCGGCCAAGCGCTCCATCGCGGTGGTCGAGACCCGGGAGCCGAGATAGGGCGTCAGCGGGCGCGAGGCGGCGGGCGGGCCGGCCCAGTCCGGATGGTCCTCCGCGTAGGCGAGCCAGGCGGCGCCCACCGCGTTGCCGTCATCGGCCGGCGCCGAGGGGACGTGCAGCCGGGCGAAGCCGGAGCGGCCGAGCATCCGTCCATTATACGACGAGTTGAGACCGCACCCGCCGGCGATCACGAGGTTGTCGGAGGGGCCGAGGGCGGCGGCCTCGGCCACCAGCACGTCCATCAAAGTCCCGAAAAAATCCTGGCCGCAGCGGGCGAGGTCGGCCCAGCCGGTCTCCGAAGCGTCCGCCGGGCGGCGCGCGCGGATTTCCGCGGCGACCGCCTGGATCGTCTCGGCCTCGGCGAAGCGCAGGCGACCGGACTCGATCGTGCAAAGCGGGGTCAGCAGGGCTGACAGGTCCGGATCGGGGTTTCCGTAGGGGGCGAGCCCCATGATCTTCCATTCCTCGCCCTTCACTTGGTCGAAGCCGGCCAGATCGGTGATCAGCCCGTACAGGAAGCCGAGCGATCCGCGGCCGCGATGGCGGCGCAGCTCGGTGATCCGGCCGTCCTGCAATCGGTAGATCGCCGCCGCGCCGGTCTCGCCCATGCCGTCGACCACCAGGGCGGTGGCCTCCACGAACGGGCTGCCCCAGAGCCCGTAGGCGGCGTGGCAGAGATGGTGCGGGTAGCGCCGCTGCCCGGCGATCGTCGCACGCGGCGTCCCGGTGATCCGCGCCTCTTGGTTGAGGGCCAGCAGGGTACCGTGGCCCACTCGTTCCTGGGCGCCATGGAGGTCGGCGATGAACACCCGCTCGGCCTGCTCGGGCACGAAGGAGCGGTTGAGCGCTGTGGTGTGGGCGGCGAGCGCCATCAGATCGAAGGTGCCGGCCCCCGCCTGCCCGCGCAGGAATTCGGTGAATTGCGGGCCCCAGGTCGAGGCGACGACGAGCTCCGAGCCAGGCGGCACGTAGTCCTGCAACAGGGCGACGACCCGGGCCGGGATGTCCGGCTCGCAGTTCGGTGCGCGCTTGTACTGGAGGAAGCGCTCAGCAGCCTCGGCGAACAGCAGGGTGCCGTCCGGCCCGACGAGGGCGAGCGCCGGATCGTGGAAGGTGGTGGCGAGGCCGAGATAGAAGCGCATGCCCCGGCGAGGTAGCGCATTTTCGTGCGCAGCGAAGCCCGGGCATGGCGGCTACCGGCATGCTGCGGGGCGCGGCGCCAGCAGAAGAATCGCCGCCCCCGCGAGTCCCGACAGGGCCGAGCCCGCCAGCACGCCGAGCTTCACCGCGGTCTCGTGCTGCGGGTCCGCAAAGGCGAGACCGCCGATGAACAGGCTCATGGTGAACCCGATCCCGCACAGGACCGCGACGCCGTAGACTTGGCCCCACCCGGCCCCGGCCGGCCGCTGCGCCCAGCCGAGCGCGACGGCGAGCCGCAGGCTGGCGAACACGCCGGCCTGCTTCCCCAGGAACAAACCCGCGGCGATGCCCAGCGTCACGGGCTGGAGCAGGGCGTCGGGTGTCAGGCCGGTCAGGTCCACCCCGGCATTGGCGAAGCCGAAGATCGGCACCACCAGGTAGGTGATCCAGGGCGCTAGCCCGTGCTCCAGGCGATGGAGCGTCGAATCCACGTCTTCCAGCCGGCCGGGGCTCACCCGGATCGGAATCGTGAAGGCCAGCAGCACCCCCGCCACCGTGGCGTGGATCCCGGAGCGCAGCACCAGCAGCCACAGCGCCAGGCCGAGCAGCCAATAGGCCGACAGCCACGTCACACCCGCGCGATTGAGGCCGTAGAGGCCGGCCAGTACCAGTGCGGCCAGCCCCAGCATCCCGACATCGAGGCCGGAGCCATAGAACAGCGCGATCACCACCACGGCGCCGAGATCGTCGACGATGGCCACGGCGCTCAGGAAGATCTTAAGGGAGACCGGCACCCGCTTGCCGAGCAGCGCCAGGACGCCGAGCGCGAAGGCGATGTCGGTGGCCGCCGGGATCGCCCAGCCGCGCAGGGTCCCGGCGCCGAGATTGGCCGCCGCGTAGACCAGGGCCGGTACCGCCATGCCGCCGAACGCCGCGATGCCGGGCAGCACCCGATCCGGCCAGGTGCGCAGCCGCCCGTCGAGCGCCTCGCGCTTGATCTCCAGCCCGACCAGCAAGAAGAACCCGGCCATCAGGCCGTCGTTGATCCAGTGCTGCACGCTCATCGGCCCGAGCATCGCGTGGAGCCCGTGCGCGTAGGCCTCGGCGAACGGGCCGTTGGCGACCACGAGGGCCAGCGCCGCCGCGGCCATCAGGATCAGCCCGCCCGCGGCCTCGCTCGCCAGCATGGTGCGGATGGCCGAGAGCGGGCGCCGGCCGCGGGCCGGTGAGGCGCGGTCGGGATTGGAAGGCGGCTTCATCGCGGGCAGGCTTGGCTTGGTTCGGGGGTGGGGGCAAGGGGCGCCTTGCATCGCGGGGCGGCCGTCCCGTATCGTCATGCCATGTCAGACCGGCTGCTCTCGCTGGTGGTCGACAGCCGTTCCCCTGCAGATCGGGCTCCTACGGGGACCGCATTCCGGGAACTCGACCGCGTTCGGACCCTCGCCGAGGTGATCGGTGAAGATGGTGAGCGCGTGCCCGTTGGCAGCACCGGGACGATCGTCGCCGTCTGGGGCGCGGGCGCCGCCTTCGATGTCGAGTTCACGCGGCCGGTCGAGGCGCTCGCCGCCATCGCGCCCGAGTCCCTGGTCCTCGTGGAGCGCGCCAGCGCTTGATCGGCCCGGTCGGCTACCCGGCACAGTTCCGGGTCGATGACGACAAGGTGCGGCGCTACCTGCTCGATCCGGATCACGAGGATGGCGGGCCGAAATGCGCCTTCCTGCTGAGCCTCGGCTTCGCGATCGACGATCCGATAACGCTGATGACGGCCCTTGTCGGCCACCCGACGCCGTCCACGCTCACAAGAGCCTATCCGGTGCCGTACGGCCTGCGGTACCACTTCGAAGGGCCGATGCCTTGTCCCAATGGAACCGCGGCGAACATTCGGACCGTCTGGCAGGTCGATGACCAGCCTGGGCTGCATCCGGCGCGGTTCATTACCCTGAAGCCGCTCCGGAAAGCGCCGCGCGATCCATAACGCGCCGTCCCCTCACGACACCTTTCCCAAAACCGCGCGGATCAACCCCAGCCCGTCGGGACTCGACCAGGCGGCGGGGCCCTTCATCACCCCGATGGTGCAGCCCTGCGCATCGATCAGCATCGTGGTCGGCAGGCCCGGGGATTGCGTGTCGCGCTGGATCGCGGGCAGCACGCGCCCGCCTGGATCGGCGTAGAACGGCAGGGCGTGGATGCCGGCCTGCTTGAGCCATTCCGGCGGCTTGTCGAGGTTGCGGGTGTCGACGTTGATCGCCACGACGGCGAAATCCGGCCCGCCGAGTTCCGCCTGAAGGCGGTCGAGCGCCGGCATCTCGGCCTTGCAGGGGGCGCACCAGGTCGCCCAGAGGTTGACCAGCAGCAGCCGGCCCTTGAAGTCGGAGAGCCCGGTCTCGGCGCCGTCCGGCCCCTTGAACCGGATCTCGGGCGCGGGCCGCGCCTGCTTCAGGGCCTGCATGCCTGCGACCTCGCCCTTGGCGGCGGCGTCGACCCGGGCGAGTGCGTTGGTCGCGCCCGCGCAGGGCTGAGCCGCCCCGCCCGTGTTGCCGGGCAGGAGACCGCTCCCGTATAGGGCGGTCCCGAGGACGGCGAGCGCGGCGAGGCCCGCGCCGGCCATCAGAGTGGTGCGACCGGGCATCAGGCTTGCCTGCCGGGACGTTCAGGGCGCGGAAGGATCGACATGAGCAACCGGATGTGGGGCGGCCGCTTTGCCAGCGGCCCGGCGGAGATCATGGAGGAGATCAACGCCTCCATCGGATTCGACAAGCGCCTCGCCCCCCAGGATATCCGCGGCTCGCTGGCGCATGTGGCGATGCTGGGCGCGGCCGGCATCCTTCCGGCAGAGGATGTGGCCGCGATCGAGGCCGGGCTCAAGTCCGTGCGCGACGAGATCGAGGCCGGGCGCTTCGTGTTCAAGCGCGAGCTCGAGGACATCCACATGTCGGTGGAGAGCCGGCTCACCGAGATCGTCGGCCCGGCGGCCGGGCGCCTGCACACGGCGCGCTCGCGCAACGACCAAGTCGCCACCGACATGAAGCTGTGGGTGCGCGACACCCTCGATTCCCTCGACCAGCAGGCTGCCGACCTGCAGCGGGCGCTCGCAGACACCGCGCTCAAGCATGCCGGCACGGTGATGCCGGGCTTCACCCATCTCCAGTCGGCCCAGCCGGTCACCTTCGGCCACCATTGCCTGGCCTATGTCGAGATGCTCGCCCGGGACCGCGGCCGGTTCCGCGACGCCCGCGCCCGGCTCAACGAATGCCCGCTGGGCGCCGCGGCGCTCGCCGGCACCTCCTTCCCGATCGACCGGCACGCCACCGCGGCGGCCCTGGGCTTCGATCGGCCGACCGCGAACTCCCTGGATTCGGTGGCCGACCGCGACTTCGCCCTGGAATCGCTGGCCGCCGCCTCGATCTGCGCGGTGCATCTCTCGCGCTTCGCCGAGGAACTGGTGGTCTGGACTTCGGCGCAGTTCAACTTCGTCAAGCTGTCGGACGGCTACACCACCGGCTCGTCGATCATGCCCCAGAAGCGCAACCCCGACGCGGCCGAGCTGGTGCGGGCGAAATCCGGCCGGATCATCGGCGCGCTGACCGGCCTGCTGGTGGTGATGAAGGGCCTGCCGCTCGCCTATTCGAAGGACATGCAGGAGGACAAGGAGGGCACGTTCGATGCCCTCCAGGCCCTGTCCCTGTGCCTGGCCGCCATGACCGGCATGGTGAAGGACCTGGAGCCCAACGCCGACGTGCTCGCCCGAGCCGCCGGTTCCGGCTACGCCACCGCGACCGACCTCGCCGACTGGCTCGTGCGCGAGCTCGGCCTGCCGTTCCGCCAGGCCCACCACGTCACCGGCCGTCTGGTCGGCGCCGCCTCGGCCAAGGGCGTCGGGCTGGAAGAGCTGTCGCTGCCCGAGATGCAGGAGGCCGAGCCGCGGATCACCGACGCGGTCTACGCTGTGCTCGGCGTCGCAAACTCCGTGGCCAGCCGCACCAGCTACGGCGGCACCGCGCCGGACAATGTCCGGGCACAGGCGCAGCGCTGGATCGAGCGGCTCGGCTGAGCACGCATTGGCGGCGGACAATCCTGGTTTCAAAAGGTCTTCGACCTTTTGCGGGTCCAGGGCGGAGCCCTGGTTCCTCGGGGGCTCCACTACCAAACCTGACTGGCGCATCGTCCTGAATATCGGAATCAAGACGGCGCGCTGGGACTTCGAGTTTGCAGCATCTTTTTCTAGGTGCCCGTCGAACGCAGTGAGGCCTGAAATTTCAGGTGCGCCTGCGACGGCCGGCTATCGATCATCTTTTTGGTTTGCGCGTCGCGCTCCAGCTTGGCTTCGACGACCTTGTTCTCGGTCACCTGCCGGCTGGTCTTGTCGGGCTCGTTGGCTTTATGCGCGCGACTCGCGCTGGACGCGTGATGCGCGGAGGAATGGGCGGTCGTCGCGCTGATCTTGTCCACGATACAATACCCTGCGGTTTCCTAAGATCTTGAGTGTGCATCATCCCGGAAGTCGGACGCGACCTTTCGGGATGATGCTCTAAGTTCTCGATGTGATGCGCTCGCCGACACCGAACCGGAACCCGCTTCGGCGGCAAACGCTCTGGCACCACCGAACCGATCCGCCCTCGCGACGCCCATTAGACCCGGACGCGACTTGGCTCGGTCGGCTGGGTGACCAGCGTGGCGAGGCCGGTCTGGAGGGCCGATCTGGTTTCGATCACCGGACTGGTGGCGTCCGGCAAGACCGGCTGGCCGTGCAGGACCCGCTCCACCGCCCGCTTCGACGCCGCGGCCTCGTCCAGCAGCTTGCGCACGTCTGCCTCGAAGGTGTCGTCGCCCTGACCGCCCGACCCTTGCCGAAGCCGGGTGCCGGGATAGGCTTCGTCCTCCGGCAAGGATCGGGGCTGCTCGGCGTCATCGGTGGTCGCATGTGGTGACGCCGCGCTCGGATCGTCCGCCGCCGCATGGCTCTGTGCTGCCACCGCGTCCGGATCGTCCGCAGGCGCGCTCGATTCGGCCTGTGGCGTTTCCGAGCTGGCCCCCTCCTGTCCAGGGGCTGCGCCCATATCGATCGCCGCCGTCACCTCGGCGAGGCTGGCCGCTGTGAAGCCTGGCTCCCCCCCTGCGGCGGCATAGTCCCGGGCGATATCGGCAATCTCCCGGGCCACCTTGGCCAAGTCCTGGGCGATGAGCGCTGCCGCCTTCCTGTCACCGGAGACGACGGCCGCGAGGGCTTCGGCCTTGAGCCGCCGGAGCTTCCGCTCGGCCTCCTGGAGCGCGAAGGCTGTGGCGTCCCGCTGGCTGGTCCGCGCCGAGGCCAGGGTGATCAGCACGCTGCTGATCTGGGACAGCTTGGCGTAGCCCAGCCGATCCGGAGGCGCCAACCGCGCATCCTCATCCGGCTCTGCACCGGCCCCGCCCTCTTGTGCCGTCCCATGCGCGTCGGCCGCGATCCCCGGGCTCGCCGGCTTGTGCGCAGCCGGGCGCTGAGGCCCCTCGATCGCCGCCACCCGGTTCACAGATCCAACCATGGCCACCTGCCGCGCGGAACTGTCGTACGCCGATGGAATCAGACGAGATCGGCAAGAAATACATACGCCGCGCTGAAGCTTTTCACAAATTCAACTCTTGGCTTATGATGATGAGCGCAGAAATCGGCCCTCGCCCAGAACAAGTCACTTCGCTCAGCGGGCGACTTCGACATCAGTCTGCGTCGCGCTCCGCCATCATTCTGGGCCGCCTCTAGCCTGGGGTGATGAAAGCTGGCATCACTCGTTCATGACCTTGTCGATTCCCCGCGCAGGCGCTGCGATTCGCAGCCGAATTCACGGCCCGGCCTGATCCGTCAGGCCGGGTCTGCCCGCCCGTGAACGTTGTGCCGCCCGGTGCGCCGTCCCCAAGGTCGAAGCTCATGCCTGCCCAGGAACCGGTACTGCATCTCGTATGCGGCAAGATCGCTGCCGGAAAATCGACGCTGACCGCCAGCCTCGGCGCCCATCCCGGCACCATCGTGGTGGCCGAGGATCGCTGGCTCGCCCGGCTGTATCCCGACGAGCAGACCTGCCTCGACGATTATGCGCGCCACTCGGCCCGCCTGCGGAGCGTGATGGGTCCGCACGTGGTCGACCTGCTTCGGGCCGGGCTCTCGGTGGTGCTGGATTTCCCCGCCAATACCGTCGCCAGCCGGGATTGGATGCGCACCCAGTTCGAGGACGCAGGCGTGGCCCATCGGCTGCATTATCTCTATGTCGCCGACGACGTGTGCAAGGCGCGCCTGCGGGCGCGGAATGCCTCGGGCGCGCACGATTTCACGGTGACGGACGCGCAGTTCGAGCTGTTTACCCAATACTTTGCGGCGCCGACCCCGGACGAGGGATTCGACGTGATCCTGCATCGCCCGTAACGGGGCCGGCCCCGGCGGATGCATCGGTCACGGCTACCCACACCCACCCACAGGCCCTACGCGAATTTGTGCATCGCAACCTTCCGTGGGCCTGCGCGTTCACCCTCTGGCTAAGTCTGGTCCGTTAGAAGCTCGGCTGTGTGGATCGGAGATCGCATGATGCCTGTCGAGAGTTGGCTGAAGCCGGAAGAGGTGCCCGAACTCGCGGCACGGGCTACGGCCATGATCGATGCCGCCCTGACCGGCTCGGGCCTGACCCGGGAGACCTATTGGTCGGCAGTCCGCAAGGGTTACAACACTCCCTATAACGACCCGCCCCGCAAGCGCACGCCCCCGGCCCAGCCCAATGCGGTGCCGCCCGCCCTGGGCGTGCAGGCGGCCACCGATCCTGTATCGGTCCCCGCGGCGGTCATCGCGGCCCTGGCCGCAGAGGTTCGGGCGGTCTGAGTCGTCCCACGCTGTTGGCCGCCATCGAGCTTGGCTGCCATCTTGCCGACTTTTTACGCGGGCTTCACTAATCCCGATCCCCGGTTCGGCCCCGTATGGGGCCGCCCGTCGACAGGAAGTGAAGATGGTCCGCGTCCCCCGCCTGCTCCCGGTCGGAGCCCTCGCCCTGCTCGCCTCCGGTCTCGTCACCGGCCTCGTCGGGGCCATGGTCGGCGGGCTCACCTTGTCCACGACGGCCGCCCAGGCCCAGGAAGCCGCGCCCGAGGCAGGGTCCGACGAGGCACCGACGCGCCGCGGACGTCGGCAGCGCCGCGAGCGGGCGCCGCGGGCCGAAAGGAAGTCGGCGACACCTCCGGGGATGCAGCAGGCTACCCCGGTGGCGATTTTCGGCGACTGGAACGTGTTCGTGAATGGCGATGGCCGCGCCAAGCTCTGCTACGCCATCGCCCAGCCACAGACGCGCTCGCCCAAGACCCTGAAGCGCGACACCGCCTATCTGTTCGTGAGCGTGCGCAAGGGCGAGAACGTTCAGAACGAGGTGGCTGTGATGCTGGGCTTCCCGTCGAAGCCCGCGGCCGCCCAGGTCCGGCCGGGCTCCGCCGCAGCGCCCACCGACCCGAGCCTCAATCTCGGCACCGGCCGCTACGGCCTGGTGGTGAAGGACGGCAACGCCTGGCTGCAGAACCCGGCCGAGGAGGCCCGGGTGGTGTCTGAAATGAGCGCCCGCAACCCAAAGCTCATCATCAAGACCACTTCGCTCCGCGGCAACCCAACGAGCGACGAATACGCGCTCGCCGGGTTCGCAGAGGCGATGAAGCGCACCCGGGACGAGTGCGCCAAGTAGGGTCCGCTCAAGCCCGGCGGCGCAGCTCGGCCACCCGGTCGTGACGGGCGGCCGCGCGGGTGCGAGCCGCGACCCGCTCGCGGGCGGCGCGGGCCGCCTGCTCGGCATTGCGGAACACCGCACCGTCGAGGCCGTCGAAATCACGCGAGGACGAGAAGAAGCGCACACCGCGCCCCTCGGGCACGGCGATGCCGGCGGTGACCTCGCCGATCTCGATCACGCGCGGTGGCTTGGTCCGGCCCGCCGACGGATCGTCGGCGAGGGCGAAGCCTGCGGGCGCCACAGCGTCGGAATCGGGACGGTCGGTCTGTGTAAGGTCGATATCGAGACTGGGCATGGGACGGAATCCTGCCTTGGCCGGCGTCAGGGCCGTGCCGGAATGCGGGAAGGGTTGTCGCGGGTTCGTGCGGCTCAGGTTTCGCCGATCGCGTCGATCGTGCGCGTCTCTAGGCCCTCGATGTGACGCGCACGCTATGCCGGTCCGGCTCTGCGCGCGCCCAGCAGATCTGCCTCGGCGAGCCGGCGCTCGGCCCGCTCAGGCTTGCGATCGAATCCCGGGTTTCGACGCGAAACCCTTTTCGCGACGCGCGCGGCACCGACAGCACGGCCGATGGATCGGTACGGCGTGCCCATGACGGAGCGGGTGGCGAAGGGAGCCGGTTCGGGTCGACATCCATGTCCTCCAGCGTGAAGGACCGCGCGGCGCGGGCGCCGTCGCAGTGCTTTAGCGTTTGATGACGCGGCGCAAGCTACGCTTCTCAAATCACCGCGGCCGAGGGGGCAGGCCAGGACGCCCGCCCCGTTCGGCGAGGCCAAAGATGGGCCCGGGCCGCCCGCCCGTCAACGGAACGGGCTTCCGATTTTCGGGCCCGGCTTGGCAGGAAGCCGGTCCTGTCGGGCTCCCCGGGAGACGCGATGGTTTCAGGCCCCGGCGATCACGCCGGCCAGGTCGGCAAAGTCCGAGAAGACCCGATCGGCACCGGCGCGCAGGAGATCGGCCCCCGCGGGGTCATGGCCCCAATGGCCGCCGCCGGTGAAGCCGGCGACCCGCATGCCGGCATGCCTTGCCGCGGTGACGCCGGGCACGCTATCCTCGATCACCAGACAGGATTCTGGCGCCGCCCCCATACGCTCCGCGGCGAACAGGAACAGGTCGGGGAAGGGCTTGCCCCGGGCGACCTGGGCCGAGGAGAAGACGTGCTCGCCGAACAGCGGCAGCAGCCCGGTCAGGCCCAGGGAATGGCGCAGCCGCACCGGATCGCTGCTGGACGCGACGCAGGCCGGCAGGCCGAGCGCCGAGACCGCCTCGGCGACGCCGCGCATCGCGCGCAGCTCGGTATCGAACAATGCGAGCGTCTCGGCCTTGACCGTGTCCACGAAACCCGGGGGCGCGGTGACGCCGTAATCGTGCGCGACATGCTCCATGATCGACACCATGGAGGTGCCGGTGAAACGCGCGCGGACGGTCTCGAAGGTGATGCCGACGCCAATCCGGTTGAGGCCGGCCGTCAGGCAGGCGAGGCTCAGGGGCTCGCTGTCGACGAGAACGCCGTCGCAATCGAAGATCACCAAGGCGGGCGTCCGGGCGTGCGCGTCCAAGATCGACGGTCCTCGACGGCCCCGTGCCGCCGGGCGTCCCTGTGGCATGGGCCCCCGGGGGCGGCAACCGCGCGCATGCCGCAGTTCATCCTGTGCGGGCCCCGGCTTGCACCCGACGGCTCGGCCCCATACTCCCGGGGCGAGCGCCTCCCGGGGCGCGCAGGCATGGCTCAGAAGATCCCGCGATGTTCCGATTCCTGGCCCGCGTCCTGGGCTTCCTGCTGATGGCCGGCGGCTTCGTTGCGCTGGTCTATGACGGGGCCCGCTCGATCGCCAACAACGGCCTGCGGGTGACGCCGCTCTCGGACGTGATCGCCACCCTGTCCAAGGACAAGGCCGGCACCCTGCAGGGCAGCCTCGAAGGGGCCGCCCCCTGGCTCTGGCATTTGCTGGGCCTGCCGCTCACCCTCGCCCCGGCCTCGCTGATCGGTCTGGGGCTCGGGGCTGTGCTGCTCTGGCTCGGGCAGCCGGGCCGGGAGCCGATCGGGTTCCTGACGAAGCCCTAGCGGGCC
The DNA here is from genome assembly GCF_022829565.1 of Methylobacterium sp. J-001. Lineage (NCBI taxonomy): Bacteria > Pseudomonadati > Pseudomonadota > Alphaproteobacteria > Hyphomicrobiales > Methylobacteriaceae > Methylobacterium > Methylobacterium sp. J-001. The sequence continues at coordinate 15,333 of NZ_JAKSYN010000135.1, forward strand.
GTCCTAGCGGTCGGCGAGGCGAGCCCGAGCTTCGGCGAGCTCAGCCTTCAGCCGTGCGACTTCGGCGGTCAGCGCGTAATGCTCGGTGACGTCGATCTGAGACGCGAAGAAGTAGACCACCGCGCCGGCATCATCCCGCACCGGCCCGACATACAGCGCGTTCTTGAAGACCGAGCCGTCCTTGCGGTAATTCACGAGATCGATCCGGATGTCCGTCTCCTGCCGGATCGCGGTGCGGAGGCGATCGACGTCGGCCGCATCGGTCTCCGGCCCCTGCAGGAAGCGACAGTTGCGCCCGGTGACCTCCAACCGTGTGTAGCCGGTCAGCTTCAGGAAGGCGTCGTTCGCGAACACGATCGGGTTGTCGTATTGCCGCGGATCGGTGACGATCATCGGCATCCGGGTCGCCCGCACGGCCGCCGCGAACGGGTCGCCCCGGTTCGACTCCGCTCTGAGATTATCCAGCACGTGGCTCGTGGCGGTCCAGCCCGTGTCCATCTGGTTTGAGCCCCTCACGCCGCAACCTGAAGGTCGCGGCTTCGCGTGCCTACAAGCCGGAAATTGCTGGCGCGGTCCAGTGCTCCGGTCGGGATTCGCCGCTCGCGCCGGGATTCTGGGCGGTCCGTACGGCCCGTACCAATGACCAACAAAGTCTTGGTCGCTTTCTCGGCAGCCCGGCCGTCCCCATATTCCGTTTACCCCAAAATCCGGAAGGCGAGAGACGATGTTCCTGTTCCGCAAGCGCCCCGAGATGCCGAGCGCCGCCGAGGCCCTGCCGGGGCGCCCGAACCCGATCCCGACCGCCGAGACCCACTTCGTCAACGGCAACCCGCTCAAGGGACCCTATCCCGAGGGGACCGAGACGATCGTGCTCGGGCTCGGCTGCTTCTGGGGTGCCGAGCGCCGCTTCTGGCAACTGCCGCAGGGCGTGTTCGTCACTGCGGTGGGCTATGCCGGGGGCCACACCCCGAACCCAACCTACGAGGAAGTCTGCACCGGCCAGACCGGCCACAACGAGGTGGTCCTGGTGGCCTTCGACCCGGCAGTGCTGCCCCTGGAAGCCCTGCTGCGGACCTTCTTCGAGAGTCACAACCCGACCCAGGGCATGCGCCAGGGCAACGATGTCGGCACGCAGTACCGCTCGGGCATCTACACCAGCGGGCCCGAGCAGGAGGCGACCGCCAAGGCCGTGCGCGCGGCCTATGCCGGGGCCCTGCGGACGCGCGACCTCCCGGACATCACCACCGAGATCGTGCCGCTGGAGACCTTCTACTTCGCGGAAGGCTACCACCAGCAATACCTTGCCAAGAATCCGGCCGGTTATTGCGGGCTCGGCGGCACCGGCGTCAGCTGCCCGCTGGGGACCGGAATCGCCGCCTGAGACTCATGGGGTGCCGGCCGGACGCGGCACCGGCGCCGCGGGCGCGGTGACGGCGCCCGCTTCGGGCTGAGGCGTGCTCCTCGGGCTGCGCAGGACGATGAGCACGCCGCCCACGACCGAGAGTGCGAGGGCGGTGACGAGGATGAGGAAAAGCCAGCGGGGCATCCGCTGGCCCTAGCACGGCGCGTCCGGTTCGGCGAACGCTCAGCGTGGGACGAACACGCCCGGTACGACCTTGCCGGTCCGGCCGAACATCTCATCGGCGCGGGCGCAGCTGGCCGGCACATCCTTCTCGTACACGGCCAGGTACGATTGGGCGTGTAGCAACAGGGTATCGCGTTCGAGATCCGCCGGATCGACGCCCATCGCCTTGACGACGCTCTTGAAGCGGTCCCCGTCGGTTCGCAGCGCCTCGCAATGGACGTTCACGAAACCAGCCAGCCCGGCGAGCTTGGCCGCCTTGAGGGCGTTGGCCGGCGGTTCCACCGGCGCCTGACCGAGGGCGGGCGCTGCGATGGCGGCCAGGACAAGCGTCGCCGGCAACAGGCTGCGGATTCGCATTCAAGGACACTCCATCATGGGCGCCGGGATCGCGGCCGAGGAGGCCGGGCGGCTATCGGATCAGCCAATTCGATCGGTCGACCGCGGGCGGCGACATCGCCACGGACCGCGCATCGCGACTGACTATCACCGGTCGATACAGTTCTCCACGAACATCGCCCGCGCGCGTTCCAGGCGCGAGTACTCGGCCATGCTTCCCGGATTGCGCAGCTCAGCGCCCTCGGGCAGGCGTCCGGCGAAGTCCGCGTCGACTTTGGCGACGAAGGGGCGCGGGCCCGTATAGGTTCCCATGCGGTTCCTGACCTCGACCGTGCCGCAAATTCCCCCGGTGCGGCCCCGCCGCAGGCCCGCCACCTGGGCGTCGGTGCTGTGCAAATGCCGTCCGATGAGGGCGAGCACGGCCTGCGTGTCGTCCGGGCCGATCGCCAAGGCCGAGAGGTCGGTCACACTCTGGGCCCTGCCGCCGCTCACCGTCTGCCCAAGCAGCGTGAGGCCGAGTGCCAGGGCGGTGACGCCCCCGCCGCTGCGGCGCCCGACCGCCGGCACCGGACCGCTACTCCGGATCCGCCGCTTCTCGCGCATGGAGCGATAGGCAGGTCCGCACCATGTCGTCCAGCCTCAGATCCTTGGTATCGCCGATATTCGTCGTCTCCTCCAGGCAATGCATGAAGTAGCGGCTGTCGAGATCGGGCGACAGCGCATGCATCGCCTTGCCCATCCGGTCGGTGAAATCGATCTTGTCGACCATGGAGGCGCGCGGCCAGAGCGACGCCTTGTCGTCCACCTTGAGCCGTGCCCAGGCCGGCGCGCTCACGAGGGTCGAGGCTACCAGCACGGCCGTCAGCAATCGGGTCACGGTGCGCGCTCTCCAGACGGGGTATCGGTTGCACGACCCTCGTTGCATACGTGTTTGCGGCGGGACACAAGCGCGCCGTGCAATGAAGCGTAAAAATAAGAGCCTTCGATCATAGAAACCGTATATTATTATGGTTTTATCCTGTTTTATCTGCCGCAATATCCCGGCTCATCACGTCCATCGGCGAGAGCCCCCCTGACGATGCCAGTTTGTGGCCTGGCAAGCGCCGGGATCCGGACGTATTGCTTCCCATATCGCACCAAACGCCGTAGCGTGACGCGTCTCATCTCCGGTTGCTCGAGTTCGGCATACCGATCTGTTCGCGAGTGGGAGCGCCGTCAACGCCGCATGGTCCGGGCCGTATCCGCTCTCTTGTGTCTGGCGATGGCGACCGGCTCGTCGGGCGGCCGCGCCCAGATTGTCGACGATGGCTCCGGCGCCGCCCTGGGGCCGGCGGATACCCGCACGGTCCTCGATCTGATCGAGAGGCACCTGAAGAGCCCGGACGCGAAGGTCACGGTGCTGCGCCGGAGCGCAGGAGCGATCATCTGCGGTTCGGTCAACGTGAAGAACCGGGAGGGGCTCTACACGGGCGAGCGCGGCTTCGTGGTCGATCTCGCCACGTCGTTCTTCGGCCGCGTCCCCGACGGCCCGGAACTCATGACGTTCCGGCCCGGGGAGGCGTATCAGGCCATGGAGCGGATCCGGCAGATCTACTTCGACCGGTGCCTGGACTGATCCGCGCGCCGGTTCGCTACGGTGCCTTGAGCACCGCCCGGCAGGCGGACGGCAGGGCCGCCATGGTCATGGCGGGCTTGGGCTTCGGCGGTACCTTGGGCGGCTTCGGGTGCAGCACCGCGTCGGAGAACCAGTAGCCGAGATCGTCACAGCCGTCGGTGGCGGCGGGGGCGCCCTGGGGCTGGCAATCGTCCTGGCCGGCCGGGCAGGCCAGACGGATATGGTAGTGGTAATTGTGCCCGTACATCGGGCGTACCTTCGACATCCAGCTCCGGCCCGACGCCTCCCGGCACAGGGCCTTCTTGATCGCCGCGTTGACGAAGATGCGCTCCACCTCCGGCTGCTCGGCGGTGAGCTTGATCAATTGCAAATGGGTCGGCGTCCAGACCTCCGGGTCGATGTCGAGGCGGTCCGGGCGGACCATGTCGGTGGCCGACGTCTCCTCGCGCTCGGCCCGGCTCAGGCGGTGGTCGGGCATCGGCGTCAGCCAGACATCCGCATCGATGCCGATCTGGTGCGAGGCGTGGCCGGTGATCATCGGGCCGCCACGGGGCTGGGCCATGTCGCCGACGAGCAGGCCCGGCCAGCCGACCCGAGCCGCCTTCTGCGACAGGCGCTCAACGAAATCGATTAGATACGGCGTGCCCCACATCCGGTTGCGGGACGGGCGCATGACCTGCCAGTTCGGCCCGTCCATCGGCAGCGCCTCGCCGCCGGCGAAGCAGCCCTTGGCGTAGAACCCGTAGATATGGGCCGGCCCGCTGGAGGCGCGGGTGACGCGGCCGAACAGAGCCTTGGCCGGGGTCGAGGGCGCGTCCGGGTGCTCCAGGGGCGGCAGCGGTTTCGGATTAACGCTGCCGCGGTCCTGGGCGTGCGCCCCCGTGGCGGACAGGATCAGGGCGGCGAGGGCGACGCCCGCAATGGGGCTCGGGGTGGGGCGCAGAATCGGCATGCGGGGAGCTGTTCGTCCGTCTGAAGGGGCGGGCGTGGGCCCAGACCGGAACGTGGGGCATCGCCGGGGCGTTTTTCAGGCAGCAACCCAAACGCGAAGCATACCCCCGGGAGGCGAACATGGCGGCCAATCCTCGACCCGCACCGCGGCAGCCCCGCAGCCTGATCGCCAGCGATCGGGTCATCGGCACGGATGTGCGCCGGCCGGACGGCAGCAAGGTCGGCCGGATCGAGCGGCTGATGCTCGACAAGGTTTCGGGCCGGGTCGCCTACGCGGTGATGAGTTTTGGCGGCTTCCTGGGGCTTGGCGAAGATTTCTACACGCTGCCCTGGTCGGTGCTGCGCTTCGCGCCCGAGCAGGACGCCTACGTGCTTGACCTCACCGAGGAGCAGCTGCGCGCCGCCCCCGCCCGCACCCCCGAGGGCACCGACCCGGCGCAGGACGGTGCCTGGGAGGAGCAGATTCATCGCTACTACGACGCCGCGCCCTATTGGGGGATCTAGGCGAACCCGCCGTGCACGCTTCCCCCGTGGAGGCTCGCGGACTCACACATTGAGTTGGGAGAACACACGGGAGACACCGTGGCTCTCCCTCCCCCGCAAAGGGGGGAGGGAGGCGCGCTCGGGGCCGCCGTTGGTTCTCATCCGGCAGCGATATGAGAACCGCCTGGCCCGCACGGGCGAGGGGCCCTGCGCCTCAGCCCTCCGAAGGGCCGCACCAGCCCGGCAGGTAGCCGGCGTCCTTGGACTTCGCCAGGGCCATAGCCTTCTCCAGCGCCTCCGAGAAATCACCCTCGACGCGCTTCTCCTTGATGTTGCGGCGTAGAAAGTCCGCCCAGAGGAACTCGCTGAACGGGGTCGTGTCCTTGGCGAAGCCGCCGGCCCGGCGCAGCTCGCCCGCGAGGCTGCGGTACGGATCGTCGGCGAGGTCGGCGATCGCCTTGGGGATGTCCTTGAAATCCCGCCGCACGCCCTCGGCATCGTAGGGGTAGACCCAGGATTTGTGGTCGCAGACCGTCCAGAACGCATCCTTCTCCAGGTGATGCAGGTCGGCCAGAACCGTGACCAGCACGCTCTCGACGCCCTCTTCCTGCAGGGCCCGGGACAGGTGATGGTGGTCGACGACGTAGTGGCGCTTCTTCGGCCCGAGCACGGTCGGGATCATGTGTGCCCCGAGGAATGCCTTCTTCTTGTCGCCGTCGTAGCTCCGCCACCGCCGACGCTTCTCGGCGACCTCCCGGTAGCCCACCGTCATCTGGGTCGGGCGCAGCTCGGTGATTGGGATCGGCTTGAGCAGCGGCTCGCGGATGGGCATGGATCAGGCTTCCTGCGTGGTTCTGTCACGCCCTTCCCACAACGGGTCGCCGACCGGAAGGCCGGATGCGCTCACGTTTCGCGGATCGGCCCGGCCCGCACGGCGTCCAGCACGAACACCCGGATCGCCGAGGACAGGTTCTGGCCGCCGCGTCCGGCATCGATCGCGCCGATCAGCGCCTGGACCGACTGGCCGCGCGTCTCCGCGACCTCCCGGAGCGCCGCCCAGAACGGATCCTCCAGGGACACGCTGGTGCGATGGCCCGCGATCACCACCGAGCGCTTGCTGACGCCCGCGCTCACGTTGGGCGCATCATGGGGACGAATCGGAATCCGGCTCGCCGCGCTCAAGCCGGTGGCCCTCGTGGCGGTCGATCTCCAGGGCCTTGCGCCGTTGCTGCAGGGTCTTGGCCTTCTTCGGACGCCCGAAGGCGATCCGGTTCTCCTCGGCCTTGGCGTCCTCGGCTGCGCGGGCCTTGGCCTTGCGGACCTGGCGCAGGTTGATGATCTCGGCCACGGATCGCCTCCCGGCTCTTGGTTGGGGGCGGAGCCCCAAGACACCAGGGCTCCGCCCTGGACCCGCACAAGGTCCTGGACCTTGCGGATCCGGGACCTGCAAAACCGTTATTCGGCGCTGGGGGCCAGCATCGTCTCCGGCCGGACCACGCGCTCGAACTCCGCTTCCGTGACGTAGCCCAGGCGCAGCGCCTCCTCCTTGAGGGTGGTGCCGTTCTTATGGGCGGTCTTGGCGATCTCGGCGGCCTTGTCGTAGCCGATCGAGGGGGCGAGCGCGGTCACCAGCATCAGCGAGCGGCTCATCAGGTCGGCGATCTTGTCTTCGTTGGCCTTGATGCCGACCACGCAATTGTCGGTGAAGCTCACCGCGGCGTCGGCGAGCAGCCGGATCGACTGCAGCACGGCATTGGCGATCACCGGCTTGAACACGTTCAGCTCGAAATGGCCCTGCGAGCCCGCGAAGCTCACCGTGGTGGCGTTGCCGACCACCTGGCAGCAGACCATGGTCAGGGCTTCGCACTGGGTCGGGTTGATCTTGCCGGGCATGATCGAGGAGCCGGGCTCGTTCTCCGGCAGCGACAGCTCGCCGAGGCCCGAGCGCGGACCGGAGCCGAGCAGGCGGATGTCCTGGGCGATCTTGAACAAGCCGGCGGCGAGCGCCGAGAGCGCGCCCTGCGTGAACACCAGCGCGTCGTGGGTGGCCAGCGCCTCGAACTTGTTGTCGGCGCTGGTGAAGTGCAGCCCGGTCAGCGCCGCGACCTTGGCGGCGAACTTCTCGGCGAATGCGGGGTGCGCGTTGAGGCCGGTGCCGACGGCGGTGCCGCCTTGGGCCAGCGCCAGCACGCCGGGCAGCGTGGCGGCGACGCGCGAGCCGCCGAGCGCCACCTGGGCGGCGTAGCCGGAGAATTCCTGGCCCAGCGAGACCGGGGTCGCGTCCTGCAGGTGGGTCCGGCCGATCTTGACGATCGATTCGAACGCCTTGGCCTTTGCGTCGAGCGCCGTGTGCAGATGGGTCAGGGCGGGCATCAGCCGCTCGCTGATCTCCCGGGCCACGGCGATGTGCATGGCGGTCGGGAAGGTGTCGTTCGAGGACTGGCCGCGGTTGACGTGGTCGTTCGGGTGGATCGGCGTCTTGCCGCCGCGCTTCCCGCCCAGCGCCTCGTTGGCGAGGCTCGCGATCACCTCGTTGGCGTTCATGTTCGACTGCGTGCCCGAGCCGGTCTGCCAGACCACGAGGGGGAACTCGTCGTCGTACTGGCCGGCCACGACCTCGGCGGCCGCGGCCGCGATGGCGTCGGCGAGCTTGGGCTCCAGCGCGCCGAGATCCTTGTTCACCAGGGCGGCCGCCTGCTTCACCAAGCCCAGCGCGTGGACCAGCGGCGCCGGCATGCGCTCGGTGCCGATCTTGAAGTTCTGGATCGAGCGCTGGGTCTGTGCGCCCCAATACCGGTGGGCCGGGACCTCGATCGGCCCGAAGGTGTCGGACTCGGTGCGGGTGGCGGTTCCGGTCTCGGTGGGCGACATCGTGGCCTCTACGTTTGGTGCAGTGCGGTGCCTACTTAAATGAGGCGCGGGTGAATCGCGATGCCGGTTTTCCCCGGCGCCGGACAAGAGCGGGGCTCTGTTCCCGCCGGACAAGGAGCCGATGAACGCGACGATCGACCGAGCCGACCGCGATCTGGCCGCACACGAATCCGCCACCCGGTTCCGCCCGCCCGTGCCGCGCCCGTTGCGCGAGCCGCTGGGCCTGTTCGACTTCCTCCGGGCCGCTCGGAAGAACCCGATCACCACCTGGATGGACGTGCATTTCAAGGAGCCGGTGGTGGCCGCCGAGGGCGCCATGGGCCGGATCACCGTGGTCAGCGACCCAGCGCTGATTCGCTATCTCCTGGTCGAGAACGTCGAGGGTTACCGCAAGGACGATTTGCAGCGCCGGGTTCTGGCGCCGGGCCTGGGCAACGGCCTCCTGAGCGCCGAGGGCGACGAGTGGCGGCTCCAGCGCCGGACGCTGGCGCCGATCTTCAACGCCCGCACGGTCCAGGGCTTTTCCGACGCGATGAACGCGGCCGGGGCCAAGCTGGGGCGCCGCCTCGCCCGCCGGGGCGGCAAGCCCGTCGACGTCGCCCTGGAGATGACCCGCGTCACCCTCGACGTGCTGGAGCGGACGATCTTCACGCAGGGCTTGCCGGGCGACCCGGACGCCCTGGGCCGCGCCATCACCCGGTTCCTGGAGGCGGTGGGGCCGATCGACCCCCTCGACGTGTTCGGCGTGCCCGATTTCGTGCCGCGGATCGGTCGCTTGCGGGCGCGGCCGGCGGGGCGGTTCTTCGCCGAAGTGGTCGACGAGCTCATCGCCCGGCGCAAAGCGGCGATGGAGCGGGGCGAGGCGCCCCGCGATCTTCTGACCCTGCTGCTCGCCGCGCAGGATCCCGAGACCGGCAACGGGCTCTCGGACCTCGCCGTGAAGGCCAACATCGTCACCTTCATCGCGGCCGGCCACGAGACCACGGCCAATTCCCTGACCTGGGCGCTCTACTGCCTGTCGCAGGATCCCGCCGCGCAGGCGCGGGTCGAGGCCGAGGTCGACGCCGCGGGCGCGGGCGATTTCGCCGTCGAGCAACTGCCCTACACGCGGGCGGTGATCGAGGAGGCGATGCGCTTGTTCCCGCCGGTGCCGTTCCTCAGCCGGCAGGCGACCCGGGACGATCGCCTCGGCCGGATCAAGATCCCGCGCGGCTCGCTAGTGATGGTGGCCCCCTGGGTGCTCCACCGCCACCAGACGCTCTGGGAGGATCCCGAGGCGTTCATGCCCGAGCGCTTCCTGCCCGAGAACCGAGACGCGATCCCGCGCTTCGCCTACCTGCCCTTCGGCGCCGGCCCGCGGGTCTGCATCGGCCAGAGTTTTTCCATCCAGGAGGCGGTGATCGTGCTCGCCCACGTGGTCCGGGCGGTGCGCTTCCATCTGCCGGCGGATCATCCGCCGGTCAGCCCGCTCCACCGGGTGACGCTCCGGCCGGAGCACGGCTTGCGGATGGAGGCGGAGCTGCGGGGCTGAACAGCTTGACGAGGTCCCTGCCGGTTCGCACCTTGTGGACCGGGTTGAGGGAGATTCCCCGATGTCCGGTACGGCAGCGCCCCCCACGCTCGACTACGCCGAGCAGGTCGCCCGCGTTTTGCGGTCCAACGCGGAGACGGAAAAGTTCGTCGCCGAGCAACGCAAGCTGATCGCGGAGCAATCCAAGCTTCAGGCCGAGACCTTGAAGATCGGCCGAGATCGCGTGCTCGCCCCGCTTTCGATCGGCTTGGCCGGCATGGCCGCCGCGGCCGCGTTCTTCGGGGCCGGGGCGGCCTTCGTCAAACTGCTCGGCCCGTGATGACGCCTGTGAGGCGATGGCCTGCGGGGGACCGTCGAGGTGTCGGTGAGCGCCGCCACCGGGCTCGAAACGGTGGCTGAGGTTCATGAAGCCACGCTGACGATGGACTGGCGCCGGCGTGTCGTCGTATCGGGGTGGTCTTCGGTAAGGCGCTTCAATCGCCTCGGCGTGCTTCGAGCCGGCGCGTGTTGCGATCGTAGATGCGCGCGGCCACGAAGAGGCCCCCGAGGCCGAGCACCGACATGGCGACGGCGATCATCAGGATCTGAAGGGCATAGCTCTGGGGCATCCAGCTACTCCTCGGCGCGCAGGAACAACCGAATCGCGATCTGTCCGATCACATGTAAGATGACGGACGCGAGCAGAAAAGCCCAGCCGTTGTTGGTGAACACATCCGCAGGATGCTGAACCAGCGGGCTGATGAACGCCGTTCCGAGCGTGAGGATCGCCGTTGCGTTGAAGAAGGTCGCGACGAGCTTCACGCCTTCATTGAATCGTTTCGCGCGATGCTTGCGCTCCGCGGCCGACATGATCGGCTGCGCGACAGTCTCGTCCACCGATGAAGCCCCGGGCCGTCGATTCGGCCCGGTGAGTTCAGCTCTTCTTCCGGAATGCGTCCAGGCTCACGACCTCGGCGCTGCCCTCCTCGCCCTCCTTCTTGGCGGCGGGGCGGGGGGCCTTCTCGTCCGGCTTGGCGCTGGGCTGCTTGTCGCCCTGGGCGGCCGGCGCCGGCAGAACCTTCGGGGCGGCCGAGCCGATCGTGGCAAGCCCGGCGCCCTTGGGCCGGACTTCGCTCGGCTCGGAGCCGGCGCCGCGCGGGCCGGCCTTGGCCGGGGCGGCGTTGGCCTCCTCGGGCACCTCGCCGGCCTCGGTCAGGTCGAACTTCAGGCCGAACTGCACGGAGGGGTCGAAGAAGCCCGACAGAGCGTCGAACGGCACCAGCAACCGCTCCGGCACGCCCGAGAAGGACAGGCCGACCTCGAAGGTGTGCTCGTGGACGCTGAGGTCCCAGAACTGGTGCTGCAGGACGATGGTCATGTCCTGGGGGTACTTCTCGCGCAGGGCCTGCGACATCCGCACGCCGGGCGCCTCCGTCCGGAACGAGACGTAGAAGTGATGGTCGCCCATCAACCCGTCTCGGGCGGCGTCGGTCAGCACCTTGCGGACCACCCCGCGAAGGGCGTCCTGCACCAGGAGATCGTAGCGGATCAGGTCGTCTGCCATCTGCGGTCGCGCTCTCGCCCGGTCTGTGCCCAGCGCCCTGCCGCGGATGGCCGGACCGAGGAAATGAGTGAAGGCTTCCGGTGCCGGGCGCCTTCCTGCCCCGCCTAGACGATGCGAACCGCTAGGACTTGAGACCGATCGTGGCGACCGCTTACGCGGCCACCGCCACCGGTGCAAAGGTGTCGTTGGCAACTCTCGCCAGGGCCCGATAACGGCGGAGCCATGCCGAGCGAACGATCAACCTTTAGCCTTCGTCGATCCTGTCTCGCCTCCGCCTGAGACCAGTGCAAGGCCCCCGGCCTTGCGGCCATCGGTCCTGGGATCAGGTGGAGGCGCCGGGTACCGCCCCCGGGTCCGATAGGTTTAATTCGAAGATCGTTTATCGCCATAGCCGGCCTCGCGACCGGCACCCAAGATATAGAGGGGATCGGTCCGGTTTTGAAGCCCGATCGTGTCGCGCCACTGTCTCAGGGCGAACCTCTTGACCCGGCTGTTGCCGGAAATGCGCAGTCACGCGGTTTCGCGCTCGACGGGCCACGCCGACGCGACCGGATCTGGGGCGCTGTCTGGCGCCTGAGCGTCCTGATTGCCCTCGTGCTCATCTATCTCGGCGCCGCGAGCCTGCTCTCCCTCGCGAGCGTCCGCGTCGGCTTCGACCTGTGGGCCGGGATCGACCCGTTCCTGCCGCCCGAGCGACGCCCCTTCCTCGGCGCGGTGGACCTCGCCCACCGCGCCTTCGCGGTCGACGCCCTGCGCCAGGTCTATCTCGCCGCCTTGGTGCTCGCCGGGGCGTGGTGGCGCGACCGGGCCGGCTGGCGTCGGCGCCTGGCGCTGGATCGCGAGCGCCCGAACGGGATGCGCCCGGTCGCGCTACTGGCGCTCCTCCTGGTCTGGCCGGTGCTGCACATCGTCTGGGTCACCGGCACGGCCGAGCTGTTCGGCGCGAGCTTCGGCCGGCGGGTGACGCTTTCGCCATTCATGAGCCAGAGCGCGGTCGTGGCCTGGCTGCTCTACCTCGCGGTGCTGGCCCCCGTGGCCGAGGAGCTGCTGCTGCGCGGCGAGGCCTTCGCCCGAGCCCGGGAAGCCTTGGGGCCCGTCGGCGCCGTGCTGGTCACCGCCGTGATCTTCGCCGCCGCCCATGTCTCGTCCTGGGGGCTCGCCCGGCCGGTCTCGCTGCTGCCCCTGGCGCTGGCGCTCGGCTGGCTGCGCTGGCGCACCGGCCGCCTCTGGCCCGGCATCGCCCTGCATGGCTGGTCGAACCTTGCTTTGGTGACCTACGTGCTCTGGCCGGCGTAAAGTATTCGGCGCTGGAGGGGATGCCAGTTCGGCATGGGGCTTCGGAAACAGCGACCGAGGGCCGTCCCGCATCGAGACTCACGCCGCCAATGCCCATACACGGCTTTGACTCTAGCGGCGGCCATTCTGACGAGCAGGAGTGCTCGATGGACGCTTATCATGACCTGCTTCGGCGTATCCTCAATGAGGGCGCCGCAAAAGACGACCGCACCGGTACCGGAACCCTCTCGGTGTTCGGTCACCAGATGCGCTTTGACCTGTCCGCGGGCTTCCCGCTGGTCACCACGAAGCGGCTTCACCTGCGCTCCATCATCCACGAGCTGCTCTGGTTCCTGGCGGGCGACACCAACGTCGCAGCCCTGCGGGCCAACGGCGTGACGATCTGGGACGAGTGGGCGGACGAGCACGGCGATCTCGGCCCGGTCTACGGCAAGCAATGGCGCTCCTGGGCGAAGCCCGACGGCGGCAGCGTCGATCAGATCGCGTGGCTGCTCGGCGAGATCCGGCGCAATCCCGATTCCCGCCGCCTGATCGTCTCGGCCTGGAACCCGGCCGACCTCGACCGGATGGCGCTCGCCCCCTGCCACTGCCTGTTCCAGTTCTACGTGAGCGACGGGCGCCTCTCCTGCCAGCTCTACCAGCGCTCGGCCGACGCCTTCCTGGGGGTGCCGTTCAACATCGCGAGCTACGCGCTCCTGACCCACATGATCGCCCAGGTGACCGGGCTCGGGGTCGGCGACTTCGTGCACACGTTCGGCGACGCGCATCTCTACCGGAACCATATGGAGCAGACCCGGACCCTGCTCACCCGCACGCCACGCCCGCTGCCGCAGTTGCGGCTCAACCCGGAGGTCCGCGACCTTTTCGCCTTCCGGTACGCAGACATCACCATCGAGAATTACGATCCGCACCCGGCCATCGCGGCCCCGGTGGCAGTATGAGCCCCGCCATCGCGCTGGTCGTGGCGGTCGCCCGCAACGGCGTGATCGGCCGCGACAACGGGCTGGCTTGGCACCTGTCCAGCGACCTGAAGCGGTTCAAGGCGCTGACGATGGGCAAGCCGATGCTGATGGGCCGGCGGACCTGGGCCTCGATCGGCCGGCCGCTTCCGGGGCGCCGCACCCTGGTGCTCAGCCGCGATCCGGGCTTCCGCGCCGAGGGCGCCGAGATCGTCCACGACTGGGACGCCGCCGTCGCGGCGGCGGCCGCACCGGAGCTGATGGTGGTGGGCGGGGCCGAGATCTACGCCCTGGCCCTGCCGCATGCGGACCGGCTCCACCTTACCGAGGTCGAGGCGGAGCCGGAGGGCGACGTGCGCTTTCCCGCCTTCGATCGCGCCGCGTTCCGGGAGGCGTTCCGCGAGGCACATCCGGCCGGCCCGCGCGACGAGCACGCCTTTGCGTTCGTCGATTGGGTACGCATCCGCTGAGGCGCGCCGCCGCGGTTGTCTTCCGGCCTGTGCGTGCCCACCTGCCAGCCTTGACAGCATGGGGCGCACACCCGCAGGTGCCTGTCGGGCATGCGTTCTCATGGGGCTCCAGGCCTCGCGAGAAGAGACGTCCGTGCAGGCGTTTAGCCGCCGATCGAGCCCGTCCGCAGCGCGAGCGGTCCGGTTCGGCGGGACTAGGCGGGTGAGCGCGGCCGTTCAGGCAGGGAGACGCAGCCCGGGGAGCACGTTCAGCGTGCGGACCGGGCGCGGGCAGGCAGGAGACGACGGCTAGGATGCTTTGGAGCAATCAGAGCGGCGGTGGCGGCGGCGGCCCGTGGGGTCGGCCCGGCGGCAACGGCGGCGGCCCATGGGGTAATGGTGGCGGCGGCAAGACCCCGCCCAACCTTGAGGACCTGCTCCGGCGCGGGCAGGACCGCCTGCGCGGCCTGATCCCGGGCGGCGGCAACACCGGCGGCGGCTATGGCGGCGGCCCGAGCAGCGGCATCGGCGGCGGACGCAGCGCCGCGGTGATCGCGGCGCTGGCGGTCGCAGTCTGGCTCGCGACCGGCTTCTACACCGTCTACCCGCGTCAGGTCGGCATCGAGACGATCTTCGGCCGCTACGTCGGCACCAAGGGCGAGGGCCTGCGCTACAACTTCCCCTATCCGATCGGCGGCGTGGTCAAGCCGGATGTCGGCTCGCAGAACTCCATCCAGATCGGCTTCCGCTCCGGTCCCGGTGGCCAGGGCCGCACCCGCGACGTGCCGGACGAGAGCCTGATCCTGACCGGTGACGAGAACATCGTCGATCTCGACTTCGAGGTGCAGTGGCGGATCAACCCGCTCAAGGCCTCCGATTTCGTGTTCAACCTCCAGAACCCGGAGGGCACCATCAAGGCGATCTCCGAGAGCGCGATGCGCGAGGTGATCGGCCGCCGCAACATCCAGGCGATCCTCACCAACGAGCAGTCGAGCATCGCCCAGGAGGTCAAGGAGATGGTCCAGAAGGCGCTGGACGAATACGGCGCCGGCGTGCGCATCGAGGTGGTTCAGCTCGTCTCGGTCAACCCGCCGCCGGAAGTCCGGCCGGCCTTCATCGACGTGAACGCTGCCCAGCAGGACGCCGACACGGCGCAGAACGAGGCCAAGACCTACGCCAGCCGCGAAGTGCCGCAGGCAAGGGGCCGGGCATCGCAGATCTTCCAGCAGGCCGAGGCCTACCGGACGAAGGCGACGGCCGACGCCACCGGCCAGGCCGCACGCTTCAGTGAGGTCTACGCCTCCTACAAGGCCGCCCCGGCCATCAGCCGCGAGCGGCTCTTCCTGGAGACGATGGAGAAGGTTCTGGGCTCCGTGAACAAGGTGATCATCGACCAGAACGGCGCGCAGCCGGGCTCCGGCGCCGCCGCCGGGGTCCTGCCGGTGCTGCCGCTCACCGAGTTCGGCGCCCGCGCCCCGTCCCAGACCGCGACGGGAGCCGCCCGATGAAACAGGCTCTCCGCACCGGCCTGATCGCCGTCGCCGCGATCGTCGCGATCGGGCTCTACGCCTCGATCTTCACCGTCGGCCAGATGCAGCAGGCCCTCGTCCTGCAATTCGGCCGCGTCCGCGCCGTCCTCAACGCCACCGGCGAAGAGAAGCCCGGACTCTACTTCAAGGTGCCGTTCGTCGAGAACGTCGTGATCTTCGACAAGCGCGTGCTCGACCTCGACCTGCCGGTGCAGACGGTGCTCACCGCCGACCGGCAGAACCTGGAGGTGGACGCCTTCGCGCGCTACCGCATCCTCGATCCGCTGCGGTTCTACCAGGCGGTGGGCAATATCGGGCTCGCCAATCAGCGGCTCGCCAGCTTCACCAATTCCGGCCTGCGCAACGTGCTCGCCCGCTCGACCCGCGACGCCATCGTCAAGACCGATCGCGGGCAGCTGATGCACCAGATCCAGGAGGACGTGAACCGGCAGGCCAAGGCGCTCGGCATCGAGATCGTCGACCTGCGCATGACCCGGGTCGATCTCCCGGCTCAGAACTCGGCCGCCGTCTACAAGCGGATGAAGACCGAGCGCGAGCGCGAGGCCGCCGACATCCGCGCCAACGGCGATCAGAGCGCCGCCACGATCCGCGCCAAGGCCGACCGCGAGGTCACGGTGATCCTCGCCGAGGCGACGCAGAAGTCCGAGCAGTTGCGCGGCCAGGGCGACGCCGAGAAGAACCGGATCCTCGCCGAGGCGTTTAGCAAGGACCCGGACTTCTTCAGCTTCTACCGCTCGATGCAGGCCTACGAGACCGGGCTGAAGGGCTCCGACACCCGGCTGGTGATCAGCCCCAGCTCGGACTTCTTCCGCTACTTCAGCGACCAGCAGGGCCGGGCGACGGCCTCGCCGCCGCGCACGCCCCGCGCGCCGACGGACCCGACCGCCTCCACCGGCGCGACGCGCTGACCGCTGGCGCCCCGGCGCCAGCGAACTACGATGCGAGACAATCCGCGGGCGGCCGATCCCGGTCGGCGGCCCGCGAAACCGGAAACGCGTTCTTGAAGAGGTCGACCATGCACCCCGTCGCGAGCGCCCCCCCGGCGCCCTTCGGCCGCGCGCAGGCGCAGCCCCGTACCCGCGCCCGCTCCCTGATGGCAGCGATCCTTGTCGGCGCCTCGTTCGCGACCGCCGCCCTGCCGGCTCCCGCATTCGCCAAGGGGCCCGCCTCGCTGGCCGACCTCGCCGATCAGGTTACCGACGCGGTGGTGAACATCTCCGCCTCCACCACGGTCGAGGCGCGCAACAGCCGCACCATGCCGCAGCTGCCCCCAGGCACGCCCTTCGAGGACCTGTTCGAGGAGTTCTTCAACCGCCGCGGCGGCAAGGGCGGGGAGAAAGGTGGCGAGCGCGGCGACAACGACAGCCCACGCCAGCAGCGCAAGTCGAACTCGCTGGGCTCCGGCTTCATCATCGACACGTCCGGGATCGTGGTGACCAACAACCACGTCATCGGCGACGCCAACGACATCCAGGTGATCCTGCACGACGGCACCAAGCTGAAGGCCGAGATCATCGGCAAGGATTCGAAGATCGATCTGGCGGTGCTGCGGGTGAAGCCCGCCGCCGACCACCCGTTGAAGGCGGTGCCGTTCGGCAAGTCCGACACGATGCGTCCCGGCGACTGGGTCATCGCCATCGGCAATCCGTTCGGCCTCGGCGGCTCGGTCTCGGCCGGCATCGTCTCGGCCCGGGGCCGGAACATCGAGTCCGGCCCCTACGACAACTACATTCAGACCGACGCGGCCATCAACAAAGGCAATTCCGGCGGCCCGCTGTTCAACATGGACGGTGAGGTGATCGGCATCAACACAGCCATCCTGTCGCCCACCGGCGGCTCGGTGGGCATCGGCTTCGCGGTGCCGTCGGACACGGCCAAGCCCGTGATCGACCAGCTGCGCGACTTCGGCGAGGTCCGGCGCGGCTGGCTCGGTGTGCGCATCCAGAACGTCGACGACGCCACCGCGGAGGCGCTCAACCTCAAGGGCGGCGCCCGCGGCGCCCTGGTGGCCGGGGTCGACGAGAAGGGTCCGGCCAAGACCGCCGAGATCGATGTCGGCGACGTCATCGTCAAGTTCAACGGCGCCCCCGTGAAGGCGTCGGGCGACCTGCCCCGGATCGTCGCCTCGACGCCCGTCGGTCAGAAGGTCGACGTGGTCGTGGTCCGGAAGGGCGAGGAGCTGACCAAGCCCGTCACCCTCGGCCGGCTCGAGGATACCGACAAGCCGCAGCTCGCCAACCTGCGCCAGCCCGAGGCCGAGAGCGCGACCCGTCAGGCGCTCGGCCTCAACCTCTCCGGCATCACCGACGAGCTGCGCAAGAAGTACGCCATCAAGGACAGCGTGAAGGGCGTGGTCGTCACCCGGGTCGACCCGAACTCGACCGCCGCCGACAAGCGGATCCAGCCGGGCGAGGTGATCGTCGAGGTCGGCCAGGAGGCGGTGAACACGCCGGCCGAGGTGACCAAGCGGGTCGAGGCCCTGAAGAAGGACGGGCGCAAGTCGGTCCTCCTGCTCGTGGCCAGCGCCACCGGCGACGTGCGCTTCGTGGCGATCGGGCTGGAATAAACCCGCTGCGCTCCAAAAGGCTGAGGGCCGTCGCTCCGAAAGGACGCGGCGGCCTTCGCATTTTTGCGGATGGGAACGGCCGCATTGACGCGGCCGGTCCGTGCAGCACACTGGTGCCGCGAGTCGATGCGGCTCGGAATCTCCAGACCTCCATGACCGCCGTCGCCTTCGACGCCCTGAAATTCGCCCGCGCCCTGCGCGAGAAGGCCAAGCTGTCGCCTGAGCAGGCCGAAGGGTTTGCCGACGCGTTGGTCGATGTCCTCGACGGAAACCTCGCCACCAAGGGCGATATCCGCGACGTGCAAGGCGACATCTAGGTCGTCCGCGGCGATATCGAAGCCCTGAAGATCCAGACCCGCGCCGATATCGAAGCGCTCCGGCTCGCCACACAGGCAGATTTTGCGTCCGCGAAAGTCGAAACGGTGCGCTGGCTCGTCGGCGTGATCGGCTTTCAGACTTTGGCCGTCCTCGGCGCGGTGGTCACGCTCGCCCGCACCTTTCACTAAGAGCACCTATCTAAACCGCTTCGACCCTAGCAACTTCAAACACTTAGCGGGCACAAAAATCGGTTGTGTTAGGGGCTCCAAACCTTCACGCCACGAACTCCGCCGCCCCATATCCCTGCAGGTACAGCAGCGCGGTGAGGTCGCCGTGGGTGATCCGGACCCGGGCGGCGGCCGCCACCGCGGGCTTGGCCCGGAAGGCGACGCCCAGGCCGGCCTCCGCCAGCATGTCGAGATCGTTGGCGCCGTCGCCGACCGCGAGGGTCTCGGCGGGGCCGAGCCCGAGGGCATCGCGCAGCTCGATCAGCGCCGCGCGCTTCTCCGCCTTGCCGACGATCGGGTCCTCCACCGTGCCGGTGAGCCGCCCGTCCGCGACGCCGAGCACGTTGGCCCGGTGCTCCTCGAAACCGATCATCCCGGCGATCGGGCCGGTGAACAGGGTGAAGCCCCCCGACACCAGGCAGGTTCGGGCGCCGTGTCCCCGCATGGTCCGCACCAGCGTCGGCCCGCCCGGGGTGAGGCTGAGGTGATCGGCGATCAGCCCATCGACCGCCGTGACGGGAATGTTCTTGAGGAGCGCCACGCGCTCGCGCAACGCCGGCTCGAACGCGATCTCGCCGCGCATCGCCCGCTCGGTGATCCCCGCGACATGGTCCTTGAGGCCGAGCGTCCCGGCCAGTTCGTCGATGCATTCCTGCTCGATCATGGTCGAGTCCATGTCGGCCAGGAATAGGCGCTTGCGCCGATGCGCATCGGCCGGCAGCACGGCCATGTCGATCGGCTCGCCGGAGAGGGCGCTCCGCAGCCGTTCCGTGAGAGCGCCCGCGTCGGCCGGATCGCCCGCTACCAGCACCTCGGCGGCGACCTCCCCGTGCAGGATCCGGGGCTGGTGCTCCGTCCGCAGCACCGCGCGCGCCTCGGCCAGCACCGCGTCGGTGATGGACGGCCGAGCCGGGTTTGCTATCAGGACCGCGACCAGCATCGTGGAGTTTCGCCTTGCCGCCACACCGGAGAGAGACCGGGGGACGCCCGGCGGCGATCCTCATTGCAGGGCCCACCGCCTCGGGCAAGTCGGCGCTGGCGGTCCGGCTCGCGCTGCGCCACGGCGGCGTGGTGATCAACACCGATTCCATGCAGGTCTATCGCGACCTGCGCCGCCTCACCGCCCGGCCCGAGCCCGACGAGGAGGCGCGGGTACCCCACCGGCTCTACGGCCATGTCGACGGGGCGGTGAACTATTCCGTGGGGCAGTTCTCCCGGGATGCCACGGCCTTGCTCGCGGACCTCGACGGCCGATTGCCGGTCTTCGTCGGCGGCACCGGCCTGTATTTCCGCGCCCTGGAGCAGGGATTTTCGGACTTGCCGCCGGTGCCGGAGGCGGTGCGCGCCGGGGTGCGGGACGAGGCCGAAGGCCGCCCGACCGAGGCGCTGCATGCCGACCTCGCCCGGCACGACCCCGAGGGCGCTGCCCGCCTGCGCCCGAGCGACCGCATGCGAGTCATGCGCGCCCTGGAGATTTTTCTGGCCACCGGCCGACCGATCGCCAGTTTTTACGGCGACCCGGTGCCCGGGCCTCTGGCCGGCCAGAACCTGCAAAGATTCTTCCTGGCGCCGGATCGCGCGCTGCTGCGCGCCCGCATCGACGCCCGCTTCCGCACGATGATCGCAGACGGCGCCCTCGACGAAGTGTCCCGCCTGCGCGCGCGACGCCTCGATCCGATGCTGCCGGTAATGCGCGCCCACGGCGTGCCGGGCCTGATCGCCCATCTCGACGGGACGCTCGACCTCGAAGCGGCGATCGCCCGGGGCCAGGCCGATACCAGGGCCTACGCCAAGCGGCAGGTCACGTGGTTCCGCCACCAGATGGGGACGGACTGGCGCTGGCTCGACCCCGAGGCGGAGGGGGCCGACATCTGAGGTACGCCGGGGCGCTCGCATCCTGCACGCGCGGAATGCCCGCAGAGCCGCGAGCGGATCAACGCCGCCACTAGGGGCGGCGACCCACGCAGGATCCCGAAGCCGGGGGCAGGAAACCGCGAGCTCCCGGGGGAGCGGGAGCTCGCGGATGCGATCGCGTTACTCGCAGACCTCGACCCGACGGTAGGTGAACTCGCCGTCGCCGAGCCATTCCTTGCGACGCTCGTAATGGCAGATGGGTCCGCGGCGCTCGCGCACCACCACGGTCTCGGGCTCCTCGACCAGGACGCGGCGCGGGCGGTACTCCGGCGGCGGGGGCGGCGGCTGGTTGGCGCCGTTGACCAGAGCGCCCCCGACCACGCCGCCGACAACGCCGGCCGCGAGGCCGCCGATGATCGCGCCGGTCTGGTCGCGGGCGGTGGCCGGGGCGACGGCCCCGAGCACCAGGGTCGCCGCAAGGGCTGCGGCCCCGGCGCGGATCATCGTGAAGGAACCGTTCGTGGCCACGCGCAACTTCTCCCGTTCGTGTTGCGGATGATCCAACACCGGGACGATTAAAAATCTCCGAAGCGGGGCAATTCGATCGCGTGCCAGTTGTGGCGCCGACAGACCGAGCCGCGGCAGCGGAACACCCTGGTCCCGCTGCCGCCTGAACCTCACTTCGCCTTGGCGGCGATGCCCTTCAGGCCGGCATCGTATACGCCCGCGATGGCTTCCTGCGCCTTAGCGTCGGGCGCGCCCTTGGCCTTGAACGTGCCGGTCCAGGTGACCTTGGAGCCGCTGCCGGCCTTCGCGACCATGAGGGTCGAATGGTAATCCGTGACGGGCAGCGGGCCTTCCAGGATCGTGTAGGTGTAGGCCATCTTCTTGTCGTCGCGGGATTCCTCCTCCTCGACGATCGTCCCGCCGCCTTTCAGGCTGAGGGTGCGGACATCCTTGCCGCCCTTCTTAGACAGGGCACATTTCTCGATCACCGGATGCCAGTCGCCAATCCCGCAGAATCCGCCGATGGTCTTCCACACCGCCTCGGGCGATGCCGCGACATCGACCGACTTGGTGACATCCAGGGCCCAGGCCGGTCCGGCCACGCCGACGCAGAATGCGGCGGCCAACAACACGCGCTTCATCAGACGCTCCCTCACGCTCGACGCTCCTGATTCTGGCGTCCGAGTCAAAGGCGAACCAAGCGCGCGGGCCGCACGTTGCAAGCGCGACTTTAGTCCAACCCGCGGCAGCGCGCCCCGACGTGGGTCTCAGAGCAGCCCGTCGAGCGACGTGATCACCGCCTGGGGCGCGAGGTCTGCGTACTCGTCCGGAAGCCCCCGGCGGTTCACCCAGGCGGCCCGGAACCCGAACGCATGGGCGCCCGCTACGTCCCAGCGGTTCGAGGAACAGAACAGCACGTCCGCCTCCCCGACCGCGAGCCGGGTCAGCGCGATCCGATAGGCGTCGGGATGGGTCTTGAACACCTGCGCGTCGTCCACCGAGAGCACCGCGTCGAGATGGTCGGCGAGCCCCGCCGAGGCCACGGCGCGATCGACCATGGCGGCGTTGCCGTTGGTCAGCACCGCTGTGCGCAGGCCGCGCTTCTGCAGCGCCGCGAGCACGGCCGGCACCTCCGGGTAGGCCTCGAGATCGCGATAGGCGTCGAGCAGCTTTTCACGCAGGCTCGGATCCACACCCGGATGCAGCGCCAGGGCATGGTCGAGGGCGCGCACGGTGAGGTCCCAGAAGGCGGCGTAGCGGCCCATCAGCGACAGCGTCCAGCTGTATTCGAGCTGCTTGTTGCGCCAGACCTCGGAGAGATGGTCGGCATCCGGCCCGACCAGGTCGGCGTAGCGCTGGACCGCGGCATTCACGTCGAACAGCGTGCTGTAGGCGTCGAACACGACGGCCTTCACGCCCGCGAGCAGGTCCTTGGTCATGGCGTTCCTCAATGGCGCTCAGGGACGATGTGGGACTCGCAGGCGCGGCGGCGAGCCCAGCTCGATGGGACGAACGGGCTCAGGCCCGGCGCAGGCGCAGGCCGAACAGGTGCAGCAGGCCGGCCAGCAGGCCGCCATAGACCACGGCCCCGGCGAGGCCCAGGACCGCCAGGACGGCGATCTCGCGCCCGTGCGGCAGGGTCGGCACTAGAGCCTCCGCGAGCCCCTGGCCGTAGACCGCCACGCCCGCCAGCGCGAGGCAGGCAAGGCCGACGCCCAGGACCGTGAGGCCCAAGGTGCGGCCCGGCGCCGTCCAGCCGCGGCGCTTGGCCAGGACGACGAGGATCAGCAGGTTCACCCACTGGCTGACCGCGGTGGCCAGCGCCAGGCCGGTGACGCCGTAGGGCCCGGTGAGCCAGAGCTTCAGGACTACGTTGACGAGGATCGCCGTCAGCGAGGCCCAGAGCGGCGTCTTGGTGTCCTGGCGGGCGTAGAAGCTGGCGACGGCGCTGCGCACCAGCACCACGGCCGGCAGGGCGAGCCCGTAGGCGGCGAGCACCGAGGCCGCCCGGGACGCGTCCTCGGCGCTGAAGGCGCCGCGCTGGAACAGGGCCGCCATGATCAGGCCCGGGATGGTCAGGAACGCCACCGTGAACGGCGCCGACAGGGCCAGGGAGAACCCCGCCGCCCGGTTCTGCGCCGCGTGCGCGCCGGCGACGTCGCCGGAGGCGAGCCGCCGGCTCATCTCCGGCAGGAGCACGGTGCCGGCCGCGATGGCGATCACCCCGAACGGCAGCTGGTAGAGCCGGTCGGCATAATACAGGGCCGAGACCGCGCCGCTCGGCAGCCAGCTGGCGATGATCGTGTCGGCGAAGGCCGCGATCTGGAACCCGGCCGACCCGATCACCGCGGGGCCGAGCACCACGAAGAACCGCTTCAGCGCCGGGTCGGAGCGCGGCACGGCGATGTCGGGCATCACCCGGGCCCGACGGCAGCCCCACCACAGCAGGCCGAATTGCAGCACGCCGGAGACCGCGACGCCCCAGGCGGCAGCGTAGGCGGCGTTGGGGAACAGGAAGCTCAGCGACAGGGCCGCCAGCATGGCGAGGTTGAGCAGCACCGGGGCGCCGGCCGCCACGGCGAAGTGCCGGTGGGCGTTGAGGATGCCCGACAGCAGCGTCACCAGGGTCATGAACAGCAGGTACGGGAAGGTGATGCGGGTGAGCGCAACCGCCAGCTGGAAGCGCTCGCCATCCTCGGCGAAGCCGGGCGCCAAAGCGTGGACCACCCAGGGCATCGCCGGCAGGGCGAGGTTCAGCAGCACGAGCTGCACGATCAGCATCAGGGTGAAGACGCGGTCTGCGAAGTGATGCGCCTCGCCGGAGGTGCCCGCTTCGGCGAGCCCGGCATAGGCCGGCACGAAGGCGGTGTTGAACGCGCCCTCGCCGAAGATCGCGCGGAAATGGTTCGGCAGCCGGAACGCGACCACGAAGGCGTCGGCCATGGGCCCCGCGCCCATCACGGCGGCCATCACCACGTCCCGGGCGAAGCCGGTAACGCGGGAGACGAGGGTCCAGCCACCCACCGAGAGGATGGAGCGGATCATGGATCCGCCCGCTGCGGGATCACGGGGTCTGGAAACGAGGAAAGAATGGCGGCCTGCCCTGCTGAGCCCGGGGGCCGCATCAAGAGCCGCTTTTGGCCGGCATCTCAAGGGCGCCGCGGACACGATCGGCCCGCAGCGCCGCTTATGGCCGGATCAGGCGGTCGCTTCGCCGTACAGCTTCTCGACGTACTCCCAGTTCACCAGATTCTCGATGAACGCCTTGAGGTAGTCGGGCCGGCGGTTGCGGTAATCGATGTAGTAGGAGTGCTCCCACACGTCGACGCCCAGGATCGGCTTGGCGCCGTGGACCAGCGGGTTCTCGCCGTTGGGGGTCTTGAGGATCGCGAGCTTGCCGTCCTTGACGGCGAGCCAGGCCCAGCCCGAGCCGAACTGGCTGACGCCCGCCTGGATGAAGTCCGCCTTGAACTTCTCGGCCCCGCCCAGATCCTCGTCGATCTTCTTGGCGATCGCGCCGGGAATCGCGCCGCCGCCGTTCGGCTTCATCCAGTTCCAGAAATGGAGGTGGTTGAAGTGCTGGCCGGCATTGTTGAACAGCGGCTGATTCGTGTTGTAGGCCGCCTTGACGATCTCCTCGACGCTCTTGCCCTGGAGATCCGTGCCCTCGAGCAGCTTGTTGCCGGTATCGACATAGGCCTTGTGGTGCTTGTCGTGGTGAAACTCGAGGGTTTCCTTCGACATGTACGGCCCGAGCGCGTCGTAGGCGTAGGGCAGTTCCGGCAGGGTGAAGGTCATGGGCTCTGTCTCCGCTTAGAGCACGATGCGGACAAGCCGGATCCGGCTTTCCGAAATCATCGCACGGTAACAAGAGGCTAGGGCCCGCTGTGTTTCACGGGAAACAGCAGCCGGCGCCAGCCATGGGCGGCCTCGTCCCCGGCGGGGGCATCCGGGTCACGATCCGCTAGGTAAGTCGGCGTCCGCGCGACGGCAACGCCGTTCCGGCCAGGCTTGATGCAAACTTTCCCAAGTGGCGCCCAGATGGCGCCCGGGTGGCACCCGGCCGCCCGGCGGCGGCGCGGAGAGCCGGCCGGACGATCCACGAGAACCGGTATCCCGGACAATCTCGCCGCCGGATTTTGCAATATGCCCGCAAGGCCTTACTGTGCGACACGCCTTAAGCGCCGGCCGTTAGCCGGCCCGTGTCAGAGAGTAACATGATCGCTGCGCTGTTCGCGCTCGCTGCCGCCATGGTCATCGGGGGCTGCGCCGCCGTGATCCAGGGCTTCCCCTATGTGCGTCTGGAGAGCGGCCTCGCGATGGTGATCGCGGGTTCGGTCGCGGCCTCGTCGGGCGCGATTCTGGCCGGGATCGGCGTGCTCGGCCTGGTGTTCCGGCGGCTGGAGCGGGCGATCGGGCAGCGCCCGGTGCTGGCGTCATCCGAGAGCGCAGCCGCCGAGAGCACGCCGCGGCTGCCGCCGGTGCTGCCGGCCGCCCCGGCCTTCATCGTGCCATCGATCGTCGAGCCGCCCTTCGATCCCGAGCGGCCACGGATCGAGCCCGACCTGCGCCTCCTCGAGGACGTCCCGCCCGCACCGGCCGAGGCTTCGAAGGTCATCGAGCCGCACAGGCCCCCGGCGATCGAAGCGGATTTCCCGCTCCGGTCCGTTCCTTCCGCCGTTCCCCCCGCCCCGCCCGCGGAGCCGCTCCACCGGCCTGAGCCAGCGCCGGAGCCCGTCAGCGAGCGCAGCGCGGAGGACGACCTGTTCGCCGCGCCCGAGGCGTCCGCGAAGCTGGAGGCGGCCTCGGAGCCCCCTGCCCTGCGCCCGAGCCTCGACGCGGCGCCGGAGCCCGAGCCCGAGACGAAGCCGGAAACCCGCACCGTGGTCGGGCGCTACGCCTCCGGCGGCAACACCTACGTGATGTACGAGGACGGCTCGATCGAGGCGGAGACGCCGCAGGGCCGCTTCACCTTCGCGTCCCTGGACGAGCTGAAAGCCTTCGTGGATGGCGGCGGCGAATCCGGGGCCCGGGGCGCGGCCTGACGGCGGAACGAGTCGTCTCGCGCCGCGTCCTTATTCGATAGCCGGCAACCATCGTCCGGGAAGATGTCCTAGACCAGGGGGTTGAGGCTGTCGTTGCGCGGCGGGATCGGCGCCCGCATGGTCAGCGCAAACCCCTCGGGATCGTAGTCGGTCTCGACCTCGGCCTGGACCTGGGTGATCAGCACCCGCTGCAGCAGGCGCGAACCGAAGCCCTGGCGGCTCGGTGGCCGGACCGGCGGCCCGCCCGATTCACGCCAGTGGAAGCGCAGGATCCCGGCCGGCCCGCCCGGCTCCAGGGACCAAGTCACTGCGACCCGCCCGGAGCGGTTCGAGAGCGCCCCGTACTTGGCCGCATTGGTGGTGAGCTCGTGGATCGCCATGCCGATCGGCACCGCGATCTCGGAGGGCAGGTCGATCGCCGGACCGTCGAGGCTGATCCGCCCCTCGGCCTCGCCATCGGCCGTGACCTCCGCGTAGGGCTTCAGCTCGCTCAGCAGCAGATTCGCGAGCGAGGCGGTCTGCCAGGTATCCTCGGTAAGCACGGCGTGGGTGTGGGCGAGCGATTTGATCCGCCCCACGAAGGCCTCGTAGAAATCCTCGATGCTGGAGGCGGTCCGGGCCGTGGAGCCCACGATCGCCTGCACGGTGGCCAAAGTGTTCTTCACCCGGTGGTGCAGCTCCCGGATCAACAGGCTCTGCCGCTCCTCGGCGATCCGCCGGTCGGTCACATCGGCCACCACACCGATCAGGCGCCGCGGCAGGCGGCTCGGCGCGTCCCGCTCGAACCGGCCAGCCATGTCGATGGTGCGCCACGCCCCGTCGGATTTCCGCCGGATCCGGCCGCCGATCTGCAGGATCCCGTCCTCGCGCAGCGCCTTCGAGATCGCGTGCCGGACCGCGGCGCGATCGTCCGGGTGGAGGATGTCGCTCAGGAACTCGTTCTTGCCGATGGTGCCGTCCTCGGGGGCATGCCCGAAGATCTCGTACATGTGCTCGTTTTCCCAGATCGCCTGGTCCTCGAGCATGTGCCACTCGAAGATGCCGAGCTTGGCGATCGTGGTCGCGACCCGCAGGCGCTGATCCCGCGACAGGATCTCGTCCCGGGCCTCGATCCGGGTGGTAATGTCCTGGACGACGCCGACCATGCCGACGGGCTCGCCATCGCGACCCGGCACGGATTGCCCCCGCACGCGCAGGATCACGGTGCGCCCGGCCGCGGTGACGGGGGTGTCGAAATGATAGGATTGGCCGGACCGGCACGCCTCCGACACAGTCGCGCTCAAGCGCGCCAATTCCGGAGCGGACAGGCCGGACTTGAGCTCGTCCCACGGCACGGACCGCCCGGGCTGTCGCCCCAGGATCCGGGCCGCCCGACGCGACAGGGTCAGGAGGCCGGTCGCCCGGTCCCAGCGCCACTCACCGAGACCGGCGGTCTCCAGTGCCTCGCGGTTCGCCTCGGAATGCGCGGCCGCATCGGCATCCACGGCCTCGACCACCAGGGTCCGGCCGGAGCGCCGCACCCGCACGTCGATCACGGCCCCGTCCGCCCGACGCCAGGCCTGGATGCCGTCACCGAGGCCGTCGCGTTCAGTCTCCGCGAGAAGATCCGCCGCGGCGCGACCGACCAGCATGCCCGGCGACCAGCCGAGCAGATCGTGCAGGACCCGGTTGGCGGCGACGATCACCGTTCCGTTCGCCGACAGCACGACGAGGCCGATCGCGGCATCGTCGAAGCCCGCGCGATACGGGTCGTCCGTCGCCGGGTCTGGACCCACGCTCTCGTCCACTCGGATACATCCTTGAGCACGCCGTGACGCGCTCCCGCACGAGATACCCCCCTGCCGCGGCCCGGACCGCGAAGGCAACTCAGGATGGCGCCCGAGCGTGACCGTTGCAAGGCGTCCCGTACGCACTGCACCGACAGGGATGCCGGTTCGGCGAGGCCGCGTGCGTCCAGGCGCTCAGCGCGGGCGGCGCACGAACTCCAGATAGGTCGGATGCCGGCCCGCCGCCAGCGCCTTCGCCTCGTAGCGGGTTCCGGGCCAGCCCGGAAAGGGCTCGGTCCAGTCGCGGGCCTGCCGCGCCGTCCAGGTCAGGACCGGGCAGCGGGCGGCCCGGACCAGGGTCCAGCCGGCGTAATCGTCGATGTCGCTGGCGAAGCGGAACAGGCCGCCATCCTTCAGGACCCGGCCGATCTCGGCGAGCGAGGCGTCCGAGACGAAGCGGCGCTTGCGCTGGCGGCGCTTCGGCCAGGGATCCGGATAGAGCAGATAGACCCGGTCCAGGCAGGCATCCGGCAGGCGTGCCAGCAGGGCGGTCACGTCCTCGTCGCGGATGCGGACGTTCCGTAAGGACCGCGCCTCGATCGCGGCGAGCAGCTTGACCACGCCGTTGACGAAGGGCTCGGCCCCGATGATGCCGATGCGGGGATGACCCTCGGCCTGGGCGGCGAGGTGCTCGCCGCCGCCGAAACCGATCTCCAGCCAGACCTCGTCCGGTGCGCCGCCGAGCGCGGGGAACAGCGTGCGCGGATCGAGCGGCTGGTCACCCGGCGGGAGATCGACGCGGAGCCCCGGGAGCAGGTCGGTGAGCCGCCGCTCCTGCAGGCCGCGCAGGCGCTTGCCCTTGCGCCGCCCGAAGAAGGCGCGCTCCGGCTCGTCGGCCTCGTGACCGGGCCGTCCGTTCAGGTCAGACATCGGCTACCAACGCGTCGTCCGCGCCCGGGCGAGGACGGGGTTCCAAAGGGCTCGCAGCCCACAGCAGGGCTCTGCCCTGCACCCGCAAAAGGTCCAAGACCTTTTGAATCCGGGACTCAAGAAAAAGCCAGCGCACCGCCCCGGATCCGGGACGGTGCGCTGGCAGGTCGTTCAGCGTTCGAGCGCGAACCGCCTTACGACAGGGCCGACTTCAGCTTCTGAGCGAGGTCGGTGCGCTCCCAGGAGAAGCCGCCATCGGCCTCGGGGGCGCGGCCGAAATGGCCGTAGGCGGCGGTGCGCGCGTAGATCGGCTTGTTCAGGCCGAGCGCCGTGCGGATGCCGCGGGGCGACAGGTCCATGGCGTCCATCAGGACCGCCTCGAGCTTGGCCTCGTCGACCTGGCCGGTGCCGTGCAGATCCACGTAGATCGACAAGGGCTTCGAGACGCCGATCGCGTAGGCGAGCTGGATGGTGGCGCGCCGCGCCAGCCCCGCCGCCACGACGTTCTTGGCGAGGTAGCGCGCCGCATAGGCGGCCGAGCGGTCAACCTTGGTCGGATCCTTGCCCGAGAAGGCACCGCCGCCGTGCGGGGCCGCGCCGCCGTAGGTGTCGACGATGATCTTGCGGCCGGTGAGGCCGCAATCGCCGTCGGGACCGCCGATCACGAACTTGCCGGTCGGGTTGACGTGCCAGACGGTGCTCTCGTTGACCCAACCCTGGGGCAGGGCCGCCCGGATGTAGGGCTCGACGATGACGCGCACGTCGGCCGAATCCAGGGACTCGTCGAGGTGCTGGGTGGAGAGCACGATCTGTGTCGCCTCGACCGGGCGGCCGTTCTCGTAACGGACCGTGACCTGGCTCTTGGCGTCGGGGCCGAGCTTGCCGGCATCGCCCTCGCCCTTCTTGCGGGCGTCGGCGAGGTCCTTGAGGATCTTGTGGGCGTAGAACAGCGGGGCCGGCATCAGCTCCGGGGTCTCGTCGGCGGCGTAGCCGAACATGATGCCCTGGTCGCCCGCGCCCTCGTCCTTGTTGCCGGCCGCGTCGACGCCCTGGGCGATGTCGGCGGACTGGGCGTGGAGGTAGATCGCGACTTCGTTGTTCTTCCAGTGGAAGCCGTCCTGCTCGTAGCCGATATCCTTCACGGCCTGGCGGGTCAGCTCCTCGAGGTTTTCGAAGGTCACCGAATCCGGGCCGCGCACCTCACCCGCGATGACGATGCGGTTGGTCGTCGTCAGGGTCTCGACCCCGAGCCGGGCCTCCGGCATCGCCGCGAGATAGGCATCGACCACCGTATCGGAGATCCGGTCGCTGACCTTGTCGGGATGGCCCTCGGAGACCGACTCACTGGTGAAGAGGTAGTTTGAACGCGGCATCGGACGGATCCCGATCACGGGTACGCCGTCGCGATCGCGGCGTTTGACCCCTTATGCGGGCGGGGTTCTCGCATCGGGTTGCCGTAGGGTCAAGGCGGATTGCCGAACGGATCCGCTATAACGTACGAAACGGCCGACAAACCGCTCGCCTGCTGCGCGACTCAGCAATCAGCCGTTGAGCTTGTGGTCGAGCGCCCGGATGGCGGCGGCGACGTCCCGGCGGGCCTCCTCGGAGAAATGCTCGGTGATGTGGCGGCCGACGATCTCGGCCAGGCCCTGCAGGCCGCCGCCCTCGGTCAAAGGCGTCTGCTCCGGCTCGGAGAAGCCCGGGGCCGTGAAGTCGTCGTTGCGGGGCATGCCCTTGAAGAAGTAATCCATCGGCACCCCGGTCATCCGGGAGAAGATATCGAGATGGACGGCACTGATTCTGTTGGTGCCCTTCTCGTACTTCTGCAGCTGTGCCGCCGACATCCCGAAACTTTGCGCGACGCGACGCTGCGTCAGCGATGCCTTCCGGCGCTGCTCGGCGATGCGTTGACCGACATACACGTCACGCTGATCGGTTTTCTGACCCGCCATGAAGAACTTGCCCACTCCTGCCGCGATTTTCGGGCGGCGAAGCTTAACCGCATAGCGAGGTCGTGTCACCGGCGGGTGACCAGAGCGGTAAATGATTTCTCGCGCCCCGACAGAGCGTCGGCGACCTGTTTTCTGGTGTCCCCGGCAGGGCTCGAACCTGCGACCCCAGGTTTCATACCACTTCGGCTTTCGCCGCCGCCGCCCTCGCGGGCCGCGTTCGTGGCCTGGACTATCCCTTCACCCTGGACCGTGCTTGCGCCCGGCCGTTAGGTGCCGCCCGTCTAGTCTCTACACCTTCCCGTCGAATGCACGTGCATCGGGCGGGCTTGGCTCGGGATCGGCAGGACGCCGGCGTACCGGCGCCGGGAGCTTTCCCCGACTTTGAGCGGATCCGCCGCGCGGTTTCCCAGCGCGACGCCCAATTGTGACCGTTTAGGAAACCTGTGCTCTGTCCAGCTGAGCTACGGAGACGACCACGATTCCCATAGCATCAAGACCCGGACAGGCCAACCGCGCGATGCGTGCGAGACCGATCCGGGGCATGATCGTCCGGGATGCACGCGATGATCGAGCCAGAGGGCGGATCGGCGGAATGGCGACACCGGACGGGCCGCGCGACGACGGCCCTGGTGCTGGTCGTCCTCGGCGCGGCGATGCCGGCCCACGCCGCGTCAGGCACCGCCGAGTGCCGTCCGGGACCAACGCGCACCGAGATCCTCGACGGGATCGGTCTGCGCGGCGAGATCCGCCTCGCCTCCGGCGCCCGGGTGGTGCTGGACTCCCTGCTTTGGCCGGACACCCCGGAGCCCGCAGAGGCGGCGCGCGTCTGGCTCGAAGCCCGGCGGGGCGACAGCCTGGTCGTCGTCCCGCGGGGGCAAACCGACCGCTGGGGCCGGGAGCGGGCCGACATTCAGGTGGCGGAGACCGGGATCGATCTCGCGGGTGGCTTGATCCCGGCCGGGCTCGCCTTCGCGGATGCGAACGAACATGATTCGCTCTGCCGCCCGGCTCTGCGTACGGTGGAAGACGCCGCCCGGGAGAAGCGGCTCGGCCTGTGGCGCGATTCCGTGCTCCAGGCCACCGACGGCCCGGCGCTGCGGGCGCGGGAGGGCCGGTTCGCCATCGTGGAGGGGCGCATCCGCCATGTCGGCGAGCGCAGCGCCCGCACCTATCTCGACTTCGTGGGTCGCGGCGAGGACGGGCTCACGGTCATGGTATCGAAACGCACTTGGCGAATGATGCGGGACCGTGGTTTGAGTGCGGCTTCGCTCGAAGGCCGGCGCGTGCGGGTCCGCGGCATCCTGGAAGTCTGGCGCGGCCCGACCCTGGAGGCCAACGCCGACGCGGTCGAGATCCTGAGCGAGCCGGATCGGCGCGAGGCCGGGCCGACGGGGGAACGGGAGCTGCGGCGCTGATCGCGATGGGCCGGATCACGGAGGGATTTGGAGGGGTGGAGCGGCGCTTGCGCGGCCGGGCATCGGCCTGTGCCGGAGCCATGCTCCTGGCTGCCGCCCTCGGCGCCTGCGTGGCCGACCAGGCCGCGGGCCCGGTGACACCGGCCGTGGTCCGGGTCCCGGCCGAGGCGCCGCGCACCACCGGGCGCGAGCGGGCCGCCGATGCCGACCATCTCAAGCTGGTGGCCTCCTTCGGGGGCGAGGTGCGCGCGCCCAACGTGATGCGGATGCTCACGGAGGTGACGGACCGGCTGGTGAAGGCCAGCGAGCGCCCGGACCAGACCTACGCGGTGACGCTGCTCGATTCGCCCGTGGTCAACGCCTTCGCGTTGCCGAACGGGCGGCTCTACGTCACCCGCGGGCTGGTGGCGCTGGCGAGCGACACCTCCGAGGTGGCCGCCGTGCTCGCCCACGAGATGGCGCACGTGAC
Source organism: Methylobacterium sp. J-001 (assembly GCF_022829565.1). Classification (NCBI taxonomy): domain Bacteria; kingdom Pseudomonadati; phylum Pseudomonadota; class Alphaproteobacteria; order Hyphomicrobiales; family Methylobacteriaceae; genus Methylobacterium; species Methylobacterium sp. J-001. Next base: position 47,551 of record NZ_JAKSYN010000135.1, read on the forward strand.
GCTGAATCACGCCACCGCCCGGAGCGAGCTGGAGCTGCGCTCGGCCCTGGTGAGCCGCGTGGTGGCCGACGTGCTCAACGATCCCGATACCGGCGCGCAGCTGCAGCACCAGTCGCGCTTCGCGCTGGCCCGGTTCTCCCGGGAGCAGGAGCTGGAGGCGGACGCCACCGGGGTGCGCACCCTCGCCAAAGCCGGCTACGATCCGTTCGCGGCCGGCCGCTTCCTCACCGCGCTCAACCGCTCGACCAACCTGAAGGCCGGCAGCGGCGGCACCGGCGAGCCCGACATGCTGGCGACCCATCCGGGCACGGTCGAGCGCGTCACCCAGGTCACCCGGGCGGCGCGCCGGATCGGGGCGCCGGGGATCGGCGCCGACGACCGCGCCGCCTACCTCGCCGCGGTGGATGGGCTCCCGTATGGCGACAACCCGCGCGACGGCGCGGTGCGCGGCCATCGCTTCGTCCATCCCGGGCTCGGCATCGCCTTCGACGTGCCGGACGGGTTCGTTCTGGAGAACACCCGCTCGGCGGTGCTCGGCACGACCCCGGACGGCAACCGGCGTCTGCTGTTCGACCAGATCGAGGCCAAGGACGGCCAGCCCCTCGACGCGGCCCTGAAGGGCAGCTGGAACGACGCCCTCGACCCGGCCGGGTTCGAGACCCGCGAAATCGGCGGGCACCCGGCGGCCTTCGCGCTCTCGCGCGGGAAGGACTGGACATTCCGGCTCGCGGCGATCCGGATCGACGACGCGACCTTCCGGATGATCATGGCCGCCAAGGGCGCCACCGACCCCGAGCCGGCCTTCCGCCCCTGGGTCGCGAGCCTGCGGGCGATCACCCCCGAGGAGGCGGTGCTGCGGCCCCTGCGGCTGCAGGTGGTCCAGGCCGGCTCGGCCAGCGCCGAGGAGCTGGCCCGCCGCATGGCGGTGCCGGACCGGGCCCTCGACCGGTTCCTCGTGCTCAACGGCCTGGAGCGCGGTGCCGCCCTGGTGCCGGGCCGCAGCTACAAGATCGTGGTGGAATAGCCGCCCCGCTTCGCGACGGCTTGCACAAGCGCGGCTCTCGGACGACCGTCCCGCGGCGCACGCTCGGCGCCGCGGATCCGGCATCCAGAGCGATGAGCGAAGCGCTTGACGAGCATCACCTGTTTCCGAGAGCCGGTCGCCCCGTTCGGGGCGATGCGGCAGGGAGAGCGCCGTGATTCGATTTTACTACAATCTGAGCCCAAACCCGATGAAGGTCGCCCTCTGCTTGGAGGAGATGGGCCTTTCCTACGAGCCGGTGCCGGTGGATCCGCGCAAGGGCGAGCAGTTCGATCCCGCCTACATGGCCCTCAACCCGAACGCGAAGGTGCCGACCATCGTCGACGGCGACGTGACGGTGTTCGATTCGAACGCGATCCTGCTCTACCTCGCAGGCAAGACCGGCCAGTTCCTGCCCGAGGGTGAGCGGGTGCGGGGCGAGATGCTGTCCTGGCTGATGTTCGTCGCCACCGGCATCGGGCCGTTCTCCGGCCAGGGCGTGCATTTCCGCCACTTCGCCCCCGATGGCGGCGCCTACGCCAAGGAGCGCTACGCGTTCGAGGCGCGCCGGCATTGGGGCATCCTCAACCAGCGGCTCGCCGACCGTCCGTTCGTGCTGGGCGAGACCTACACGATCGTCGACATGGCGGTGTGGGGCTGGGCCCGCATGGTGCCGTTCGTGCTGGGCGAGGATGCCTTCGCCGCCCTGCCGAACGTCAAGCGCCTCCTCGCCGCGATCAACGCCCGTCCGGCCGCCCAGGCCGCGGAGGCGCTGAAGGGCCGCCACACCTTCAAGGCCGAGATGGACGACGAGGCGCGCGGCTTCATGTTCCGGGCGACCCAAAGCGGCGCATGATGCGCCGGCTCAGGGACCGCCGAGCGTCACGGAGAGCATCGGCAGGGTGACGGCAAGCCCGTTGCCCGGCGCCGGCGGCGTGCCGAGCGTGAGGCAGGCGCCCAGGCCAAGGCAGAAGGCGAGACCGAGCAGCGAGGTCTCGAAACCGCGATAGACCGATTCCATGGGTGGTCTCCTTCGCAAGAGACCCGCAGGATGCGCCCGATCGGTAAACGGATCGGTGCGCCAACGCTCATCCATCGCGTGAGGATTACCACCCCGAGGCGACCAGGGCGGCTCCGGCGGCGATCAGCGCGATGCCGGCCCAGGCCGCGAGGCTCAGGCTCTCGCCGAGCAGGCTAGTTCCGAGGAGCGCGACCAGCACGACGCTGAGCTTATCCAGGGGCGCGACCCGGGCGGCATTCCCGAGCGACAGCGCTCAGAAGGAGCACAGCTACGAGGCCCCGGTGGCGAGACCCGACAGGATCAGGGCGACCAGGTCGCGGCCGGAGATCTGCACGAGCCCCCGGTCTGGCCGGAGCCGACCACGATTGCCCCCGCAGAAGCGACGATCATCCGGGTTCGCACGAAGGCTGCGACATCCGACTGGACGCTTGCAACCCCGACCTTGACGTGGATCGCGGTCAGCGCCGCGCAGCCGGCGGCGGAGAGGGCCCAAAAGCGCCAGGATTGCAGAAGGTGATTCAGAGGAGGCTGACGCGGGAAGACCGCCACACGATGTATGTGACGGTCTTCCTCTAACGATATTCCGGTCCCGAGAGCAGCCGATGTTTCACGGGAAACATCGGCCGCCCGTCACAGCAGCTTGTCGATCGTTATCGGGAGGTCGCGGACGCGCTTGCCGGTGGCGTGGAACACCGCGTTGGTGATCGCCGCGGCAGTGCCGACGATGCCGATCTCGCCCAGGCCCTTCACGCCCAGCGGGTTGGCCTTGTCCTCCTCGTCCACGAAGATCACGTCGATGTCGTAGATGTCGGCATGGACCGGCACGTGATACTCGCCGAGATTGTGGTTCATGAACCGGCCAAAGCGGTGGTCGAGCATCGACTCCTCTTCGAGCGCCGAGCCGATCCCCATCACCACGCCGCCCAGAATCTGGCTGCGCGCGGTCTTGGGGTTCAGGATCTTGCCGGCCGCGATCGCCGAGACCACCCGGGTAAGCCGGACCTGGCCCAGCTCCTCGTCGACCTTCACCTCCACGAAGATCGCCCCGTGGGTGTAGGCCTGGTAGGTCTCGTTGAAGTCCTTATCGGGACCAGCCTCCTCGACCGCCTCGACCTTGTCTACACCGGCGGCCCGCATCACCTCGACCATCGAGACGCTGCGGCTGGGATCACCCGCCACCGAGATGCGGCCATCCGCGAAGACGGCGCGGTCGACATCGACATTGGCGAGGGGCGAGTTCTCCAGCCCACGGGCCAGCTTGAACACCTGCTCGCCGACGTTGCGGCAGGCCTTCATCACGGCGGTGCCGGAAGAGGCCGCCGTCCAGGATCCGCCGGCAACAGGTGCCTCGGGCAAGCGCGTGTCACCGAGCTTGGTGGTCACCGACTCCATGGGCAGGCCCAGGGTGTCGGCGGCGATCTGGGTCAGGATCGTGTAGGTGCCGGTGCCGATGTCGCCGGTGGAATTGCCCACCGTCAGCCGGCCATCGGCGGTGAGCGTCGCGATGGCGTTCGACTGCATCATCATCGACTCCCAGACGCCAGTGGCAACGCCCCAGCCGACCAGCTCGCGGCCCTCGCGCATGGAGCGGGGCTCGGGGCTGCGCTTGGACCAGCCGAAGCGCTCGGCGCCTTGGGTGAAGCAGGCCTTCAGCTCCTTGGAGCCGAACGGCTTGCCCTCGGCGGTGGCGTCCGACTCCGCGTAGTTCTTCAGCCGCAACGCGATCGGGTCTATCCCGGTCGCGTAGGCGAGTTCGTCCATCGCGGTCTCGATGGCGAAGACGCCCGTGACGGCGCCGGGCGCACGCATGTCGCCCGGGGTGGCGGTGTCGAGCTTGGCGATCCGGTAGGTCAGGGCGACGTTATCGCAGCGGTAGAGCACCCCCGACCAGTTGACGATGACCTCCTGGTAATCCTCGTAATGGGAGGTGCCCTGCACGGCATCGTGCCGGAGGGCGGTCAGGGTGCCGTCCGCCTCGGCGCCGAGGGAGACAGTCTGCAGCGCCTCACCGCGATAGGTGAACGACCACATCTGGTCGCGGGTCAGGGTGACCCGGACCGAGCGCTTCAGCTCCTGGGCGGCCAGCATCGCCAGGAAGGCCTGGTATTGCGGGCGCAGGCCGGAGCCGAAGCCACCGCCGAGATAGGGGTTGAGCACCCGCACCTGATCGGGCTTCAGGCCGAACACGTTGGCGAGATACTGGTGGCTGTTCGAAACACCCTGGATCTTGTCGTAGACCGTGTAGGTCCCGTCCTCTTCCACCACCACCGTGGTGGCATGGGGCTCCATCGGGTTGTGGTGCTCGTTGGCCAGCGTGTAGGCGCCCTGCACGCGGATCGGCGCGCTGCCGAAGGCCTGGTCGGCGTCACCCCACGGCTCCGGCGGCGGCTTGATGCCCCCGCGCTTCTCGGGCGGATCGTAGGCGTCACCGCGTGCGGCCTTAAGATCGGTGACGGGTTCCTGGGCCTCGTAGCGGACCTGGATCAGCGAGGCGGCGTAGCGGGCGGTCTCGAAATCCTCGGCCACCACCAGGGCGACGGGCTGGCCGCTATAGACGATCAGGTCGTCATAGAGGGCGCGGAACGGCGAGCCGGGGGGCGCCACCGCGTCCTGGAAGTTCTTGTCCCGCCACGCGGTGCGCGGCCGGTTCTCGTGGGTAATCACCTTGAGAACGCCGGGCACCGCCTCGGCTTCGGCGGAGTCGATCGCTGCGATCCGCCCCTTGGCGATGGCGCTCGACACGACGTAGCCGTAGGCGAGGTCGGGGGCAGCGAACTCGCTGGCGTATTTGGCGAGGCCGGTGACCTTGGCGGGTCCGTCGATGCGGCTGCGCGGGCTGCCGACGAAGGTGTCGTGGCCGGTGGAGCTGAAGGTCTGGGTCATCGGGGTGCCTACTGGATGCGCTTGTCGCTGAGCGACTGGGGCGTGCCGGCAGCGGCCTGTTCGAGGCCGCGCACGATGGCGCGCCGGGCGAGGTCGATCTTGAAGCCGTTGGCCGATTGCGGCTTGGCCTCGGAGACGATGAGGTCGGCCGCCTGCTGGAAGCTCTCGCGGGTGGCGGGCTTGCCCTCCAGCAGGGCCTCGGCCTCACGGTTGCGCCAGGGCTTGTGGGCGACGCCGCCCAGCGCCAGGCGGGCGGTCTTGATCGTGTCGCCGTCGAGCTCGATGCCCGCCGCCACCGAGACCAGCGCGAAGGCGTAGGACAGCCGGTCGCGGAGCTTCAGGTAGGTGTAGTGCTGCGGGAACTTGCTCTCGGGCAAGTCCACCGACACGATGATCTCGCCGGCGGCGAGGTTGGTGTCGATCTCAGGGCTATCGCCCGGCAGGCGGTGGAAATCCGCGAACAGGATCGTCCGCTCGCCCTGCGGCCCGCTCACCCGGACCGTCGCCTCGAGCGCAGCCAGGGCGATGCACATGTCTGACGGGTGGGTGGCGATGCAGGATTCGCTGGCGCCGAAGATCGCGTGGATGCGGTTGACGCCGCCGATCGCCGGGCAGCCGGTGCCGGGCTCGCGCTTGTTGCAGGACGTGGCCGTGTCATAAAAGTAATAGCAGCGGGTCCGCTGCAGCAGGTTGCCGCCCGTGGAAGCGGCGTTGCGCAGCTGCGCCGAGGCGCCGGCCAGGATGGCGTTGCGCAGTAGCGGATACTGCGCGGCAACGCGGTCGTCGTAGGCGACCTTGGCGTTGGTCGCGAGCGCCCCGAGCCGCAGGCCGCCTTCATGCGCCTCGATGCCGTCGAGGGGCAGGCGGGTGATGTCGATCAGCCGACCCGGCTTCTCGACGTCGTACTTCATCAGGTCGATCAGGTTGGTGCCGCCCGCGATGAACCGCGCGCCCGCCCCGTAGGCCTGGACCGCCTCCGCCACCGTGCCGGCGCGGACATAGTCGAAGCGGTTCATCGAGCGGCTCCCTGCATCACGTCCTCGATGGCGTCGACGATGTTGGTGTAGGCGCCGCAGCGGCAGATGTTGCCGCTCATCGCCTCACGGATCTCCTCACGGCTGTGGGCGTGGCCCTCGTTCATCAGGCCGACCGAGGAGCAGAGCTGGCCCGGCGTGCAGTAGCCGCACTGGAAGGCGTCGTGCTCGATGAACGCCTCCTGGATCGGATGCAGCGCGTTGCTGCCGCCCCGGTTGCCGAGGCCGGCCAGCCCCTCGACCGTGGTGATCTCGGCGCCGTCCTTCATCACCGCCAGCGTCAGGCAGGCATTCACCCGGGTGCCGTTGACCAGCACCGTGCAGGCGCCGCACTGGCCGTGGTCGCAGCCCTTCTTGGTGCCCGTGAGGTCGAGCTTCTCACGCAGGAGATCGAGCAGCGTGGTCCAGGGCGTGACCTGGAGTTCGCGGCGCTGCCCGTTGATCGTCAGGGTGATGGCGAGGCCGGTATCGGCCCGCACCGGCGGACTGTGTTCGAGGAGCATGGACTGGTCCAAGGTCTGGGGCCGCCACGAATCCGGGCGGGGAACGGATCGGTCTGGGTGCGGCGACGGAGCGACAGGCGCGTCAGCCAGACGGTTCTCTCGATAACCATTCCAATCTGCGCCTGTTCCGAGGACGATCGGTCTCAGGGGCGGCCGATGCGGGCGTTGCCGCACCCGCACCGCCTCGGGTAACGCTGGATTCACCCAAAGCCACGCCGCACCCCGGAGCCCCCGATGGCCGCGCTCGACGCGATTCTGAATGACATCGACACGGACCTGGAGAACGCCCTGGAGCGGCTGTTCGCCTTCCTGCGCATCCCGTCGATCTCGACCGAGCCGGCCCATGCCGGCGATTGCCGGGCCGCCGCCACGTGGCTCGCCCAGGACCTGACGGCGCTCGGCTTCGAGACCTCCGTGGAGGACACGTCGCTGCACCCGGTGGTGCTCGCGACCAAACCGAAGCCCGGCGCCCCGCACGTCCTGTTCTACGGCCATTACGACGTGCAGCCGGTCGATCCGCTCGACCTCTGGACGACGCCGCCCTTCGAGCCGCGCATCGCCTCCGACGCAGACGGCCGCAAGACCATCGTCGGGCGCGGGTCTTCCGACGACAAGGGTCAGGTCATGACCTTCGTGGAGGCGTGCCGGGCGCATATCGCGATGAATGGTGAATTGCCCTGCGGCGTCACCATCCTGATCGAGGGCGCGGAAGAAAGCGGATCGCAGGGCCTCCCCGAATGGGTCGCGGCCAATCGCGACAAGCTCGGTTGCGACGTGGTGCTGGTGTGCGACACCGGCATGTGGGACCGGCGCACGCCGGCCATCACGTCGTCGTTGCGCGGGCTCGCGTATTTCGAGGTGAAGGTCACCTGCGCCGACCGTGATCTGCATTCGGGCTTCTTCGGCGGCGCCGCCCGCAACCCGATCCACGTGCTGTCGAAGATCATCGCCGACCTGCACGATGACGACGGCCGGGTGACGATCCCGGGCTTCTACGACGGCGTGCACGAGCGCCCGCCCGAGGTGCTGGAGCAGTGGCGCGGCCTGGGCCTGACGCCCGAGACCCTGCTCGGGCCGATCGGCCTGAAGGAGCCCGCGGGCGAGCGCGGGCGGATGCCGATCGAGCTGGTGCAGTCGCGCCCGTCCTGCGACGCCAACGGCATCATCGGCGGCTATACCGGCGAGGGCACCAAGACGGTGATCGCGTCGACCGCCTCGGCCAAGATCTCGTTCCGCCTCGTGGACGACCAGGACCCGAAGGTTCTGGCCGAACGGTTCGAGGCCTTCGTGCGCGCGCGCATCCCGTCCGACTGCACGGTCGATGTCATCACCTACAAGGGCTCGCGGGCGATCAGCCTCCCCTTCGACATGCCGCAGCTCGGGGCCGCCAAGGCGGCGCTCGCCGAGGAATGGGGCGTGCCGGCCGTGACCGTGGGCGCCGGCGGCTCGATCCCGATCGTCGGCGACTTCAAGCGGCTCCTGAACCGCGACACGCTGCTGATCGGCTTCGGCCTGGACGACGACCGCATCCACTCGCCCAACGAGAAGTACGACCTGACGAGCTTCCACAAGGGCACGCGCTCCTGGGCGCGGATCCTTGCGGCGCTCGGTCAGGGCTGAGCGTCGGACCAGACCGGGCGGGCGATCTGCATCTTCGCGTCGATCCAGGCCCACAGGGCCCGGATCTCCTCCGCGGCCGGGCTCGCGGGCGCGTATTCCGTGACGCCGAGCCCGGTCGCCAGGGCGTCCTGATGGTCGACCCGGTGGATGATGCCGGGCTCGGCCAGCACGCCCAGCGCCCGCAGCTGCGCGGCGTAGGCGCTGGTCCGCGGCGAGGGCGGCGGCGGGCACTGGTTCAGCACCAGGGCGAGCCGGTCGCGCAGGCCGAGGCCGACCAGGGCCTGGAGGGTCGGACGCGCCGCCACGATGTCGAGGCGCGAGGGCCGGACCGGCATCAGCACGAAATCCGCATCCTTGAGCGCCGGCGCCAGCCCGGCCGCGCTGCCGGCGGTGTCGAGGACGACCAGGGTCGTGCCCTGCTGGGCGAGGATGTCGAGGATCTCCGGCAGCTGGGCGATCTCCCAGGGCTGGATCCGGTCCACCGCGACGGCGTCGCTCCGGCGCAGGGCGCCCCAGCCGGCCAGCGAGGCCTGCGGGTCGAGATCGAGGGCGGTCACGCGCTCCCCGGCCTCCGCCGCCGCGACGGCGAGGGAGGCGGCCAGCGTGGTCTTGCCGGTGCCGCCCTTCTGCACCGCCACCGCGAGGATCCGCGGCGGTTTGACGTTCCCGCGCGGCGCGGCCTCCGGCTCGTGTCCGGATCCTTGGGGATCCATGCCTCTCCTACCTGTCGATCTCGGGCCCGGTCCCCGCGATCGCCGCAGTGCCGAAAGACGGCCGTCCGTTCCCGTGTTGCGCGTGAGGCCCTGTCCCGCGGGCCCGTCCCGGTGAATCGCCCGCGCGCGGTCTCCGCCGTGGCGACCGTAGCCCAGCTATCATGACGATGACATCATGAACACCGGAGGCCGACGCGCGCCTTAGTCAGAAACCGTCCTGAGCATCCGAACCACACGATCAGATCTTACGGGCCGCCACCAACCCCCAGGACAACCCTGAACGAATGGTGTCATGCAGATCGTATGTTTGTGGCCCCTGAAGCCGAACGATGCCGCGATTGATACTTTTTCGACCTTAACGCGCGCCTAACAAGAAAGTCATCGATCCCATCAATACATAAAGTTTCATATTCAAATGAGAACTGCCATATCCGAATCGGACAATCACTTGCGACAATGACGTCGCGCATGCGAATACAAACAATGCTGCAGACGTCACCGGTCTGGACATCGGTCGGCAGATCCGGACTCCCCGGGATCCGCGACCCCACGCATGCGCCGGAGGCAGGATCGTATCGTGGCCGGCCGGACGCGGGATCACCCGCCCCCGCCGCGCGTTGGGCCGGTATTCCCGACCCTGCGGCTCGGACGGCCCCTCGATCCGCCGGAAGCGGCGGAGGCGGGCCGCCGACCGCCCATCTCCGCCCCAGGATCCGCATGTCCCTCGACCGCCGCCGCCTGATCGGATCGGGCCTCGTCGCCCTCGCGGCCGGATCGGCCCAGGCGGAACCATCACCCGCCCCCGCGCGGTCGTCGCGCCGCGCGCCCCCGACCAGCCGCCCCGCCGGGGCTCTGGAGCTGGCGATGGCTGCGGACGCCCCGTCGACGCCCACCGGCCTGGCGATCGCCCGGGGCGGCCGGATGTTCGTGATGATGCCGCGCTTCACCGGATCGGAGCCGGTGACGCTCGGCGAGGTGCTCCCCGACGGCTCGGTGAAGCCCTACCCGGACGCCCGGACCAACATGTCCGATCCGAAGGACCCGCAGGCGACCCTGTTCCACGTGCCCAACGGCGTGTTCGACCGCAACGACGCGTTCTGGATCCTCGATTCCGGCCTGCCCGAGGGCAAGGGCAAGCCGGTGCCGGGGGCCGCCAAGCTCGTAGAGATCGACATCACCCAGGACAGGATCCGCCGGGTGATCCCGCTCGATGCCGGCATGGTCGCGGATTCCTCCCTGAACGACCTGCGGGTCGACATCCGCGACGGCCGGGCGCTGGCCTACATCACCGACCAGGGCCAGGGCGGCCAGGGGGCGATCCTGGCGGTCGACCTCGCCAGCGGGCGGGTGACACGGCGGCTCGCCGACCATCCAAGCACGGCCACGCAGGAGGGCCTGGTCAAGTTCGTGGAGCTGCGGCCGGTGATGGAGCAGAAGGGCGAGACCCCGGCCAAGAGCCCCAAGGGCGGCGCCAACGGCATCGCGATCAGCCCGGACGGAAGCCGCCTGTACTACGCACCACTGATGAGCCGGCGCCTCTACGCGGTGGAGACCGCCGCGCTCCTCGATCCGAAGGTGTCGGATGCGGATCTCGCCGCCAAGGTCCAGGACCTCGGCGAGAAGGGCATGACCGGCGGCCTGACCACGGATTCGCAGGACCGGATCTATCTCAGCCTGCAGGAGCACAACGCCGTCGGCCGGCGCCGACCGGACGGCACCGTCGAGGTGCTGGCCGCGGATGACCGCCTGATCTGGGCCGACACGTTCTGGATCACCCCGGACCGCTGGCTCTACATCTCGAGCGCCCAGGTCAACCGCCGGCCGGAATTCAACCGCGGCCAGGACCTGCAGGAGAGGCCCTACGCGATCCTGCGCATGCGCATCGACGCGGATCCGGTGCTGTAGGGTGAAGTTCGGCACGCGCCGATCGGTGCAGGACCGGGTATGCGCTGGATCCTCGGTTTCGCATCATCGCTGTCCGAACGCCGGAAACCCCCGTTCGGGCTGATGCTTGCGGAGCAGCGCATTCCGGACGGCCGCGATGGACCTCTCGCGCGATCCCGACTTCTTCGCCGTCCTCACCGGCAGCCACCGGCGCCGCCTCGGCGCGGCGCTGGTGCCTGAAGGGGCGGACGCGGTTTGGCTCTACGAACAGGCGCCCTTCGTGGTCCTGGCCCATGATGGCGGCGCGGACCCGCGCTTCGTCTACGCCAACCGGGCCGCGCAGGCCTGCTTCGGCTACGGGCGGGACGAGCTGGTCGGCCTGCCGTCCCGGCTCTCCGCCGAGGCGCCCGAGCGCGCCGAGCGGCAGCGGCTCCTCGACGCCGTGGTCCGCGACGGCTTCACCCGCGGCTACCGGGGCCTGCGGATCGCCAAGGGCGGCCGGCGCTTCTGGATCGAGCAGGCGGTGGTCTGGCAGCTCGACCGCGACGGCGTGAGTGTGGGCCAGGCGGCGACATTTTCCGCGTGGCGCGACGCGTGAGGGGCAAGATGCGTCCGCTCCCGGGCGCGCGCGTGATGATCTGCGACGCGCACTGACGTCCGCTTGCCGTCCGAGCCGAAGGGCGGAAGGGCCGCTTCCAGGCGACCGAAGAAACAGGGCGGCACGCCGGAATCGGCGGCTTTCAGCCGGTTCGCCTTTGGCCCGAAACCGGGCGTTCGGATGTGCGTCGGGTCGGGGCCAACGATCGGCTTCAGAGGCGCGTGGTCAGAGCGGTCAGCCAATCCGGCGAGGCGTTGACCAGGGCGGTCTCCGCGACCTTGTCGTAGCCCGTCGCGATCATCAGCCCCGTGGCCACGAGGATCAGGCCGAGGGCCGCCTTCAGCCCCTTGCCCAGGCCCATCATCCGGTCGCGCCAGCGCATGAGCACCTCGCGCGACAGCGTGCCGAGCAGGAGGAGCGGCAGGGCCGCGCCGAGGCCGAACAGCAGCATGGTCAACGCGACAGTCCCGAGGTCGCGTCCCTGAGAGGCGAGCAGCGAGGCTGCGCCGAGGGTCGGGCCGACGCACGGGCTCCACACCGCCCCGAGCAGCACACCGACGCCGAATTGCCCCAGCAACCCGGCGGTCGAGAACCCGCCGAACCGACTCTCGGTCCAGTTGCTCACCGGCCCTGCCGCCACGGCCAGCCGCGTCTGGGCTGCCGGGACGATCAGGACCAGACCGATCAGGATCAGCATGACAGCCGCGCCGATCCGGAACACGCCGGCGTCGAGACCCATGGCGAACCCCACGGTGGCCACGAACAAGCCGATGACCACGAAGGACAGGGCGAGGCCGGCGGCGAGCGCCGCCGGGCCGAGCCTGTGTTCCGAGGCTGCCGCGCCCAGCACCAGCGGCAGCAGCGGCAGCACGCAGGGGGACAGCACCGAAAGGATGCCGGCCAGGAACGCGAGGCCGAAGCTCGTGACCATGGCGGAGCCTCAGATCGCCTTGTCGAGCAGCGACGCGATCGCCTCGGGCTTGGTCTCGCCGGCCGAGCGTCCGGTCTCCTGGGTGCCCCTGTAGGTGATGAGCGTGCTCTGCATCGTGGCGCCGAACTGCTTCACCACGTCCTTGCGGCTGTCGAAATCGACGTCGAACACCTGGAGGTCCTTGAACCTGGGCTCGGCCTCCAGCTTCGCCAGGATGGGCTTCTGCGCGGCACAGGTCGTGCACCAGGGGGCGGTGATGTGGACGAGGATTGGCTTGCCGGCCTTCTGGGCCGCCTCGAAGGCGGCGGGCGTGTAGGTCATCTCGGCGGCGATCGCGCCGGTGCCGAACAGCAGGGGGGCGGAGGCGAAGGCGGCGAACAGGATGTGGCGGGCGGTCATGGGCGCATCTCTCCGTGTGCGTGCGTGATGGTCAGTTGGACGCCTGGGTGATGGCGCGGTCGACGTTGACACGGCCCGACCAGTCCTTGGCGCTGTCCTGCCCCTTGAGATCGATCAGCCGGGCGCCGCTGACATCGACGTTCTTGAAGTCCGCGCCCGCGACCGTGGCGCCGGTGAGGTTCGCCCCGGACAGGTCCGAGCCCATCAGCACCACGTTGGTCAGGTCGGCATCCTTGAGGTCGGCGTATTCAAGCCGCGACCGGCCGAGGTTGGCCCCCTTCAGGTTCGCGCCCGCAAGGTTCACCGAGGTGAACACCGCCCGCATCAGGCCCATGGATTGGTTCTTGATATCGGCGCCGCCGTTCAGATCGACCAGTGTCGCCCCGCTCATATTGGCGCCCTTGAAATCGCCGATCGGCATGGAGCGGCTGAGATCGGCGCCGGTGAGGTTGGCGTCGCGGGCGGTGATCCCGAACATCTTCGTGTCCGCGAGCTTGGCGCCGGACAGGTCGGCCTTCAGGAACCAAGCCTGTTCGAGATTCGCCCCGCTGAGATCGGCACCGCGCAGGTTGGTCTTGTTCAGCCGCGCCGTCCGCAGATTGGCACCGCGGAGGTTCAACCCCGACAGGTCGAGGCCGGACAGCGCCTTGTCGTGCAGGTCGATCGGCTTGCCGTCGGCGGTCTTGATCAGCGCCTCGACGTCGGCGCGGCTCATCTCGGCTTTGGTCATCGCCGGCGAGGCCATGTCAGCGCCAAGCAGCAGATCCTGCTCGGCAGCGGCGGGGCCGGCGGCCAGGGCGGCCAGCATGAAGCTCAGGGCGAGGCGGCGCATCGGTTCACTCCCATCGGGTGCCGTGCAGGGCCGGCGCCCGTATCGTGTTCGTTGTGTCACGATGCTATGCCGAGTCGCTGCACCCGGTCGGTGACCCAGGTCACACAAGTCCGGCGCGGCGGGAGAAAAACGCAACGCGAGCCGGACGATCAGCCCGTCGTCACGGCCGGAGGGCGACGCCAGACATGACGGACGCGCAGAAGGTCGAGCGCTGGATCGACCGATTTCCGCTCATCCAGGCCCTCAGCCCGGCGCATCTGCAGCTCGCTCGGGGAACCGTGCAATTCCCGGTGCTGGAGGCCGGCGCCGTTGCTTATGAGCTGGATGGCGAATGCGCGAACTACTTGATGTGCCTGGAGGGGCGCACGCGCATTTTCCGCATGTCGGAGAACGGCCGCGAGGTGCTGATCTACAAGGTCGGCCCGGGCGGCACCTGTGCCCTCACCACGCAATGCCTCCTGTCCGGCGGCACCTTCCCGGCCCAGAGCATCGCCGAGGAGCGGACCGAGCTCGCGGCCCTGCCGGTGGGCACGTTCCAACACCTGATGGGCGACAGCGCCGCGTTTCGCAGCTTCGTCATGGACGACTACACGCGGCTGATGTCCGGCCTGTTCACGCTCATCGACGCGGTCGCGTTCGCCCCGCTGAAGCAGCGCCTCGCCCAGCGGCTCCTGGCCGAAGCCGATCCGCGGGGTGTCGTTGCCGTGACCCATCAGACGCTCGCCGACGACATCGGCAGCGTGCGCGAGGTGGTGAGCCGCATCCTGGCGCAATGGGCCGAAGCCGGCCTGATCGAACTCCGGCGCGGCGCGGTCGAGATCGTCGACCGCGCCAGCTTGATCGCCGCTGGTCGGCGGTGAGGCGCGGCGCGCGCCTCCGATCCGGACCGCTCAGGCCCGTCCCTCCTGCACCGCGTGGCAGGCGACGCCGTCGAGCAGAGCCGGCACCTCGGTGCGGCAGCGGTCGTTGGTCAGCGGGCAGCGCGGGTTGAAGGTGCAGCCGGGGGGCGGGTCGATCGGGTTCGGGATCTCGCCGGAGACCGGCACCCGGGCGCGGCCGACATGGGCGAGGTCGGGCACCGCGTCGAGCAGCATCCGCGTGTAGGGGTGGCGCGGGCGGGCGAACAGATCCTTTGCGGCCGCGACCTCGACCAGGCGGCCGAGATACATCACCCCCACCCGGGTCGCCATGTGGCGGACCACGGCGAGGTTGTGGGAGATGAACAGGTAGGTCAGCCCGAGCCGGTCCTGCAGGTCGCGCATCAGGTTCAGGATCTGCGCCTGCACCGAGACGTCGAGCGCCGAGGTCGGCTCGTCGCCCACCAGGAACTCCGCCTGGCTGGCGAGCGCCCGGGCGATGGCGACCCGCTGCCGCTGGCCGCCGGAGAATTCGTGCGGATACTTTCTGGAATCGTCCGGGTGGAGGCCGACGAGGCCGAGCAGCTCGCCGACCCGGGCGCGGATCGCCCCCTCCCCCTGGATCAGGTTGAACGCTCGGATCGGCTCCGCGATGATCTTGCCCACCCGCCAGCGCGGGTTCATCGACGCGTAGGGATCCTGGAAGATCATCTGGATCCGCGAGCGCAGGCGCCGCCTTGCGGCCGCCTCCCGGGGATCGGTCATCGAGATGCCGGTGATGCGGACCTCGCCGGCCGAGGGCGGCAGCAGGCCGACCACCATCCGGGCCACCGTCGATTTGCCCGAGCCGGATTCGCCGACGATCGCGAAGGTCTCGCCCTTGGCGATGGTGAAGCCGACCCGGTCCACCGCGGTGAGGAAGCGGCGCGGCTCGCGCTCGATCACCCGGTTGAGCCAGGGTTTTGAGACATCGAACAGGCGGCGTAGGTCGGTGACCTCGACATAGGCGCTCACGCCGCCTTCTCCGTGACGTCGTACAGGTGGCAGGCGACGCGGCTCGCGCCCACCAGGATCGGCTCGGGCCGCTCGACGCGGCATCGCGAAAAAACCTTCGGGCAGCGCGGGTTGAAGGCGCAGCCCCTCGGGATGGCGGTGAGCCGGGGCATCGAGCCGGGGATCTGGCTGAGCCGGTCGGCCTCCTGCGACAGGGTCGGGATCGCACCCATCAGGCCGACCGCGTAGGGGTGATGGGGTTCGCGCACCACGGCGGCCACCGGGCCGATCTCGGCCACCCGCCCGGCATACATCACGGCGACCCGGTCGGCAGCCTCGGCGATCACCCCCATGTCGTGGGTGACCAGCATCACCGCGGTGCCGTGCTCCCGGCACAGGCGCTTGAGCAGGGTGATGATCTGCGCCTGGACCGAGACGTCCAGCGCCGTGGTCGGCTCGTCGGCGATGATCAGCTCCGGCTCGGCGGCGAGCGCCAGGGCGATCACCACCCGCTGGCGCATGCCGCCCGAGAATTCGTGCGGATAGCCGTCGATCCGCCGCTCGGGGGCCGGGATGCCGACCTCGGCGAGCAGGTCGATCGCCCGGGTGCGGGCCGCCTTCACCGACAGGTCGGTATGGGCCCGCAGGGTCTCGACGATCTGGTCGCCGACCCGGAACAGCGGGTCCAGGGAGGTCAGCGGGTCCTGGAAGATCATGCCGATCCGCCTGCCCCGCACCCGCCGCATCGCCTCGGGGGACAGGGTGTCGATCCGCTGGCCGCGCAGGTGGATCGCGCCGCCGCTGATCCGGCCGGGGCGGTCGATCAGCCCGATCACCGCCGAGCCGGTGACCGACTTGCCGGCCCCGGATTCGCCGACGACGCCCAGGATCTCGCCCCGGCCGATGTCGAACGAGACCCGGTCGATGGCGGTGAGCGGCCCGCGGCGGGTGTCGAACGTGACCGTGAGGTCGCGCACGGAGAGGATGGTTTCGGTCATTGCAGCTTCGGATTGAGGGCGTCGCGCAGCCAATCCCCCAGGAGGTTGATGGCGATGACGAGGCCGGCCAGCGCCAGGCCCGGGAAGGCGACGATCCACCACTCGCCGGAGAACAGGAACCGGTTGCCGGTGCGGATCAGGGTGCCGAGCGACGGCATGGTCTCGGGCAGGCCGGTGCCGAGGAACGACAGGGTCGCCTCGGTGATGATCGCCAGCGCCAGGTTGATCGTGGCGATGACGAAGACCGGGCCGGTGACGTTGGGCAGCACGTGACGCACCAGGATCACCGGGGGCGTGAGGCCGATCAGCCGGGCGGCCTGGACGTAGTCCTTGCCCTTCTCGACCATCACCGAGGAGCGCACGGTGCGGGCGTACTGCACCCAGAACGACAGGCCGATCGAGATCACGATCAGCCCGATCAGCGGCCCGACATCCAGCGCGCCGCCGAAGCTGGCGCGGGCGACCCCGTCCACCACCAGGGCGATCAGGATTGCCGGGAAGGTGAGCTGCACATCGGCGATCCGCATGATCAGCGTGTCGAGCGCGCCGCCCGCGTAGCCGGCAATCAATCCCAGGGCGATACCGAGCACCCCCGAGGTGATCACCCCCAGCACCCCGACGATCAGCGACAGGCGCAGGCCGTAGAGCACCGCCGAGAGCACGTCCCGGCCCTGGTCGTCGGTGCCGAGGTAGAACGGCGCCTGCCCGTCCGCCTGCCAGATCGGCGGCAGGTTGGAGTTGATCAGGTCGAGCTGGGCCGGGTCGTAGGGATTCTGAGGCGAGATCAGGGGGGCCGCCACCGCGAGCCCGACCATCAGGACCGTGGCGACTAGCGCCACCATGGCCGTCTTGGAGCGCAGGAAGCTGGCGACGAGGTCGGAATCGCGCCAGCGCGCGAGCCGGCCCGGCGTCGCCGCCTGCAGTGGGACCGGCGGGGCATCGCCGGCGTCGATATCGCGTCCGCTCATCAACCGGCCCTCATGCCGTCGCCGAGGACAGCCGCAGGCGCGGATCGACCACGGTGTAGAGGATGTCGACCACGAGATTGATGGTCACGAAGATCAGCGCGACGAGCAGCAGGTAGGCGGACATGATCGGGATATCGACGTTCTGCACGGCCTGGACGAACAGCAGGCCCATGCCGGGCCACTGGAACACCGTCTCGGTGATGATCGAGAAGGCGATGACCGAGCCGAGCTGCAGCCCGGCGATGGTGATCACCGGCACGAGGGTGTTCTTGAGGGCGTGGCGCAGGTGGACGGCCCGGGTGGAGAGGCCCCGGGCGCGGGCGAAGCGGATGTAGTCGGTGCGCAGCACCTCCAGCATCTCGGCGCGCACCAGCCGCATGATCAGCGTCATCTGGAACAGGCCGAGGGTCACCGAGGGCAGGATCAGCGCCTTCAGGCCGGACCAGGTCAGGAAGCCGGTGGTCCACCAGCCGAGCCGCACCGTGTCGCCGCGCCCGTAGGAGGGCAGCCAGCCCAGCGTCACCGAGAACAGGTAGATCAGCAGGATGCCGATCAGGAAGGTCGGCAGGCTGATGCCGATCAGCGAGACCGCCTGGAACAGGCCGGCCAGCCAGGAATCCCGGCGCAGCGCGCAATAGACCCCCATCAGGACGCCGACCACCAGGGCGAAGACCGTGGCGCAGAAGGCGAGCTCCAGGGTCGCCGGCATGCGCTCGGCCAGCAGCTGCGAGACCGGCTGGCGGAACTGGTACGAGATCCCGAGCCGGCCCCGCACCACGTCGCCGGCATAGCGGGCGAACTGGACCAGCACCGGATCGTCGAGGCCGAGGCTCTTGCGGATCTCGGCCCGCTCGGAGGCGGGGGTATCGGGCCCGACGATCTGGTTCACGGGGTCGCCCGCGAACCGGAACATCGAGAACGCGATGAGACCGACGACCGCGAGCACCGCGGCCGCCTGCATCACCCGGCGCAGCAGGAAGGCGAGCACGCCCGGCGCCTACTGCGGGTCTTTCGAGACCCAGTAGAGCAGGAGCAGATTGTCGGCGCGCTGGGTCAGGTGGACCTTCTTGGAGACACCCCAGGCCAGGGCCTGCTGGTGCAGCGGGATGTAGCCCCAGTCGCCGTTCAGGGTGTCGAAGCCCTCCTTGATCAAGGCGTCGCGCTTGGTCTTGTCGGTCTCGCCCTCGACCTTGTCGGCGATCTCATCGATCTTCGGGTCGCAGTAGCCCGCCAGGTTCCAGCTGCCCCGACCGGACTTGTCGCCGGGCTTCCGGCAGCCGACGATCTCGTAGAGGATGTTGTGGCTGTCGAGCGACGACGGCGTCCAGCCGAGCAGGTAGAACGAGGTGTCGTAATTCGGCGCCAGCACCTTGGCGAAGTACTTGGCCTTGGGCTGGGCGTTGAGGTTCACCTTGACATTGATGCGGGCGAGCATCGAGACCACGGCCTGGCAGATCGCCTCGTCGTTGACGTAGCGGTCGTTGGGGCAGTCCATGGTCAGCGAGAACCCGTCCGGGTAGCCGGCCTGGGCCATCAGCTCCTTGGCCTTCTTGAGGTCGGTGGCCGGGCGCTTAAACTCGCCCCCGCGGTCGTACAGGCTCGGGGCGAGCATCAGGGCGGAGGGCACCGCCTGGCCGCGCATCACGCGCTTGGCGATCGTCTCCTCGTCGATGGCGAGGTAGAACGCCTCGCGCACCTTGATGTCCTTGAACGGGTTCTTGCCCTTGACGCTCGAATCCTTCAGCTCGTCCCGGTCCTGATCCATGCCGAGGAAGACCGTGCGCAGCTCCGGGCCGGCCATCACGATGGCGGTGCCGCTGGCATTGACCCGCTGCTGGTCCTGCAGCGGCACGGGATCGATCCAATCGACCTCGCCGGACAGGAGCGCGGCGACGCGGGTCGCCGGGTTGGCGATCGTGGTCAGCACCGCCTCGTCGAGGTTCGATTCGGCCTTGCCCCAGTAGCCGTCGAACTTCTTGAACACGGTCTTCACGCCGGGTTGATGCTCGGCGATCACGAACGGGCCGGTGCCGTTCTCGTGCAGGGTGGCGTAGCTCGGGCTGGTGGCGTTGGCCGGAGTCGGCTGGGCGGCGCCGTTCTTCTCCGACCAGCTCTTCGACATGATCAGCCAGGTCGGGAACTGGGCGATGGCGATGGGGTTCGGCTTCTTCAGCACCATGTCGACGGTGTAGTCGTCGACCTTCACGAATTCGGCGTCCGCCGGGACGTTGGTGGTGAAGTTCGAGCCCGAGGCCCGAACGCGCTGGGCGGAGAAGAGCACGTCGTCGGCGGTGAAGGGCGATCCGTCGTGGAACTTCACGTTCTTGCGCAGGTGGAAGCGCCAGCGGGTCGGCTCCGGCGTCTCCCAGGACTCGGCGAGTCCGGGGGCGAATTTCAGGTTCTTGTCGAGGGTGACGAGCGCCTCGTAGGCCGCCTGCTGCATGCCTTCGGTGAAGCTCTCCTTGAGGGAGTAGGGATCCAGCGACTTCAGATCGCCCTGGAACGCGAAGCGGAACACGTTGGCGGCCTGCGCGGGCAAAGCCGACAGCGCGAAGGCCGCGACCGCGCCTGCGGCCACGCCGCGGGCGAGGATCTTCAGGGTCGAACGGGACAAGCGGATCTCCGGAACCGTGGAAGTTGATGGCAGGCCGCCACCACCAGCGCAGGGGTTGAGCCTAGGCCGAGTGAAGCGCGCGGGCAAACCGCGCCGGCCACACACCCACAGCAAGGTTCGGACCATCTGTATGCAAAATGCGGGGCTGGCGGGCTGCGGTGTTTCTGGATCGCGGTCAGATGGCGCGCGCCCGCCCGCCTCCCTCTGCGCTATGATGTCCACACATCTCTGCCGGATGAGGGGCAAGGCTACCACCAAGCGCGCCTCCCTCCCCCCGCTGCGGGGGAGAGTGGGCCGGCCGTCAGGCCGGGTCGGGCCGGGACGAAGTCCCGCAAGAGGGGAACCCGGGTTCGGCAAAGGGCGCGACCGGCATGACGGGCGAAGCCCTGTTCTGCACCGTCGCTCCCCTCTCGCGACTCCCTTCGGGGGCCACCCTCCCCCGCAGAGGGGGGAGGGAAAACGCGTCGCGGTTCAGGCGTGCTTCCGATCCTACTCGTCCTACTCGGCCGCCGCGTGGTGCGGTAGATGCGGCACGGCCTCGTCCGCGCCCTCCCCGCGCTCTCCGTCCGCCACGGCCTTGCGCCGGAACAGGCGCATCACCACCACGAAGAAGACCGGTACGAAGAACACCGCCAGCACGGTCGCGGTGATCATGCCGCCCATCACGCCGGTGCCGATCGCCTGCTGGCTCTTCGAGGCGGCGCCGGTGGCGATGGCCAGCGGCACCACGCCGAAGATGAAGGCGAGCGAGGTCATCACGATCGGCCGGAACCGGAGCGTCGAGGCTTCGATCGCGGCCCGCACCACCGAGGTCCCGGGCTTCCAGAGGTCCTTGGCGAACTCCACGATCAGGATCGCGTTCTTGGCCGACAGGCCGATGATCGTGATCAGGCCGATCTTGAAGTACACGTCGTTGGGCATGCCGCGCAGATAGACGGCCGCCACCGCGCCGATGACGCCCAGCGGGATCACCAGCAGCACCGAGACAGGGATCGCCCAGCTCTCGTAGAGCGCGGCCAGGCACAGGAACACGATCAGCACCGAGAGCGCCAGCAGCAGGCTCGCCTGGCTGCCGGCCTGCTTCTCCTGGAACGACTGCCCGGTCCAGGCATAGCCGAAGCCCTTGGGCAGTTGCAGCATCAGCCGCTCCATCTCGGCGATGGCGTCGCCCGAGGTGTAGCCGGGATTGGGCTCACCCGTGATGCGCACCGACTGGTAGCCGTTGAAGCCGACGATCTGGCTCGGCCCCATGCCCCATTTCAGCTCGGCGAAGGAGGACATCGGCACCATGGTGCCGCCGGCGTTCTTCACCGCGTAGTTGAGGATGTCCGACGCGTTCATGCGCTGGAGCTGCTCGGCCTGGACGTAGACGCGCTGCATCTTGCCCCGGTTGGGGAAGTCGTTGGTGTAGACCGAGCCGAGGTTGAGCTGGATCGTGGCGTTGATGTCCTCGAACTTGACGCCGAGCGCCGCCGCCTTCTCGCGGTCGACGACCAGCTCCGCCTGCGGGGTCGGCGGCAGGCCCTCGATCTTCACCTTCTGCAGGATCGGGCTCGCCTGCGCGAGCTTCAGCAGCTGGTCCTGGGCCGAGAGCAGGGCCGCGTAGCCGCGGTTCGCCCGGTCCTGGAGGCGGAACGAGAAGCCGGCGGCGTTGCCGAGGTTGTCCACCGGCGGCGGTTCCTGGGCGTCCACGGTGGCGTCGCGGTAGGTGCTGAGCGCCGCGTTGGTGCCGGCCACCAGGGCGGCGGCCGAGCTCTTCGCGTCGCGCGCGCTCCAGGGCTTGAGGGTCACGAAGGCCTGGCTGGTGCTCGGCGCCTGGCCGGAGAACGAGAAGCCGTTGAGCATCGTGACGGTGGCGACGCCCGGCTGCGCCAGCAGGTACTCCTCGACCTTGCGGTTGGCCTCCTGGGTGCGGTTGTAGGAGGCGCCGGGCGGCGTCTGGATGTCGACCGTGAAGAAGCCCTGGTCCTCGACCGGCAGGAAGCCCTCCGGCAGGTTGATGAAGGCGTAGGCGGTGCCCGCCACCAGGGCGAGGTAGATCAGCATCACCCGGCCGGACTTGCGGATGAGCCCCGCGACGCCGCGGCCGTAGCGGGCGGTCTCGCGGTCGACGAAGCGGTTGAACATCCCGAACACGCCGCCCTTGGCGTGGCCGTGGCCCTTGGCCACCGGCTTCAGGAAGGTCGCACAGAGCGCCGGGGTCAGCGACAGGGCGAGCAGCGCCGAGAATGCGATGGAGGTCACCATGGCGATCGAGAACTGCCGGTAGATGATGCCCACCGAGCCGGGGAAGAACGCCATCGGGATGAACACCGCCATCAGCACCAGGGTGATGCCGATGATCGCCCCGGTGATCTGCTCCATGGCCTTCTTGGTGGCCTCCTTGGGGGGCAGCCCCTCCTCGTTCATGATCCGCTCGACGTTCTCCACCACCACGATGGCGTCGTCGACCAGGATGCCGATGGCCAGCACCATGCCGAACATGGTGAGCACGTTCACCGAGAAGCCGGAGATCCACATCACCGTGACCGTGCCCATGAGGGCGATCGGCACCACGATGGTGGGGATGAGGGTGTAGCGGATGTTCTGCAGGAACAGGAACATCACCAGGAAGACCAGCACCACCGCCTCGACCAGGGTGTGCAGCACCTTCTCGATCGAGGCCTCGACGGCCGGGGTGATGTCGTACGGGATGTCCCACTTCAGGTCCGGCGGGAAGAACTGCGACAGCTCCACCATCTTGGCGCGGATCGCCTTGGCGGTCTCGAGCGCGTTGCCGTCGGGGGCCAGCGTCACCGAGATGCCGGCGGCCGGGCCGCCGTTCAGCCGGGTGGAGAACTGGTAGGCGTCGCCGCCGAGCTCGATCCGGGCGACGTCCCGCAGGCGCACGTTCGAGCCGTCCGGATTGGCCCGCAGCACGATGGCGCCGAAATCCTCGATGGTGCCGAGCTGGCCCTTCACGATGATCGGCACCGTGACCGCCTGCTTGGTCGGGCTCGGCTGCGCGCCGACCGAGCCGGAGGCGACCTGGATGTTCTGGTTGCGGATCGCCCCGGTCACGTCCTCGGCGCTGAGCGACAGGCCGCGCAGCTTGTCGGGATCGACCCAGACCCGGAGCGAGCGCTCCGTGGAGTAGAGCGTCGCCCGCCCGACCCCGGGGATGCGCCGGATCTCGTTGATGACGTTGCGGATCAGGAAGTCGCCCAGGCCCACCTCGTCCATCGACCCGTCCTTGGAGATCAGGGTGATGATGTTGAGGGTCGCGGCCGAGGCCTCCTCGACCAGGATGCCCTGCTGGCGCACCTCCGCGGGCAGGCGGGCCTCCACGCGTTTCAGCCGGTTCTGCACCTCCACGGAGGCCAGCGCCGGCGCGGTGCCGGGCAGGAAGGTCGCGGTGATGTTGACCGAGCCGAACGAGTCGGTGGTCGACTCGAAGTTCATGATGTCGGCCGCGCCGTTCAGCTCATCCTCGATGAGCCGGGTGGTGCCGACATAGAGGCTGTCCACCGAGGCGCCGGGATAGGCCGTGGACAGGGCGATCTGCGGCGGGGCGATCACCGGATACTGCGCGATCGGCAGGTTCGGGATCGCCAGGGCGCCGCCCAGGCAGATGAACAAAGCCACCACCCAGGCGAAGACCGGGCGGTCGATGAAGAAGCGTGCCATGCGCGTGGTCCCCGGGGCTCAGTGGCGGTTGATCGCGGCGGCGCGCGGCGCGGCCTGCGCCTTGTCGCCGGGGTTCGGGGCGCAGGGCGTCTGTCCACCCGGAGAGTCGGGGGCCTCATCCGCGTCGTGCTTCGGGCTTTCCTCGCCGTGGAGCGGGGTCTGGTCCACGGGCTTCACCTTCACGCCCGCGGTGATCTTCTGGACGCCGTCGACGATGACCCGCTCGCCGGCCTTGAGCCCGTCGCGGATCAGCCAGTTCTGCCCGACCACCGGCCCGACCTCGACGGGCTGGCGCATCACCGTGTCGTCGGCCCGGACCAGCCAGACCTCGGCGCGGCCGTCCTCGGTGCGCTGGATCGCCTGCTGCGGCACCGCGATGGCGTCGGAATCGATGCCCTGCTTGATCCGGGCGCGGACATACATGCCCGGGAACAGCTCGTCATGCGGATTGGGGAACTGCACCCGCAGGGTCACTTGGCCGGTGCTCGGATCGGCGGTGACGTCCGAGAACAGCAGGCGGCCGGCCAGCGGGTAGAGGGAATTGTCGTCCATGATCAGGTGGACGTTGGCGGTGTTGTCCTCCAGCCGGGCGAGCTCGCCGCTGGCCAGATCCCGGCGCAGGCGGTTCAGCTCGCCCACCGACTGGGTGATGTCGACATAGATCGGGTCGAGCTGCTGGATCGTGGCCAGCGCGCCCGTGGAGCCCGGCTCGATCAGGGTTCCCTCGGTGAGCAGCGCCCGGCCGATCCGGCCGGTGATCGGCGCGCGCACGTCGGTCCAGCCGAGGTTGAGCTGCGCCCGGTCCCGGGCCGCCTTGGCGCCGGCGACCTCGGCCTCCGCCTGCTTCTTGCCCGCGAAGGCGGCGTCGTACTGGGCCTGGCTGGCGGTGGCCCGAGTCAGCAGCTGCTCGAGCCGGTCGGCCTGCTGACGGGCCAGCACCAGGGCGGCCTCCTGGCGGGCGAGCGCGGCCTCGGCGCTCGCCAGCTCAACCTGGTAGGGGGCCGGGTCGATCTTGTAGAGGATGTCGCCTTCCTTGACCTGGCTGCCCTGCTCGAACAGGCGCTTGACCACGAGGCCCGAGACCCGCGAGCGGACCTCGGCGATGCGCATCGGCGCCACCCGGCCGGGCAGGTCGCGCAGATAGGGAATCGCCTGTGGCGTTACCGTGACGAAGCCCACCTCCGGCACCGGCGGCGTCGGCGCGGCCACCTGCTTCGGGTTGCAGGCCCCCAGCGCCAGGGCCAGCAGGGCAGCCGACCCCAGGAGGCGCGCGCGGCGGCGGACGGGGGACGGGGTGATGGCGGTCGAAGTGCGGGTCACGGGTTCCGACGCTCCTGGAAAAACATGCGTCAACTGGGGCCGGCGCGGAGCAAGGGCCGCGCGTCGTCGAGGCGGATCGCGCATCCTCCCGAGGGGATTTTCCGGCTCTCGGAAGGCCGATGCTGCACGATCAGGACTTTGGACCGCCGTGCCGGATCCGGAATCCGGCACGATGGCCCTGCGCCGATACGGCGGAGATCGGAGCGCCCGGCCGGCGGAACCGGCGGCGCGGATCAGGCCGCCCGGGGCGGCCGGTGCAGGGACTCGTCCGGTCCGGAAGCCGGCACGACGGCCCGGGCATAACCATAGGATGCGGCGGAGGCGTGACGCGGCTGCACCGCTTCCACCGGACGGCGCGGAAGCCCGAGCTCGCTGACGATCTCGAGATCGGCCGGGCACAGGTCGGTGCCGTCGAACAATGCCCGACGGGCCTCTGGGGCGGTCTTGCGGGTCTCCACCCTGCGCGCGTCCGACAGAACGGCGACGGTCTGGCTCACCACCCAGCAGGCCGGACCCGCCACCGGGGCGGCCCGGGCCGGCCGGGGCGCAGCCATCAGTGCAGCCGCCGCGACCACGAGCACCGCCAGCATGGCGAGGCTCCGGACGAGGCGGTCCGGCGAGCCCGCGAGGCGGCGGGCCAGAAAGGCGGCGGATCGGATCACGATCCCGAGATAAGCACGGCCGTCCCCCGGCGCAATCACCCACGGCGTCGCGGGTTTTTTCAGTGTTGCCCGGAGCACACAGGCAGGCCTGGATTCGCCCTCTCCCCTCGGCCGGCCTCAACCTTGCCGCGAAGTCAGGGCCGGCTCCCCCGAGGATCGCGGTCCACCCGCGACGACCGACGCCGTCGGCAAGGACTGGCACGTGAGAGGATACAAGACCATGGCGAGACGGATCGCGATGCTGGGGCTCGCAGCCGCCCTGCTGGGGAGCGCCCCCGCCTCCGCCGGCCCGATCGATAGCGGGCCGCTCGCGGATTTCCTGAACGTCTTCCGCAGCCAGGCAATCCCGCGCGAGACGATCGGCTGGAACAGCACCGAGAAGCCCGGCACCATCGTGATCTCCACCCGCCAGCGCCGGCTCTACTACATCCTCGGGAACAGCGAGGCGATCCGCTACGGCGTCGGCGTCGGACGGCAGGGCTTCTCCTGGTCCGGCACCAAGACGGTGACGATGAAGAAGGAATGGCCGGCCTGGCGCCCGCCGCAGCAGATGCTGGCCCGCCGTCCGGACCTGCCGCGCTTCATGGCCGGCGGCCAGGACAACCCGCTCGGCGCCCGCGCCCTCTATCTCGGCTCGTCGCTCTACCGGATCCACGGCTCCAACGAGCCCGAGACGATGGGCGCCGCGGTGTCCTCGGGCTGCATCCGCATGACCAACAAGGACGTGGTCGATCTCTACGACCGGGTCCGGGTCGGCACCAAGGTGGTGGTGCGCGACTGAGCGCCCCGCCCGACGGAGGGGGCCGGGAGCCGGGTCTTCGGGCCGCGCTCCCGGGCTCGCCGACGGGAAACGAGTGATCGCCTGAGGCTGACGGGATGCCCGGGCCAGGCCTGGCGCGTACCCGTTCGGGATACCGGGAGCGGATCCGCGGCCGCCTGAGAAGCCCAGGACCTCGCGGACGGACCGCCCCGCATCCACGGTCCCGCGGAATCAGCGGCTCGGCAAACCGCACCGGGATCGGGCCTGAGGATCGGGCCTCCGGTCCCGGCGCATCCCGCCCTGCCCCGGGCCGCGCATGCGGCGACCGTGCGAGACGGGCGGCGGAACGGCGCGAACCGACATCCTGTGGATCACCCGCGGCGCAGCTGCGGCCGATCGTATCCGCAGGATGGCCCCTTGGTTAAGGAACATATATGGAACATTAAGGTTTCATGCAGGACGCGACGGGAGTTCCGATGGCCCGCTACCGGTTCCACTGCACCAACGGCCTGGAATGCGTCTTCGACGCCCGTGGCGCCGACATCCGCGCGGCCGGGCGCCTGAGCGTACGGGCGCGCCGGGTCGCCGCCGACGTGATGCAGACCCTGTCCGACCGGACCGATTGGTCCGAATGGCGGGTGAGCGTCCACGACCTGAGCGGTCGGCGCGTTCTGGTGCAGCCCTTCGGGCAACCGGTCGAAGACCGGTCCCTGGCGGCCTGACCTGTTTCGCGCCGGCGCATTTCGCTATCCTGCCGGCATGATCCGATCCGCCGGTTCTCGCCCCCGCCGATTCGCTGCCGGCCTCGTTCTCGGCGCCGCCCTGCTCCCGGCCGGCCCCGCCGCCGCGCAGGCGCTCCTGCCGGTCACGGGCTTCGCGCCGCTGCCGACCTTCGCCTGGGAGCCGGTCGCGGATGCGGGCCGGTGGACCGGCTCCTACGCGAGCCTGTCCACCGGCTACGCGGTCAGCTCCTCCCGGCATCTAGGCAGCTTTTCCGGCCCGACGATCGGGTTCGAGGGCGGCCGGATGTGGCAGGAGGGGCCGATCCTCTACGGGATCAGCGGCGGCCTGGATTACCTCGCCGGCCTCGACGGCGCCCTCACCCCGGGCTTCGGACGCCTCGCCTACAGCCGCGACTTCGCCGGCGCGCTGGAGGTGAAGGTCGGGACCCTGCTGGCGCCGGATGTGCTGCTCTACGCCAAGGCCGGGGCCGGCGCGGTCCACGACACCCTGCGGGTCGGCCCGACCCCGTTCAGCCCGCCCCTGACCCGGGCGGACATCGCGATCCTGCCGAACGCCCGCGTCGGGGTCGAGTGGGCGGTCACGGACCGCCTCTCGGTGGCGGTGGAAGCCGGCGTGGTGCGCAACGGCCTGCGCTGATTTTCGTTACTTGGGGCTGATCACGCCTGCGGTTGAGAGCGCTTCGGCCTGATGGGCCACAACCGTCCCTGCGAGGGGCGCGGAGCATCCCAGGGCAGCGTGCGACCCCCGAAGGTGGCGTTTCCCCAGGTTGCTTCGCTGCGCGCGCACGGACGGAGGGTCCGCGTCAGCCGGACATCGGACCCCGCCGAAGCACCGCCAGATCGCGCCAGCCATAGGCGACCTCTACGAGCGTGCCCTGCTCCCGGTGCTCCGCCCGCTCGCCGACCACGACACCGCCGAGGCGCTCGTAGAATCGCCGGGCCATCGCATTGTCGCGCAGCACCCACAGGCTGGCGGCACGATGACCGCTCTCCAGCAAATGGGCCGCCAGCGCGGACATCAGGGCGGTGCCGATCCCGCGCCGCTGGGCGGCTCTCCGGACGTAGATCGCACTGACCTCACCGTCGAACCGGTCCGCGGCCAGTTCGGCCGAACGCTGGGCGCCGCAGGATCCGAACCCCACAAGCCCCACCGGTCCGGCGGCCACCGCGACCCCGGTGCCGGACGCCCGATCCCCGAGGATCCGCGTCCAGATCGCCATCCGCGTCTCGACCGTGTGGGCGGCGATCATCGCATCGGGCAGGAGCCCGGCATAGGTTTCCCGCCACGTGGCGACATGGAGCACCGCGAGGGCCGGGGCATCGTCCAGGCCCGCCGGCCGGATCGTCACGGGCTCCGGCAGGAACGGGATGGATTCCACCGGGGGCTCCTGGGCGGGCTGGACATCGCGCCTGCTCCTGAGCAGGCGACGGCTCCCACAAACGTCCTCGCCGGACATGGGCGGCCGGGACGAGCCCCCCGCCTCCCCGTCCCGCTGCTGCAGCTTCAGCCTGCAGGGGGGATGGCGTGCCGCCGGCATGCCACCGTCCAACGCGCCCCGACAAAAATCATACCTCTTGCGGAACCGCACCGCAAAGCAAACGTTACGCGCGTGCGAGGCCTGGAAACAGGCTCGCCAGTTGGGCGCTGGTCCTGGTGTCCGGCGACTCTTGTAGTCACGTTGCTCACTGGAGGATGTGGTTATGAGGACTTACGACGTTGCGCCTCTGTTCCGGTCGTCCATCGGGTTCGACCGTCTGTTCGAGCTCTTGAACCAGGCCGAACGCGTCGAGACCACGGCCGCCTGGCCGCCCTACAATATCGAGAAGGTCGCGGACGATCAGTACCGCATCACCATGGCGGTGGCGGGCTTCACCCCCGACGAGATCGTGTTGACCCAGCAGGACACGGTGCTCCTCGTGTCGGGCCAGAAGGCGACGCCCGAGACCGAGCGGCACTACCTGCACCGCGGCATCGCGGGCCGCACGTTCCGCCAGACCTTCAACCTGGCCGACCATGTGAAGGTCGTGGGTGCGAGCCTGGAGAACGGGCTCCTGACCGTCGCGCTCAAGCGCGAGGTGCCGGAGGCCCTGAAGCCTCGTCGCATCGCCATCGGCGGCGTCACGTCCACGTCCGGGCAGGACAATGCGCCCGGGCAGATCCCCGAGGCCAAGGTCACCCAGGCCAAGGTCGCCCAGGCCAAGATCTCGGACGCCAAGATCGCGGACGCCAAGGTCTCCGAGGCCAAGGTGTCCGAAGCCAAGGTATCCGAGGTCAAGGCCGCCTGATCGCGGCCGGTCCGAGCCCGGGCCGCCCGATCCGCGGACCGCCCGGGCTCCCCCGTTGGACGAAACGACATCCCTCGGGGGCCCGCAGACCCGCGGGCCGCCGACGGCCGATCGCATGAGATGCCCATGACGCCAACCTGACGGAGATCCCCATGAGCGTGCGAGATCTGATTCCGTGGCCCCGCAACGCCGGCACCCCGGCGCCGACCGCCCTGTCGTCCGAGGCGGCCCATCCCTTCCTGACGCTCCACCGCGAGGTGAACCGCCTGTTCGACGACGTGTTCACCGGGTTCGGCTCGGTTCCGAGCCTGGCCGGCCGGGGCCTCACCTGGCCCACCGTCGAGCTGGTCGAGGCGGATGGCGGTCTGCGGCTCGCGGCCGAGCTGCCCGGCCTCGACGAGACCGACGTCGAGCTCCTGATCGAGGACGGCGTGCTGACCCTGCGGGGCGAGAAGCGCGCCGAGACCGCCGACAGGGCGCGCGGCTACTCGGAGCGGAGCTACGGCCGCTTCGAGCGGGTCATCGCCCTGCCCGTCCCGGTCGAGGCGGACAAGGCCGAGGCCACGTTCCGGAGCGGCGTGCTCACCGTGACGCTGCCGCGCTCGGCCAAGGCGCCGGACCGTGGGCGCCGCATCGCCATCAACGGCGGCGGCACCCAGACGACGGCGCATTGAGGCGGGTTCGCCCGAACATCTGAGGCGGCGGCCGGCCTGGACCGGCAGGACGACCGAGCGCGGACCTGCCGGCCGCCCCAGCCTCTGCTGACGCACAGGAGGGTCGCATGCATCCCATCGAAACCACCCCGATCGACACCCCTATCGAGCGCCTCGGCCCGATGGCCGCAGCGACCTTAAGGGCGGCGGCGGTCGACCCGTTCGAGGCCTTCGTGGCGCCGGGCGACGTGTTCCGGCATCCCCGGGAGGTCCTGTCCTATCCCGGCCTGTCGCGGGCCGAGAAGCGGGCGATCCTGGCCTCCTGGGCCTCCGATGCCCGCGCCGTGGAGTCCTGCCCGACTTTGCGCTGCCTGCCGGGCTGCCGGGCCGAGCCGGTGCCGCTCGACGCGATCCTGGAAGCGCTCCAGGCCCTGGACGGCACGCCCGTCCCCGGCGGGACCGCGGCGCCGCGCAAGCCGCGGAGCCCGGTGGTGCTCGGCCGCCGCTTGCGGCGCGGCGCGGTCGCGCGGGACGCCGTCCTGAACTGAGGCCCGGAGGCGATCGATGACGACCTTCGACCTGCAGGACCGCTCTCGCTGGACGAGCCGGCTCCGGCGCAGCCGAACTGGGACGCCGGCCGGGGCGGCGGAGCGGGCGACGTGGTCCCCCCTCACCGGCTGGATCGCGACGACCACCTTCTGCCTCGCCCTGGCGGCCCTCAGCCCGGCACCGGCCATGCCCTGGGTGCTGGCGGGATTGCTGAGCCTGTCGGGCTTCGTCTGGCTCGGCGCTGCGATCACCCGGGCCGGGCCGCCGGCCAGCGCCACGCACCTCACCGCCTGGGACGCCGCCCTCCTCGACTTCGCGGCGAGCTTCGGCGTCCAATCCGCCGCGCGCCTCGGGCTGCTGACGGCCTGAGCGCGGCGCATCCCCACCATCGTGCCGCCCGGCGCGACGACCACGCCGTCGGGCTGGGCTTCAAGGAGGCAACCATGCAGCATCGTGCGATCGGACCCGGACACAAAAAGTCCCCCGCCGAAGCGGACCGCGGGAACGCGCCCTGCACGACCCGGCCGGGAGACCGGCGCCGACTCGAACGGGCGCCGCTCCGGGTCGTGCTCGGCCGGGAACGGGCGCCGGCCGCGCCGCCGCGTTTCCCGGACGGGCCGGAGCTGGAGCGGGCGCTGGTCAATCCGGCGGCGGTCTTCGCCACGCCGTCCGCCGTGCTGGATCACCCCCGGCTGCGGCGCGAAGGGAAGCGCGAACTTCTTCGCCGGTGGGCCTGGGACGAGTACCTGAAGGAGGTGGCCGCCGCCGAGGGCATGGCCGAGGGCGAGCCCTCGCAGCTCGACGCGGTGAAGGCCGCACTCCTGGCCCTCGGCGAGACCTGGCGCCCCAAACCCTCCGCCCCCATGGTCGCCGTGCCGGTGCCGCAGGCGGACGGGGAGGATCTGGTTCTCGCGGCCTGATGTTTCAGGCCACCGAGAACCGGAACGTCGTGACCGCCCGGAACACCTCCCCCGGCCGCAGGACCGCGGAGGGAAAGCCCGGCTGGTTCGGGGCGTCCGGAAAGCCCTGCGTCTCGAAGCAGACGCCGTCGCCGGAGCGGTAGATCCGGCCGGAGGGGCCGATCAGCGTGCCGTCCAGGTTGTTGCCGGTGTAGAGCTGTAGGGCCGGCTGTGTGGTCGCCACGTCGAGCCGACGTCCGCTGCCCGGATCGATGCAGGTCGCGGCCGGGCGCAGGGTCCCGGCGGGACCGCGCAGCACGAAGGTGTGGTCGTAGCCCTTTGCGAAGGCGATCTGCGGATCGCCGACCCGAATGCGGTCCCCCAGCGCGTGCGGGGTGCGGAAATCGAACGGGGTGCCGGCGACCGGCCGGATCTCGCCGGTGGGGACCTGCGTCGCGTCCGTGGGGGTGAACGCGTCGGCCTCGACCTGAACCATGTGGTCGAGCACGCTGCCGGTCCCCTCCCCGGCCAGATTGAAGTAGCTGTGGTTGGTGAGGTTCAGGATCGTCGGCCGCTCGGTCACCGCCTCGTAATCGAGGCGCAGCAGCCCGTCCTCGGGCAGGCTGTAGCGCACGCGGACGTCGAGGTTGCCGGGGAATCCCTCCTCCCCGTCCGGCGAGCGGCGGGCCAGGGCGAGGCTCGTGCCGTCGGCCGCCTCCACGTGCCACAGATGCTTGCCGAAGTTGCGGTCGCCGCCATGCAGGGTGTTGGGACCCTCGTTCACCGGCAGCCGATAGGTCTGGCCGTCAAGGCTGAAGCACCCGCCCGCGATGCGATTGGCATAGCGGCCGACCAGGGCGCCGAAGCTCGGGCTCACGGTCTCGTAGCCCTTCAGGGTATTGAGTCCGAGGACGACGTTGGCGCTGCAGCCGGCCCGATCGGGCACCTCGATCGCCGCGATCACCGCGCCGAAATCAAGGACATGGACGCGCAGGCTGCCCCGGCTCAGGATGTGCCGCGTGACGATCTGCCCGTCCGCGGTTCGCCCGAAGATCTCGCCTCGCATGGCCTTCCCCGCTCTCGAAGACATACCGGTTTCAAAAGCTGGGTGATCGTTCGGAGTGGGGCAGAACCCCGTGAAAGCACTTCGCTCAGCGCTTCCAGACGCCGAGTCGCTCGCTGCGGGCATGATCCTCGGCCGCGACGAGTTCAGGGCTTGCCTCCGGGGAGGCCCGGCCGCCGCCGTTAAACAGCACGACCTCGGAGAGGTCGCGGCCGTTCACCTGACAGTTCATGTTCTCGCTGCCCGGTGCCGGCTGACAGGTCACAGGGCGGCCTGCGAGGTAGCGGGCGAGTTCGTCGGCCTGGCCGCCCCGCACCCACTCGACGCCGAACAGATGCACGACCTTGCCGCCGAGCTTCAGGGTCGCGGTATCGATCACTTGGGCCGGCCCGGTGATGGCATTGGCCGCAGGCGGCGGCGTGTCGGGTTCCGGATCGCCGCCGGTCTCAGGCGGGGGCGTGACCGTGTCGGGGGGCGCGGCCTGTGAAGCAGTTGGCGGAGCCACCGCTGGGTTCGTCGGGGAGCTGGCCGGAGAATTGGCGGCCTGAGGCGACGTCGCCCGCGAAGCCGCAGGGCGCGTGGATTCCGGCTCACGCCCGGCTAGGACCAGACCAGCAGCAACGACCGCCACCAGGGCGGCTGTGCTTGCACCGACGAGCCAGCGGCGATGACGGCCGCCCTCATCACCGGTTCCGACGCCGAAGCCGAGTCGCGCGCGCAAGCTGGACAGGGTGCCGCGGATCGATTCACCGATCCGGCCTGGTCCCTTGTTCCAGGCAGCGGCCGGATCCGAGCTACGCACCGACACTGCAGTTCCATCGGTCGGTCCGCCGAACCGGGTCTGCAAGCCCGTCCGCAGGGTGGCGAAGCGCCCAGCCGCGTTCTGCGCCAGCGCCCGCCCCTGCTCGGTGGACCGCTCGGCGAGCGAACGCGCCCGCTCAGATTGTGTCTCGACGAAGCGGGCAGTGGCGACCTTCATCTCGTAGGCGCTGGTCAGGATCGGCGAATCCTTGG
Source organism: Methylobacterium sp. J-001 (assembly GCF_022829565.1). Lineage (NCBI taxonomy): Bacteria > Pseudomonadati > Pseudomonadota > Alphaproteobacteria > Hyphomicrobiales > Methylobacteriaceae > Methylobacterium > Methylobacterium sp. J-001. Next base: position 81,035 of record NZ_JAKSYN010000135.1, read on the forward strand.
CCTCCTCCAGGGCCGGGGCGGGCGCAGGCTCTGGCTCCGCCGGCAGAAACAGGGCCGGGTGCCGCGCCTTCAGTTCCGCTACGAAATCCGCGAGCGTCATCGGGTCGGACGTGCCCAGGCGCAGGCGCGGAACGCCGTGGCGGTCGAGCACCCGGTAGCCGTAGGCCCCGGGCACGATCGCCGCCTCGGCCATAAGTTCGAGCGTCCGCACGGCGACCGGGCGCGGCCGCGCCCGGGCGATCGCTGTCCGGATCGCTTCGCGGAGGGCGGCACGCTCCGGATCGTCGAGAGCCGGACGCGCCGGCCCCGCCTCCTGTTCCGCCGCCATCGTTGAAGACGTCATAAACCCGATCCCGGCATCGCCGTGCGCCGCACGGATGCCGCTTTACGCTTTGCCGGGCGAGGGAGCCAGGGTGCCGGCCTGGACGCTGCGGCGCAGGACCCGTCCGGTCTCGGCGACGATCACCGGGCGCGAGCCCGTGAAGCTTACCTCGAGGACCAGCTCGGCCGCCCCGGTGGAGATCGCACCGCGACCGGGATTCGCCGTGCGGAAATCGACGATCGTGCGGATCGTGCAGGTCTCGGCATCGCAGGCGGTGCGGATCGCCCGAGGCTCGTAGCGACGCTCGGGCCAGCGTTGGACGAAGCTACGCTTCTCGGCAACCAGACCGGCGAGGGTTATGGGGTGGCCGTAGAAGCGCACCCGCGTCCCATAGAAATGCGGCGCGGCGCCCACCATCGTGTCCCCCGAACTGGAGACGGTGGCGAGGTAATTCGCCGCGAGCGCCCGGGCGATGGCGGCGCGCTCGGAGGAGGCAGCGGCCGGCGTGGGGACCATGGCGGCCGGCGTGTCGGCGAGGCGCCGAGGATGGAGTGCCTGCCGCCGTAGGGTCTCGCGGACCGGCGGTCGCTCCAGGGCAGCCGCACGCCGGGGAGCCGCGGCCTTGGTCGAGGTGGACTTGGGCAGGGCATCGTCCGCAGGCTCGGGCTTGGCCGCCTGCCGGACCGTGGCCCTCGCGTCCGTCGATGGCTTGGCCTGCTCCTGGCTCACGGCCTTCATAGGCTCCTTGGCCGGCGCGGCGGTCGAGGCTCGGGCCGGCGGATCGACCCAGGAACTCTGCGACGATGCCCCCTGCTGGGCCGAGGCGCCGCCGACGAAGGCCAGAGGCAGGATCACGCCGAGCGCGAGGGCACGTGGTCGGGTGGGCATGGTGGCGGGCATCGGTGCCTTCCTGGCGGCCGGGGCAGACGTGATGAGAACGCGCCCGCATGCCGAGGAGGTTCCACGGTTTGGTGCAGGCGCGCCCACGACTCTGCCGATGTGTCGGGCCGACACCAGCCGGGGATTGCGTGGATGACGGGGTTGCGTTCGACCGTTCCACTACCAAGTGGGGGACAATCTTGGCCGTCGCCGGTTTCAGGCGATCTTTCGCCCCACGCATCGAGGTTCCCGTGGCCCGACCTGAGACCGAGGCAACCCCGAACCCGCATCGGAGTCCGCGATGAGCGGGGACCGGCGTCGGGCGCTGCTGATCTGCAACGCGAAGGCCCGCAATGGCGGCCTCGACCTCGACGAGGTGCGGGGAATCCTGCGCGCCGGGGGCATCGAGCCGGTGGAGCCGCCGCCGGATGCCGATTGCCGCGAGGTGATCCGCGCGCGCGCCAAGGATGTCGAGTTCGTGATCCTCGGCGGCGGCGACGGCACCATGAACATGGCCGCGCCCGCTCTGGTGGAGAGCGGCCTGCCCCTCGCCATCCTGCCGCTGGGCACGGCCAACGACCTCGCCCGCTCGCTCGGCCTGCCGCTGGATCCCCTGGCCGCAGCCCGGTTCATCCCGACGGCGGAAGCGCGGCCGGTCGATCTCGGCTGGGTCAACGGCCACTATTATTTCAATGTCGCCAGCATCGGCTTCTCCGCCGAACTCGCTGGCGAACTCACCGCGGAGTCGAAGAAGACTTGGGGGGTGCTCGGCTACGCGGTCGCGGCCATCCGGGTGCTGCGCCGAGTGCGGCCGTTCACCGTAACCATCGTGCATGACGGCACGGTCGAGAGGGTGACGACGATCCAGGTCTCGGTCGGCAACGGCCGGCACTACGGCGGCGGCATGACCGTGGAGGAGACCGCCACGGTCGACGACGGCAAGCTCGATTTCTACAGCCTGGAAGTCGCGCATTGGTGGCGGCTGATCGCGCTCTTGCCGGCCCTGCGCCGGGGCACCCATGGACGCGCCGCCGACGTGCGCGCCTTCCAGACGCGGGAGATCAAGATCGCGACACGTAAGCCCCGGCCGGTGAACACCGACGGCGAGCTGACCACCCACACGCCCGCTCATTTCAAGGTCTGCCCAAAGATCCTCCGGGTCTACGCCCCCGATCCGGCGAGCCGCCCCGGTCCGTTCGACCTTTCCACCCTAGGCAGCCGCCTGTTCCCGGACCACGAAACGCCCGACCCGTGACTGACCTGATCCAGCTTGCCACGCAGCCGGCCGTCTGGGTCGCGCTCGCGACCCTCATCGTGATGGAGGTCGTGCTCGGCGTCGACAACCTGATCTTCATCTCGATCCTGACCAACAAGCTGCCGCCTGACCAGCAGACCCGGGCGCGGCGGATCGGGATCGGGCTGGCCCTGATCCTGCGACTTGGGCTTCTGGGCACGGTCGCGTTCATCGTGCACCTGACCGAGCCGGTCTTCTCGGTCCTGAACCAGGATTTCTCCTGGCGCGACCTGATCCTGATCGGCGGCGGCCTGTTCCTGCTCTGGAAAGCCACCAAGGAAATCCATCACAGCGTTGATCCCGACGAGACCGATGAGAAGAAGATCGGCGGCACGATCGGGTTCGGTGCCGCGATCGGCCAGATTCTGCTCCTCGATCTCGTGTTTTCGATCGACTCGATCATCACCGCGGTCGGCATGACCGAGCACGTGCCGGTGATGATGGTGGCCGTTGTCGTGGCGGTGATCGTCATGCTGGTCGCAGCGGAGCCGCTCTCCGCCTTCATCGCCCGCAACCCGACCGTGGTGATGCTGGCGCTGGGCTTCCTGATCATGATCGGCATGACGCTGATCGCCGAAGGGTTCGGCGCCCACGTGCCGAAGGGCTACATCTACACAGCCATGGCGTTCTCGGCCGGCGTCGAGGGCCTCAACATGCTGGCCCGGGGGCGCCGACGGGCGGCGGGCGGAGGTCGGGGATGACCATCCGGATCGCCGCTTCCCTGTGCGCCCTGCTCATCGTCACCCGGGCTCACGCGGAGACGATCCCGATGACGCCCTCCCCCGCGATCCTGCACGACCTCGCCCCCACCGGCACGCTCCGGGCGGCAATCAACCTCGGCAACCCGGTTCTGGCCCGGTCCGGGGCGGATGGCCCGGCGGGCGTGTCGGTCGATCTCGCCCGGGCGCTGGCGCAGAAACTCGGCATGCCGGTGGCGTTCGTGACGTTTCCCGGGGCGGGTACCGTCTCGGGCTCGGCCGGGTCCGGGACTTGGGACATCTGCTTCCTGGCGATCGACCCGAAGCGCGCCGAAGGCATCGCCTTCACGGCGCCCTACGTGCTGATCGCCGGCAGCTACCTCGTGCCCGCCGCCTCGCCGATCGGGAGTTTGCCGGACGTCGACCGCACCGGGATCCGGATCTCAGTGGGACGCGGCAGCGCCTACGACCTGTTCCTGACCCGCGCGCTGCGTCACGCCAGCCTGGTGCGGGCGCCGACCTCGGCGGAGGCGGTCACGGCCTTCGCCCGGGACGGGCTCGATGTCGCCGCCGGAGTGCATCAGCCGCTCGCCGCCTACGCGGCCTTCCACCCGGAGGTGCGGTTGCTGCCGGGGCATTTCATGGAGATCCCGCAGGCGATGGGCCTGCCAGTGGGGCGGGATGCGGGGGCGGCCTTTCTTGCGGGCTTCCTCGCGCAGGCGAAGGCGGATGGGTTTATCGCGCGGAGCCTGCAGACGAACGGGCAGGATCCGGGGCTGGCGGCGCCGTAGAGCTGGGTCTGCGGCAAGTCCAACCCGTCGCCTCATCCTGAGGTGCCGCAGCGGAGCGGAGGCCTCGAAGGAGCCCTCCAGCCAGTCGAGCGATTTCCGGAGCCCTCCTTCGAGGCCCGCTGAAGCGGGCACCTCAGGATGAGGGCGCGGGTAGGAGATAAGGCCTGCCCGCCGACAGCACTCCACAAACTCACATCACCAGATTCACGATCCGCCCCGGGACGACGATCACCTTGCGCGGCGGCTTGCCCTCCAGAATCTTCTGGACCGTCTCCAGGGCCAGGGTGGCGGCTTCCACCGCCTTGGGGTCGGCGTCGCGGGGCACCGTCACATCCGCGCGCTTCTTGCCGTTGATCTGCACCGGCAGGGTGATCTCGTCCTCAACCAGCAGCCCGGCCTCGGCCTCCGGCCAGGGGGCCTGGGCGGCCAGCCCAGGGCGGCCGAGCGCCGTCCAGCATTCCTCGGCCAGGTGCGGCATCATCGGGGCGATGAGTTGCACCAGGATGCCGGCCACTTCCGTGGCCGCCGCGCGCGAGACCGGCCCGCGGAGCCCGTCCTCAAGGGCGTTGGCCAGGGTGTAGATGTGGGCGACGCAGCGGTTGAAGCGCAGGCGCTCGATATCGTCCTGCACCGCGGCCAGCGCCCGGTGGGCGGCCTTGCGCAGGGTGAGGTCGGCGGCGCCGTCCCCGCTCGCGGACAGCGCGGCATGGGTCAGCCGCCAGACCTTCTGGACGAAGCGGGCAGCGCCCTGCACGCCCTCCTCGCTCCAGATCACGTCGCGCTCGGGCGGGGAATCGGACAGCACGAACCAGCGCGCGGTGTCGGCCCCGTAGCTCGCGATGATGTCGTCCGGGTCGACCACGTTCTTCTTGGACTTCGACATCTTCTCAATCGGGCCGATCGCAACCGGCGCCTGAGTTTTCACGTGAAACGCGCGGCGCTCGCCCTCCTCCGTGGTGAAGCGGATTTCGGCCGGTGGCACCCAGGCGCCGGTCGCGTCCTTGTAGGTCTCGTGGACGACCATGCCCTGCGTGAACAGGCCGGCGAAGGGCTCGGAGACGCCGGCCCAGCCGGTCTCGCGCATCGCCCGCATGAAGAACCTTGCGTAGAGCAGGTGCAGGATCGCGTGCTCGATGCCGCCGATATACTGGTCCACCGCCAGCCAGCGATCGACCGTGGCGCGGTCGGTGGGGGCGTCGGTGAGCCAGGGCGCGGTGAAGCGGGCGTAGTACCAGGACGAATCGACGAACGTGTCCATCGTGTCGGTCTCGCGCCGGGCCGGCGCGCCGCATTTGGGGCACGGCACGTTGCGCCAGGCCTGGTCCCGCTCCAGCGGATTGCCGGGCTGGTCGAAGGACACCTCGTCCGGCAGCTTCACCGGCAGGTCGGAGATCGGCACCGGCACCGGCCCACAGGTCTCGCAATGGAAGATCGGGATCGGGCAGCCCCAGTAGCGCTGGCGCGAGACGCCCCAGTCACGCAGGCGGAACTGGACCTTGCGCTTGGCCACCCCCTCCTGCTCGAGACGGCGCGCTACGGTCTCGAAGGCCTCCCCGGTGGTCATGCCGTTGAGGAAGCGCGAATTGATCATCCGCCCGTCCTCGACATAGGCCGTGGTGGTGATCAGGAACGCCTCCGGATCCTGGCCCTCGGGGCAGACCACCGGCACGTTACCGAGCCCGTACTTGTTCGAGAAATCGAGGTCGCGCTGGTCGTGCGCCGGGCAGCCGAACACCGCGCCGGTGCCGTAGTCCATCAGGACGAAATTCGCGACGTAGACCGGCAGCTCCCAGGCCGGGTCTAGGGGATGGCGCACGGTCAGGCCGGTGTCGAAACCGAGCTTTTCCGCGGTGTCGATCGCCGCCTGGGCGGTGCCGGTGCGCCGGCACTCCTCGATGAAGGTTTGGAGGTCGGGGTTGTTCGCGGCCAGGGTCGCGGCCAGAGGATGGTCGGCGGCGATCGCCAGGAACCGGGCGCCGAACAGGGTGTCGGGCCGGGTGGTGTAGACCGTCACGGACTCGGCCGCGCCGGCCGGCGGCCGGGCGAGGGCAAACCGGACCTCCAGCCCCTCGGAGCGGCCAATCCAGTTCTTCTGCATCAGCCGGACTTTTTCCGGCCAGCGGTCCAGCCCGTCCAGCGCGGTGAGCAGGTCCTCGGCGAAATCGGTGATCTTGAAGAACCACTGGGTCAGCTCGCGCTGCTCGACCAGGGCGCCGGAGCGCCAGCCGCGCCCGTCGATCACCTGCTCGTTGGCCAGCACGGTGTGATCGACCGGGTCCCAGTTCACCTTGGCGGTGCGCCGCGTGACCAGCCCCTTGTCCAGGAAGTCGAGAAACATGCGCTGCTGGTGCTTGTAATAATCGGGGTCGCAGGTCGCGATCTCCCGGCTCCAGTCGAGCGACAGGCCCATGGCCTTCAGCTGGTCGCGCATCGACGCGATGTTGGCGTAGGTCCAGTCCCGCGGGTTGACCTTGCGCTCCATGGCGGCGTTCTCGGCCGGCAGCCCGAACGCGTCCCAGCCCATGGGGTGGAGCACGTTGAAGCCCCGGGCGCGCTTGTACCGGGCGACCACGTCGCCCATCGCGTAATTGCGCACGTGGCCCATGTGGATGCGCCCCGACGGATACGGGAACATCTCCAGAACGTAGTATTTCGGGCGCCCATCGGCGTTGTCGGTCTCGAAAAGCCGCTGCTCCGCCCAGGCGGCCTGCCAGCGGGGCTCGGCATCCTTGGCGTTGTAGCGCTCGACGGCGGAAGGGGCAGTGCTGGTCATGGATCCGGCTGGGTCAGGGGCTCGGCGGCTGATCGGTGAGAGCCGCGGCACGTTGTGGCCCAGTAGCATATCTGCGCCGGAGCCGGTCAACGGATGCACCGATCCGGGCTTGCGCCCGCCACGCAACGGCATAGGTCGGCAGGCAGCACACGGTTCATGAGAGGGGCCCGCACCAGGGCGGTCCCACCCATCCCCCTCATCCTGAGACGGCGCAGCGGAGCGGAGACCGCCAAGGAGGCCTCCAGCCAGCCGTGCGATCCCTGGAGGGTTCCGTCGAGGCCCAGCGATCTTCGGTCGCCGGGCACCTCAGGATGCGGGGGTGGGTTGGAGCACCCGCCTCCCGGGACGGGCCCGGCAGTGACAGGACAGACACGCGATGAACGACGCGATCACCGACTCGAACGCTCCCCCGACGGACGGGATGGGGCAGCCGACCGCCAAGCCGCCTGTCGGCGAGGCCGATGTCGCCGCCGGGCTCGCCGAGGTCCGCGCCGCCGTCGCACAGGCGGCCGAGGATTCGGACCGCGACCCGGCGGAGGTCCAGCTCGTGGCGGTCTCCAAGACCGTGCCGGCGGAGGGCATCGTCCCGGCCCTGGAGGCGGGCCAGCGGGTGTTCGGGGAGAACTACGTCCAGGAATCCGCAGCGAAATGGCCGGACCTGCGCAGCCGCTACCCGGATGTCGAGTTGCATCTGGTCGGGCCGCTGCAATCCAACAAGGCCCGCGAGGCGGTGGCCCTGTTCGACGTGATCCATTCCCTCGACCGGCTGTCGCTGGCGGCAGCGCTCGCCAAGGAGATCCAGCGCGCGGGTCGCGCCCCGAAGCTGCTGATCCAGGTCAATACCGGGGCGGAGCCGCAGAAGGGGGGCGTCCTGCCGGATCAATTCGCCGCCCTACTGGCCGCGTGCCGCGACACGCACGGCCTCGCGATCCAGGGCCTGATGTGCATCCCGCCGGCGGAGGACCCGCCCTCGGCCCATTTCGCCCTGCTCGCCCGGCTGGCGGAGGAGCACGACCTGTCGATCCTCTCGATGGGCATGAGCGCGGATTTTCCGGCGGCGATCCAGCAGGGCGCCACACATGTCCGGGTCGGGACGGCGATTTTCGGAGCGCGGACCCGGAAGGCGTGAGGGTTACCCGATCCGCAGACGCGTGCGCGGGCCGAGCCGCCTGAGCAGCCGCAACAGGTCTGCCCTGGCCAGCGCGACGCAGCCCTCGGTAGGACGGTAGCCGTCCCGGGCGATGTGCAGGAAGATCGCCGAGCCCCGCCCTCTCCGGATGGGCGCGCGGTTGTAATCGAGGTCGATCACCACGTCGTAGAGCCCGTCCGGCCGCCACATCGACTCGGCGCTGATGCCGGGGGCCGGCAGGCGGATCGGCCGGTTGTAGCGGCGGTCCCGGCGGTCATCGCACCAGCCGTCGTCCGGTCGGGTCGCCCGCAAGGGCAAAGCTGTGCGCGGGCGTAGACCGAGATGATCCGGTCGGTAGGCGCCCCCTCGCAGGCGGAAGCGCCCGCGCGGCGAGCCGCCGTCGCCCTCGCGCTTGTCACTCACGATTCCGGCTGCCCCGAGGGCGCAGGGAATCACGGCCGGGCCGATCAAGAGCTGGCCCCGGCGGCGGTCGTCGACCATGGCGCGGACCCGGATCTCGCCCAGGGTCACGCGGACGAGTCCGGGCCGCTCACGCCGATCTCTCCGCACCAACGCCCCTCCCCTGCCCGCCTCACAGGCCCCGATCCGAGCCGCCGGCACGCGATCCCTCGGCGGATCGGCCGGCGTTCTACCCGGTATCCAATACCGAAACCGAGAAAAATTGCGCGCAAGGCAATTTCCAGCCACAAACGAAGCCCTATCCTTGCCTCGGAACCCAGGCCGTCGGAGCCGGGATTCGGGAGCGAACAGCCCATCGCCCTGCGACGGGGGGACCGAACGCCCTTGGATTCCGGTGCGCCGGCCCCGCTTTCCTGGAGCCGGCGGTGTTGTCACGCGACGGACGGCGTGCTCCAGATTCTTGTCACCGCGCGCTGTTCCGGCCATCGGGTCTCCCGGTCCCACAGCGAGCTCCAGGGCCCCGGACGATGTCGAATGCTTACCGCCTCCTGATCTGTGACGACGACGCGATTCTGCGCGACACGCTTACCGAGCAGCTCGACCTCTGCGAGGAATTCACCGTGGTCACCGAGGCGAACGCCGCGGACGCCGTCCGGCGGGTCGGGGCCGAGCGTATCGACCTGGCGGTGATGGATGTCGGCCTGCCCGACCTCGACGGGCGCGAGGCCGTGCGCCGGATGCGCACCGGCGGATTCCGCGGCCCGGTGATCATGCTCACCGCGCAGGATTCCGAGGCCGACCACGTCGAGGGTCTGGAGGCGGGCGCCAACGACTACGTCACCAAGCCGTTCAAGTTCGGCATCCTGCTCGCCCGGATCCGCGCGCATCTGCGCAGCCACGAGGCGTCCGAGGATGCGGTGTTCCAAATCGGCCCCTACACGTTCCGGCCCGGCGCCAAGCTGCTGGTCGGCGAGCGCGGCTCGAAGCTCAAGCTCACCGAGAAAGAGACCGCGATCCTGCGCTTCCTGTACCGGGCGGGCCGGGCCGTGGTGAACCGCGACACCCTGCTCGCCGAAGTCTGGGGCTACAACGCCCACGTCACCACGCACACGCTGGAGACGCACATCTACCGGCTGCGCCAGAAGATCGAGCCGAACCCCGCCACCGCTGCGATCCTCGTCACCGAAGGCGGCGGCTACAAGCTGCTCCCCTGATCGCCCCCTGCGCCTCACGGCGCGAACCGAGAGCCAAGCGCGATTGCAACGCGATCGGGAAGGGCTTTAGGGATTTGCGTGTAAGCGAGGCTCAGGCTCGTTTGCACGCAGGTGGTGGGGCGGTTCTTTGGGGCTCGACGACGACATCGCGATCCTCGCAGACGCGCCGCTGTTCGGCTTCCTCGACCGGGACGCCCTGCGCCTGCTGACCTTCGCGGCCGAGCGGCGCGAGCTGGCCGATGGCGACCTGCTCTTCGCCCGCGGCGACCCAGCCGATGGCGGCTTCGTGGTGATGTCGGGGACGATCCGGCTCGCCCCTCGAGTCACTGAGGCCGAGCCGGTGCGGGCCGGGCGCTCCGCGCTGATCGGGCAGCTCGCTTTGTTCGTGCGCGGCACCCGCCCGACCGAGGCCCGGGCCGAGGGCGCCGCCGAAGTCATGCGGATCACCCCGACGCTGATGCGCCGCGTGCTGGAGGAGTTCCCTGCGGCCGCCCAATCCGTCTACGACACCCTGGCGATCGACCTCGTCGACCTCGTGACCGATCTCGACCGGGTGCGGGTTCTGCTGGAGGATTGAAGCCGCCCCGGGTGACAGCCCCGGTGCCCGCTTGTAAGCACGGGCTCCCGCCATCGAGAGCATCGTGCGCCCATGTCCACCTCCGACCTCGCCAAGACCATCGAGACGGCCTGGGAGGAGCGCGCCGGCATCTCGACGTCCACCCAGGGTGCCGTCCGCGAGGCGGTCGAGGAGGCGCTGAACCTGCTCGATTCCGGCAAGGCCCGGGTTGCCGAGAAGAGCGGCAACCAGGATTGGGTCGTCAATCAGTGGCTCAAGAAGGCGGTGCTGCTCTCCTTCCGCCTCAACGACATGGCGACGATCGAGGGCGGCCCCGGCGGCGCGCCCTGGTGGGACAAGGTCGCCTCCAAGTTCGCCGGCTGGGGCGAGGCCGAATTCCGCGCCGCCGGCCTGCGCGCCGTGCCGGGCTGCTTCGTGCGCCGCGGCTCCTACATCGCGCCGGGCGCCGTGCTGATGCCGAGCTTCGTCAATCTCGGTGCCCATGTCGGCGAAGGCACGATGGTCGACACCTGGGTGACGATCGGCTCCTGCGCCCAGGTGGGCAAGAACTGTCACATCTCAGGAGGCGCCGGCATCGCCGGCGTGCTCGAGCCGCTCCAGGCCAACCCGGTGATCATCGAGGACGATTGCTTCATCGGCGCCCGCGCCGAGGTGGCCGAGGGCGTCATCGTCGGCCAGGGCAGCGTGCTGTCCATGGGCGTCTATATCGGCGCCTCGACCAAGATCGTCGACCGCACCACCGGCGAGGTCATGTACGGCCGCGTGCCGCCCTACTCCGTGGTGGTCTCGGGCACGATGCCCGGCAAGGCGCTGCCGGACGGCACCCCGGGCCCCGGCCTGTACTGCGCGGTGATCGTCAAGCGCGTCGATGCCGGCACCCGCTCGAAGACCGCCATCAACGAGCTGCTGCGCACGTAAGCGTGGAAGGGGAGGGTGGCCCGGTGGAGACGACGCGGCATCTAGACCTGACCGTAGCGGGCCGGCCGGTGCCGACCCTCTGCGACGTGATCGGTACGGGGCGCGATGCGCTCCTGCTGCCGGCCCTGTCGACGATCTCGGACCGGGGCGAGATGCGCGATCTCGCCCGCGCCCTCGGTTCGGAGTACCGCTGCCTGGTGCCGGACTGGCCGGGCTTCGGCGCCCGGCCGCGGACCCGCCTCCCCCTCGGTCCGGACACCCTGCACGCCTTCCTGGATGCGCTGCTCGCCGCCGCCCCCGGCCCCTACGCGCTCGGCGTCGCGGCCGGCCACGGAGCCGGCTACTTGGTCGCCGCAGCGCGCAGGCACCCGCGGGCATTCGAGCGGTTGGTTCTGGTCGCGCCGACTTGGCGCGGGCCGCTGCCCACCGCGATGCCGAGCCGCGCGCACTGGTTCCCCCGCATCCGCCGGGCCGTGGAGGCGCCGATCCTCGGCGATGCCCTCTACCGGCTCAACATCAGTCCGCCGATCATCGGTCGGATGATGCGCGCTCATGTCTACGCGGACCCGGCCCACGTCACACCGGACGTGATCCGCGCCAAGCACGCGGTCACCCGCCAGCAGAACGGCCGGTTCGGCACCGCCGCCTTCGTCACCGGTGGCCTCGACCCCGTGGCCGACCGCACCGCCTTCCTGGACCTGTTCGGCGGCGTCCTGCCGCCGACCCTGGTGCTGCGCCCCGAGAAGGCCCCGCGCCGCTCCGGCGCCGAGATGGACGCGCTGATCGCCCAAGGCCAGGTCACGAGCGTCGCGATCCCTGGGGCGCTCAGCCCGCACGAGGAGTTCCCCACCGCGGTGGCGGCCGCGATCCGGGTGGTTTAGCCGGCAAATTTCTGGATCCGCAAAAGGTCCGGGACCTTTTGCGGATCCAGGGCGGAGCCCTGGCCTCATCAGGGCTCCGCCTTCGGGAACCCATGTTCCGGCGGCATCGTGATCACGCCCCGATGGTAGGGGAAGCGGGCGCGCTGGAGCGGGTCCGGCCCTGTGAAGATCAGCCGCGTCCGGAACGACACCGGGCTGACGCACAAGAGATAGCCCCGCAGGACCTTGTCGTCGGGCACGAACAGGGCGGTCGTCAGATACCGGCTCTCCGCCCGGACCCAAGCGGGCATTCGCAAACCCCAGCGCCGCGCCAGATGCTCCCCGGCCCCGCCCAGGAACGCATCGGCCTCCGGAAGCCCGAGCAAACCCGGCTCATCGGCGATGAACCCCGCCTGCCGCGTGACGTCGCCGTCGGCGGCGTAGAAGGCGTCGAGGAAGTCGCGCAGATGGTGCTCCCAATCCCTGTCCTCCCGCGCCCGCGCGACGACTTCCGCCAGGGAATGCGGTCTCATGGCACCGACTTGATGACCGCAGGAAACCGAGTTCGCACCTCCGGCGACGGGTCCTCGCCATAGATCGAGCGATAGAGGCGCTCGAGCGCCTGCACATCGCTTAAGCCCAGGTGAGCCGCGAGGGCGCGCGCGTCGTTCAGGTCTCGGTCTCCGCGGTCGAGGCTCTGCAAGGCGTGCAACTTCATCGCCAGGAGGTAGGGAGGGCTAGCCAGGACGGTCCGAAGTCCTGGTGTCCCACCGGTGGGATACGTGCCGGACACGGCGAACAGGGTTTCGTCCTCCTCAAGCGGGGTGAACATGCCGACGGCATCGTTGAGCCAGTCCGCCTCCAGCCCCATCCGCGCGGCGACCCGGATCACCGAAGGCGCGAGCACCGCCTCGTCGTAGCCGGCCCGCACAACCGCATCGACATCCTCAGTGGCGCGTCGCCATGCGAATTGCAGCATCAGCGCGCCGCCGCCATAGACGGCGAGTTCGACGAAGCGCCCATGCTCAGCGAGGTCGGCACCGAGCGCTTCGAAGGCCTCCAGGAGGCGGGCGCGATCGAGGGGCTGGGCCATGCGGTCGGGAAGCCGGAAGGAAACGCCATAGCGTTCGCGCGGCGGGCAGCCCGGGTCAACCGTCTGTCATCCGTCACGGGAGCCCCTGGACAGGATCGGAGGCCTGTGCGCGGACTGAACCGTCCGGCCAAGCCGTTCGTTTGTCTGCGGGTGCGGCCCGCCTCGTCCTCGCCCCTTCGCCCGAACCGCTACGGATCCGATGCTGCGCACCCTCTCCCTGCCGGCCCTCGCCGTCCTGATCGCCGCGACTCCGGTTCGCGCCGAGGACACGCCCCACCCCGCACCGGCGAACCCGCAAGCGGCGCCATCGTTGGGGGCCGACACGCTCAAGCCCGGCAAGCCGGCGGTGAAACCCTATCTGGCCGAGACGGCGGGCCCCGATGCGATCCAGATCCTGCCACCACCACCGGCCCACGATGCGCCCCTCGACAAGGCCGACCGGGCGGCCTTCGTCGGCACCCGCGCCCTGAAGGGCAGCGCCCGCTGGGAGATCGCCGCCAACGACGTGTCGGAGGGTGCGTCCGCGGTGCTCGACAATTTCGCCTGCGTGCTCGGCACCCGGATCGACCAGACCCGGGTGCCGGCGGTGCTCCACCTCCTGGAACGCACCCGGCTCGACCTCGCCCGGGCGACGCGGGGGCCGAAGGTGCATTACCGCCGGCTTCGCCCGTTCGTGGGCAACGAGGCGCCGATCTGCGTGCAGCGGACCCAGGCGCTCACCGACAGCTTCAGCTACCCGTCCGGGCACGCCACCCAGGGCTGGGCCTACGCGCTGATCCTGGCCTCCCTGGTACCCGAGAAAGCCACCGCGATCCTGGCCCGGGGCCGGGCCTACGGCGAGAGCCGTGTCGTCTGCGGCGTGCACTGGCTCAGCGACGTCGCGGCCGGGCGGATCACCGGCTCCTCGGTCCTCGCCACGCTGATGGGCGATCCAGGCTTCCGGGCCGATCTGGACAAGGCCCGGACCGAGCTGCGAGGCGCCCTCTCCGCAGGCGGTGCAGCACCCGACCAGGCTGTTTGCACCCGCGAAGCGGAGGCCCTGCGCGAGCCTCCACTAGAGTTTTGAATACGAATAATGTCAGATTTGAAGACTTCTAAGTGTGTGATTTAAAACACGTTTTCCGCTTGATCGAGAGCCCGTGAACGGTTGATCCTGTGATTGAAGCGCCAAGGAACGGCGCATCTCAGGGTTCCACGTCCATGCGTTCCACCCGCCTCGGGTTACTTGTCACCGCCACGGCTCTGGCCACCGCCGCCGTCACGTCCCAGGCCGCTGCGCAGGGTGCCGTGCAGCTCAACGAGATCTCCGTGGAGGCCACCCGACCCGCCTCCACGGTCCCGGCCGGAGCCAGCTTCGGGGGCGCCAATGTCAGCGGCGGCGACGGCAACAGCGCGGCCACCAGCGGCGGCGGCGGCGGCCCCTCCGGGATCACCGGCTACGTCGCGCGCGTGAGCCCCACCGCGACCAAGACCAACACACCGCTGATCGAAACTCCGCAATCGGTCTCGGTTGTCACCCGTGAGCAGCTCAACGACCGCAACGTGCAGAGCCTGAACCAGGCGCTGGCCTACACGCCGGGCGTGTCGAGCAACGTCTTCGGCTTCGACCCCCGCGCGGACTCGTTCTACATCCGCGGCTTCGCCGAGACCTACGATGGTATCTTCCGCGACGGCCTGCGCCAGACGGGCGTCGGCTTCGCTGTCCCCCGCATCGAGCCCTACGGCGCCGAGGCGCTGACCATCCTGCGGGGGCCGGCCTCCGGGCTCTACGGCCTCGGCTCTCCCGGCGGCATCGTCGACGTGACCAGCAAGCGCCCGGTCTTCGCCCAGTTCGGTGAGGCGTGGTTCCAGGGTGGTAGCTTCGACCGCTACCAGGGCAACTTCGACATCGGCGGCCCGGTCGAGGGATCGGACGGAACGATGGCCTATCGGCTTACCGGTGTCGCCCGCCAGTCCGACACATTCCTGCCCGGCCCCGGCGTTCGGGATGACCGGTTCACCATCGCCCCCGCCTTCACGTGGCGGCCCTCGGCCGACACGACCTTCACGCTGCTCACGGAATTCCAGGAATCGAACGTCCCGGGCAATGCCAGCTTCTACAACTTCCCGGGTTTCCGTGTGTCGCGGATCTATTCGGGTGACGGCGCCCTCAACACTTACCGGACCGATCAGCACCGGATCGGCTATGCCTTCGAGCACGTGTTCTCGCCGGACCTGATCCTGCGGCAGAACTTCCGCTATTCCAGCGTCGACGCCAACTTCTCGTACACGCAGGTCGACGCGGTGACGGGCCTCAGCGCGCAGCGGTCCACCGGCCTGTTCAAGCAGTCGCTGGCTTCATTCGCGGTCGACACACAGCTCGAGGGCCACCTCCGGACCGGGCCGATCGCCCATACGCTGCTGACCGGCATCGACTATTACCACTACGACTTCTCGAGCGTCGCCGGTTTCGGCGTGGCGCCCGACCTCAACCTGCTCACCCTGAACTACGGCCGACAGCCGATCACCCGGCCGACCATCGACCGCTCGTCCCGCCAGGCGCAAGATCAGGTCGGCGTCTACGTCCAGGAACAGGCGAAGTGGGGGAGATTCGTTCTGACGCTGACCGGACGGCAGGATTGGGTCGCCTCCGACACGGCGAGCGTAACCCGGGGCGTCGTCGCGGGGCCGCAGAGCCAGAACGACAGCGCTTTCACGTACCGCGCCGGTCTGAACTACGAGCTCGCGCCCGGCATCGTACCCTATGCCAGCTACGCCACGACTTTCACCCCGCAGGTCGGCGTCAACGTCGTTACGGGTCGCCCCTACAGGCCCGCCACCGGCGATCAGATCGAAGCAGGCGTGAAGTACCTCATCCCAGGTACCAACATCAGCGCCGCCATCGCGGGCTTTGATATCAACCAGACCAGCATTCTGCGTCAGGATCCCACGAACTTCGCCAACCAAGTGGCGACCGGTGAGGTCAACTCGCGCGGCTTCGAGATGGAGGCGACAGCGAACTTCGCGCCGGGGACGAATCTGACCGTCGCCTACACCCACCTCGATTTCCGCTTCGTCAAGCAGACCTCGGTCGTCACCGGCGCGGCGATCGACGGGAACCGACTCTCGGGCATCCCGGGGGACACCTTCGCGTCGTTCCTGACCTACCTGTTCCCGCCCTCCTCGGCGCTGCGCGGATTGACGGTCGGCGGCGGTATCCGGTTCAACGCCAACAGCTTCGCCGACGACGAGGATACGGTCCGCAACCCGACCGTGACCCTGTTCGACGCGCTGGTTGCCTACGATTTCGCCGCGCTCGATCCGAAGTACAAAGGCTTCCGGGCGCAGATCAACGCATTCAACATCTTCGACCGGGATTACTACAACTGCCAGGCCGGCTTCTGCTATCGCGGCGCCCCCGCCACGGTGATCGGCAGCCTGATCTATCGCTGGTAACGGCTTCGCGGGGGCAGGGGCCGGCATGGCAGATCCCCGCCCCCAGCACTGGAGGGCGGGGCGGGATCCGCCTAAGGCCGGAACCTCACCCTCCGACCCGGGCCGCCCATGCTCTCGACCCTGCTGGTCGTGCTGCCGATCTTCGCGCTGATCCTTTCCGGCTGGCTCGCCCGGCGGATCGGCGTGCTCGGTGCCGCCGCGACCACCGAACTCAATCGCTTCGTGGTGTTCCTGGCCCTGCCGGCGCTGCTGTTCGACGTGACCGCGCATGCCCATTGGAGCGCGATCTGGAAGCCCGGCTTCATCGCCGCCTTCGGGGTGAGCAGCCTGGCGGTGTTCGCGCTCACGGTGCTGATCCGGCGGGGGGAGGGGCACCCGCTCTCCGACGCCGCCGTGGACGGGCTCAATGCCGGCTATCCCAATACCGGCTTCATGGGCTTCCCCCTGGCACTCGTCGCCTTCGGCCCGGAGGCGCTGGCACCCACCACCGTGGCGGCGATCCTGACGGTCTGCGGCGTGTTCGCGGTGGCGATCGTCCTGATCGAGACCGGGCTCCGGCGGGAAGCGCACGGGTCTGGGCAGGCCGGTTCAAACATCCCGGTCTGGCGCGCGGTCGGCCGCTCGCTAATCCGCAACCCGTTGCTGGTGGCACCGGCGCTCGGCGCCCTGGTCCCGAGCGCCGGCCTCACGCTACCGGCAGCAGCCGAGACATTTCTCAAGCTCCTCGGCGGGGCCGCCTCCCCCTGCGCCCTGGTGGCGCTCGGCCTGTTCCTGGCCCAGAAGCGCCGGCCCGGCAGCGCCCAGCCCCGAGCGGCGGCCCTGCTGGTCGGCCTGAAGCTCGTCGGGCAGCCGGCCCTCGCCTACGGGCTCGGCCGGTACCTGTTCGACCTGCCGCCGCTGCTGCTGCACGTCGCAGTGCTGATGGCCGCCCTGCCCACCGGGACCGGCCCGTTCATGCTGGCGGAGTTCTACCGCCGCGAGGCCGACCTGACCTCCACGGTGGTGCTGGTCTCGACGATCCTGTCGATCGTCACGGTCTCGGGCTATCTGGCAACGGTCTGAAACCGAGCGACCACGCTCTCGCCGCAGAGGAATCGTAACGGTTGCCCCATAGGCTCATGGCGCGGCCCTCCGGGTCCGGGCTAAGAGTGGCTGCAACGAAGCGGGGCGGAACGGCGACGTGATGGTGCGTTCGGGAGTATCGGTGGTGGTCCGGATCGGCCGCCTCGCCTGTGTGGCCGGCCTGGCGCTGAACCTGTCGGCCTGTTTCCGCCCGCTCTACGGGCCGACCGCCTCCGGCGAGACCGTACAGGCGCTGCTCGCCTCCGTGCAGGTCGACGATGTCGGGATGGCCCAGGGCCAGGAGCGGCTCGGGCATTACCTGCGCAGCGAACTGATCTTCGAGTTGGACGGGTCGGGCCAGCCGTCGAGCAAGCGCTATCGGCTGAAGCTCTCGGGCTCCGAGATCGTGCAGACCCCGATCGTCTCCTCCACCACCGGCCGCGCCGAGGCCGGCACGCTGGTCGCCAACATCAAGTACAGCCTGGAGGACATGGCCGGCACCAAGGTCTATTCCGAGGGCGTGGCGACCTCGACCGCGACCTACGACCGCTCGGTCCAGCGCTTCGCCAGCCAGCGCGCGGCGCGCGACGCCGAGATCCGTCTCGCCAGTGTCCTGGCCGACCAGATCAAGACGCGCTTGGCCGCCGTGCTGTCGACCAAGCCGTGAGCCGGCTTTGACGGCGGTCAAAGCGGGCGAGATCGAGGGGCTGATCCGGCGCGGGCCCGATCCGCGTATACCGGTGATCCTGGTCTATGGGCCGGATACCGGCCTGGTCACCGAACGTGCGCGAAAACTCGCCGAGGATTTCGTCACCGACCCGTCCGACCCCTTCGCGCTGGTGCGGATCGACGGCGACAGCCTCGCCTCCGATCCCGGCCGGCTCTGCGACGAGGCCGGCACGATGGGCCTGTTCGGCGGCCGCCGGTCGATCTGGGTGCGGCCGGGCAGCCGCAACTACGCGCCGGCGGTCGAGGCGGTGCTCGGCGCCGCGGTAGCCGATGCGCGGATCGTGGTGGAGGGCGGCGACCTCGCCAAGAACAACCCGATGCGCGTTCTCTGCGAGCGCTCGCCCAAGGCTCTGGCGATCCCCTGCTACGCCGACGACGAGCGCACGCTCGCCGACCTGATCGACCGCACCCTCCAGGAGCGCGGCCTGCGGATCGACCGGGCCGCCCGGGAGGTCCTGGTCCGCAGCCTCGGCGGCGACCGGCGGGCGAGCCTGATGGAGATCGAGAAGCTGGCGCTCTACGCGGCCGGGGAGGGCACCGTGACCCTCGACCATGTCGAGGCGGTCACCAGCGACGTCGCCGCGAGCGTGCTCAACACCCTGATCGATGCCGCCTTCGACGGGCGCCGCGAGGCGGTGGAGCGCGATTACCGGCGCTTCCGGCACGAGGGGCTGGATCCCGGCGTGGTGCTGGGCTCGGCCCTCCGGCACGCCCTGACCCTGCTGGCGACCCGCCTCGACAATCCGGACAAGACCCCGGCCCTGATGGCGGCGGCCTGGCGGGGCCTGCATTTCAAGCGCAAGGCCAGCATCGAGGGCCAGCTCGCCACTTGGCCGGCCGGCACCCTCCGGCAGGCCGCAAAAGCCCTTCAGGACGCGATCCTGGCCTGCCGACGGGCCGAGCCCGAGTTGGCGCACGCCCTGGCCTCCGCGGCACTGCTGCGGGTGGCCGAGGCGGGCGCCCGGCGGCGGCGTTAGGGGTGATGCTGGCTCGATAGGATGCGTAGGCCCGCGCTGGCGTGCGTTCCCCTCCTCACAGAGGAGATTTGATTGGCCTCACGGTTGGGAATTGTCGCAGCGCTCGATCACCCACCTTGTCATCCCGGGGCCGCGCAGCGGAACCCGGGATCCATAGCCGCCGAAAGATCAAGGTCTGGCCGCGTCGGCGGATCTGGATTCCGGGCTCACCTGCTGCGCCCCGGAATGACAAGGGGGTTCATCCTATGGCTGCGATACCCCTGATTTAAGGAGGGATCTCAGAGGCCGCTGAAGCGCTGGGAGCCCGTGAAACGCCTCCTCAGCCCTGCTCCGGCTCCGACACCTTGAACCGGTTGAGTAGCCCCTCGAGCTCGTCCTGCGTCTCATAGCGGATGCGGATCTCGCCCGAGGTCTCGTCCTTGGGCTTGTAGACCACCGCGACCCCCAGGGCCCGACGGATCCGCAATTCCAGCTCACGCACCGGGGCAGGGCGCTCGGCGGAGAGGCGCGGGCGACCGGGGCGGGGTGTGTCGGGGGCAGCAGCCTCCGCCGCCTCGGCGGCGGCCATCGCCTCGACCTCGCGCACCGACAGGCCCTCGGCTACAACCCGGCGGGCCAGGGCCTCGGGATCGCGCACCGCCAGGAGCGCGCGGGCATGGCCGGCGGTGAGCTCCCCGGCGGTGACCCGGTCCTGCACGGAGGGGGGCAGATTGAGCAGCCGCAGGGTGTTGGCGAGATGGCTGCGGCTCTTGCCCAGGATCTCGGCCAGTTCCTTCTGGGTGTAGGCGAAGTCCTGCATCAGGCGCTCGTAGCCGGATGCCTCCTCGATCGGATTGAGATCGGCCCGCTGGACGTTCTCCAGGATGGCGAATTCCAGGGAGGCGCGATCGTCGATCTCGACGATCACCACCGGCACTTCGTCGAGCCCGGCCTTCTGGGAGGCCCGCCAGCGCCGCTCGCCCGCCACGATCTCGAACGCGCCCGGCACGTCGGCCAGCGGCCGCACCACGATCGGCTGGATGATGCCGCGCTGGGTGATCGAGGTCGCCAGCTCCGCGAGTTCCGCCTCGCCGAAGCTGCGGCGGGGGTTGCGCGGGTTCGGGCGCAGGAACTCCACCGGGACCTTGCGCTGCGGCTCGATCTTGCCCTCGGCCTTGGCCGCCTGCCCGACATCGCCGAAATCACCGATCAGCGCCGCGAGCCCGCGCCCGAGACGGGGTCGTGCCCCCTCCTCCGCCATCCTTGTCACCCGTGTCACGCTCCGCACTCGATCCCCGATCTTCCGGGATCACACAATCAGGCCGCCGCCGGCACCCGGCCTTCGCGCTGGATCACCTCGGAAGCGAGGCGCAGATACGCCTGGCTGCCGGCACATTTCAAATCGTAGAGCAAAGCCGGCTTGCCGTGGGACGGCGCCTCGGAGATGCGGACGTTGCGGGGGATCACGGTCTCGTAGACCTTGTCGCCCATGAAACCGCGTACATCCGCCACCACCTGGGCGGAGAGGTTGTTGCGCGGGTCGAACATCGTCAGCACGATGCCCTGGATGGTGAGCTTCGGGTTCAGGGCGCCCCGAACCTGCTCGACCGTGCGCAGCAGCTGGCTCAAACCCTCCAGGGCGAAGAACTCGCATTGCAGCGGCACCAGCACCGCGTCGGCGGCGGCCAGCGCGTTGATGGTCAGCAGATTGAGCGAGGGCGGGCAATCGATCAGCACGTAGCTGATCCGGTTCAGGCCCTGAGCCTGGCCGATATCCTTGAGCACGCCGCGCAGCCGGTGGGCCCGGTCGGGCAGGGTCGCCAGCTCCATCTCCAGGCCGAGGAGGTCCATGGTGGAGGGTGCGATCGACAGCCGCGGCACCGCCGTGGGTATCACCGCCTCGGCCAGCGTCGCCTCGCCTGTCATGACGTCGTAGGTCGAGACCTGGCGGCGGGCCCGGTCGATGCCCAGCCCCGTGGAGGCGTTGCCCTGGGGATCGAGGTCCAGGACCAGCACGTCCTCGCCGATCGCCGCCAGGGCAGTGCCGAGGTTGATCGCCGTCGTGGTCTTGCCGACGCCGCCCTTCTGGTTGGCGAGCGCCAGGATCCGCAGGGGATGTCTCACGGACGGTCTTTCGGCGGGGGGCAAGACGGGATCGCTGGACGGATCCACGGACCGGTCGGCGGAATCGCCGAGGATCGCTTCGGTCATCGATGGCTCGGGGCGGCGAGGGCAGTGACGCGCACGATCCGGGCTTCGGAATCAGTCCGGCTCGGCACGAGGTCGTTAACGACTCTCCACTGCGCAGCCGCCTGGGTCAATTCAGCTTGCACGTCCCGGCCCTTCGGAAACAGCCCGGTGGTGCCCGTTTTCAACAGCGGCTCCGTCCAGGCCAGGAGCTGCGTCATGGGCGCGAGCGCGCGGGCGCAGACGATGTCGACGCCCTGATAATCACCGATCACCGCCTCGATCCGGGCATTGCGCACCCGGACCGGCGCGCCGGTGAGGCGGGCGGTCTCGGTGAGGAAGGCGCATTTGCGGGCGTTGCTCTCGACTAGATCGACCTGGATGCCGCGGTCGCGGCCCGCGATGGCGAGGATCAGGCCCGGGATGCCGGCGCCGGATCCGAGATCGAGCCAGGTCCGGGCCTCGGGGATGAGGTCAAGGAGTTGAAGCGCGTCATCGATATGGCGGCTCCAGACCTCGGCCAGGGTCGCCGGTCCAACGAGGTTCTTGATCGGCTGCCAGCGCCGGAGCTGGGCGACGTAAAGGTCGAGCAGCGCGGCTGTTTCACGTGAAACACCGGAGGCGGCGAGAACGCGGGCGCGGTCCGGATCGCTCATGGGGCGCGGCGGTCGGCGGCAGGTGCGGCCCGCCGCGCATGGGCAGCCAGCAGGGTGAGGGCGGCCGGGGTCACGCCTTCGATCCGCGCCGCCTGACCCAGGGTGCCCGGCCGGACGGTCTCGAGCTTCACCCGCATCTCGTTCGAGAGACCGCTGATCCCGGCATAGTTGAGGCTAGCGGGCAGACGCACGGCTTCGTCGCGGCGGAAGGCGGCGATGTCGGCATTCTGCCGGTCCAGATAGACCGCATAGGTCGCGTCGGTCTTCAACCGGTCGGCGACGCGCGGCGACGTCTCGGCGAGCTCCGGCCAGATCGCCGCGAGCTGTCCCCAGTTGATCTCGGGATAGGCCAGCAGCTGGAACGCGCTGCGGCGGATGCCGTCGCGGTTCAAGCCGATGCCCTGCAGGGCCGCCTGATTCGGCGTGAGGCTCAAAGAATCGAGCAGGCTGCGCGCTTCTCGAAGCTCCGTCTGCGAGACCGAAAAGTGATCGGCCCGCGATCGGCCGACGCAGCCCAGCGCGATTCCCCGCGGCGTCAGCCGCTCGTCGGCATTGTCGACCCGCAGGGACAGGCGGTACTCGGACCGAGAGGTGAACATCCGGTACGGCTCGCTGACCCCATGGGTCACGAGGTCGTCGATCATCACCCCAAGATAGGATTCGGCCCGATCGAAGGTCGCGACGTCGCGGCCGCCGGCGCACCGGGCAGCGTTGAGCCCGGCGACCAGCCCCTGGCCCGCCGCCTCCTCGTAACCGGTGGTGCCGTTGATCTGGCCGGCCAGGAACAGGCCGGGCAGGCGCTTCACCTGAAGCCCGGCATCGAGCTCGCGCGGGTCGACGTAATCGTACTCGATGGCGTAGCCCGGCCGCAGGATCGTGGCGCGCTCCAGCCCCGGGATCAGCCGGATGATCTCGCGCTGGACCTCCTCCGGCAGGGCCGTGGAAATGCCGTTCGGATAGATCGTCGGCTCGTCCAGCCCCTCCGGCTCGAGGAAGATCTGGTGGCCCTCCCGGTCGCCGAAGCGGACCACCTTGTCCTCGATCGACGGGCAGTAGCGCGGCCCCCGGCTGGCGATGCCGCCGGAATACATCGGCGAGCGATGCAGGTTGGCCCGGATCAGGTCGTGGACCGCCTGGGTGGTCCGGGTGATGCCGCAGCGGATCTGCGGCGTGGTGATCTTCTGGGTCAGCGTCGAGAATGGCACCGGCTCGGCATCGGCCTCCTGCATCTCCAGGCCCGACCAGTCGATGGTCCGGCCGTCAAGGCGGGGCGGGGTGCCTGTCTTCAGCCGGCCCAGGCGCAGGCCGAGCCTGTCGAGGGTCTGGGCCAGCCCGATCGCTGACGCCTCGCCGACCCGGCCGGCCGGGATCTGGCGCTCGCCGATATGAATCAGCCCGCGCAGGAAGGTGCCGGTGGTCAGCACCACGGCGGCGCAGGCGATCGTCCGGCCATCTGCGAGCACGAGGCCGGAGAGGTGCCCCGCCGGATCGCGGACGAGGTCTTCGCAGGCGCCCGCCACCACGGTAAGCCCGTCCGTCTCGGCGACGGCCGCCTGCATGGCGGCGGCGTAGAGCTTGCGGTCGGCCTGGGTGCGGGGCCCGCGCACGGCCGGCCCCTTCCGGCGGTTGAGCAGGCGGAACTGGATACCGGCCGCATCCGCGACCCGGCCCATCAGGCCGTCGAGGGCGTCGACCTCGCGCACGAGATGGCCCTTGCCGAGCCCCCCGATCGCGGGATTGCACGACATGGCGCCGATCGTGGCGGGGTCGTGGGTGACCAGGGCCGTGCGGGCGCCGCAGCGCGCAGCCGCCGCGGCCGCCTCGACGCCGGCATGGCCGCCGCCGACGACCACGACGTCGAACCTGTCGGATGAGGTGGTAAGCATGCAGGTGATTACGCGGGCGTGGCCGGGACGGTCAACGCGTCCGGGATCACGGCATCGATGCGGGGAGGGGGCTTTCTTTTCGGGGTGCGCTACCGCCGAGGATTCGGCGCCCGGCGAGCCATCGCACCGAATACGGCATTTACTTCATCTCTTCAGACATCGCGGCCGATATGTCGATCACTCTGATACATCTCACCGAAACAACAGCAGCTCATGAGACTTCGTCCGCGACTTTTCAGCTTTCATCAGGCGTGCAAGCATTCAAATACAAAACATCCTGAGCGGACAACGGCGTCCGGCAGGCCCCGGGACCGGGACTGTTTCGCAGCGTCGAGGGCGACGCGCGATGAGCAGGGATTGCGATGTCATTTCTGACGATCGGCCTCGGCGTCGCCTGCTGCGCGGCCGGCGCCGCCGCCCATTTCCTCGATCCCACGCATCGCAAGGAAGAGCAGTTCGGCCTGGCAGCCTTCGCACTGCTGCTCACCGGGATGTTCCCGACGCGGTCGTAGCGTCCAAGCCCGATCGAGCCCGGCCGATATGCCAATCCTCCCCTCTTCCGGCGGGGATGGGGCGCGGCCTCCACATAGGCCTTCCGGGTCGGGCGACCGGCTGAAGGCCTGCGATGTTTCCGCGCCGCGCACCGAGCGTCGGGCGGCCGAGATCGCGCGATCGGGCGCGCGCTCAGCTCTCCAGTTCGCTGTCCCAGTACAGGTAGTCGAGCCAGGTGTGGTGATACTGGCGGTGGTCGAACTCGGGTTGCCGATGGTGCAGCTCGTAGCGGGTCGGCCGGCGCGGCTCGGTCGCCAGCGGCATGTCCGCCTCCTGCGGCGTACGGTTGGCCTTGCGCAGGTTGCAGGGCGAGCAGGCCGCCACGACGTTCTCCCAACTCGACAGGCCGCCCCGGGAGCGCGGCACCACGTGGTCGAAGGTCAGGCCGCCCGAGGGTAGCCGGAGCCCGCAATACTGGCAGCTGAAACCGTCGCGCAGGTAGATGTTGTAGCGGGTGAAGGCCGGGCTGCGGGCCAGCGTGACGTAGTTCTTCAGCGCCACCACGCTCGGCACCCGCAGAGCCCGGGACGGCGAGCGCGCCTCGACATCGTAGCTCGCCACCAGGGTGACGCGGTCGAGGAACAGGGCTGTGAAGGCGTCCTTCCACGACCAGAGAGAGAGCGGATTGTAGGAGAGCGGCCGATAATCCGCGTTCAGGACGAGGGTTTGGAGATCCATCATCGGCGCGACTCTTCAGACTATCTCTGACGCGTGTAACGCGCGGGAACGCGCCGGCGCCCCGCCGGCGCGTCCGACGCGGCCAGAAGCCAGTGCAGGACGGGCCGGCGGACGGGGCGTCGGCTCAGCGGGAGAGGCGGAAGGAGCAACAGGGCGGCGGGCCGGCGCGCGGTGACGCCAGTCGGTGCGGTAGCAACCGGAACGCGGCCGGGCCGGACCGGCATCAGAGCCGGCCGAACCCTTTCGCGTGACGACGAAAAGGCCCTGTCCATCTGATGTTCATCTAATCCCACCGTGACACCCTTGTGAAGCTTTTCCCGCCGGGTCCCGGGGACGCACCCACAGCAGGCCTTGGCCCCGGCGATCCGCCCGAGGGTGGGCAGTGGCACGGTTTCGCCCTATTGGAAGCCCACAGCGCCCGGCCTCGAGAGGCGAGCTCGATCGCCTTGCCATCCCGCTCGCCCCTCAGGCTTCGATTCGACGCGCTCGCCGATGTCGATCCGGTGTCGCCTTCGGCGGCGAGCGCTCGAGAAGGCCCGCGCGGTTCCCGATGCCGCCGGTCCGCCGATGCCGGGCACCGCTTGCGCGCCCGGCGCGCCCGACGAGAGGTAGCTTATGATCCGCACGCTGGTGCGCTCCCGGAAGCTCAACGACGCGCCACGTCGGCCCGTGCTGGCCCTCGTGGCCGCGCTGATGCTGGCGATCCCGGCCGTCGCGCCACCTGTGGCCTGGGCTCAGGGCGAGACCCCGGCCGGGCAGCACCCAGGAACCAAGCCGGCCGACGCCAAGCCCGCCGACGCGAAGGCGCCCGACGCCAAGCCAGTCGAGGCCAAGCCCGCCGATGCCAAGCCCGCGGCGCCCCAGCCCGCGGCGCCCAAGCCCGAGATGTCCGAGCAGCTCAAGGCGGTCCGAGCCCAGCTCGACATCGCCAAGGCCGAGCTTGAGGCGCGTGAGAAGCAGCTGGGGCATCCCGATTTGACCGTCGCGGATCTCTCGGCGATTCGCGACAGTGCCGGGACCGTCACCGAGGAGATCCGCGCGCTGATCACCCGGCTCGACACGCCGCTCGAGGCGGCGCGGGAGCGGCTGACGCAGCTCGGCCCGAAGCCGAAGGACACTCAGGAGAGCGCGGATGTCGCCGAGCAGCGCGTCGAGCGCGAGGCCGCGGTGACCCGCATCGACGAGACCCAGCGGCTCGCCCGCTCCCTGCTGGTGCAGGGCGATCAGATCATCGACCGCGTCTCGAACCGCCGGCGCGAATCGTTCACCCGCGACCTGTTCCAGCGCTCGCAGCCCCTGGTCGGCCCCGGCCTCTGGGCCAAGGTCATGGCCGACGTACCGCGGGACACGCGCTCGCTGCAGAGCGCCCTGTCGGATATCGGGCTGCTGTTCTCCCGCAACGGCAGCATCGGCAACCTGCTGTTCCTCGGGCTCGCCTTCGGGATCTCGATCGCGCTGTATTTCGGGCGGCGCAACATCGCCCCCCGGGCCGCCCGGCGGGACGCCTCCGCCACGGAACCGTCGCGGCGCGCCACCCTGCTGGCCGCCTGGCGGGTGATCCTGCTCGGCACCGTACCGGCGGTGGCCGGCTCCTACGCGGTCTACTACGCGCTCGACGCCACCAACCTGCTGCCCTCCCGGCTGCTGCCGGTGGCCGCCGCGATCCTGGGCGGATTGGCCTTCATCGCCTTCGTAGAGGCCCTGTGCGACGGGCTGCTCAGCCCCGACAAGCCCGCCTGGCGCCCGGCCCCGGTCGGCGATGCGGCCGCGACCCGGCTGACCCGGCTTGCGGTCGGCATCGCCACGGTGCTGACCGTGGTGAAATCCGTGGAGGCGCTGAATTCCGGGATCTCGGCGGCCCTGCCGATCTCGATCGCGACCCGCGGCCTCGGGGCTGTCGCCACGGCGCTGATCCTGGCGGTCGGCCTCCACCGGTTCGCCGATACCGAGCAGGAGGAGGAAGCCTGCTTCGGCCCCTATGTGCCGACCAAGACCACCACGGGCATCGGCGGCCCGGCCCGGCTGCTCGGCTGGGCCGCGGTGGCGCTGATCGGGGTCGGGGCGCTCGTGGGTTACGTCGCCTTCGCGGCCTTCCTGATCGATCAGCTGATCTGGACCGCGAGCGTCCTGGTTCTGCTCTACCTGCTGGTCCAGAGCGTCGACACCTTCATCGGCCGCGCGCTCTGTGACGAGACCCGGCTGGCCACCGCGCTCCAGGCCAATACCGGCCTGCGCAAGCGCTCGCTGACCCAGATCTCGGTCCTGGCGACCGGGGCCGCCCGGGTGATCCTGATCCTGGTGGCGGCACTTCTCGTGCTGGCGCCCTGGGGGCTCGATTCCACCGATATCGTCTCGTCGATCCGGCAGGCCTTCTTCGGCTTCAAGGTCGGGGACGTGACGATCTCGCTGTCGAGCATCGCGTTCGGCATCGGGATCCTGGTGCTCGGCGTGTTCGTCACCCGGGCGGTGCAGCGCTGGCTGGAACTGACCTACCTGCCAGCCACCGACTTGGACGCCGGCCTGCGCAACTCGATCACCACAATCGCGGGCTATTTCGGCTTCTTGCTCTCGCTGGCCCTCGCCTTCTCGTATCTCGGCCTCAGCCTGGAGAAGCTGACCATCGTGGCCGGCGCCCTGTCGGTCGGTATCGGGTTCGGCCTGCAGTCGATCGTCAACAACTTCGTCTCCGGCCTGCTGCTCCTGTGGGAGCGGCCGATCCGGGTCGGCGACCAGGTGGTGATCGGCGATTCGGAAGGCATCGTGAAGCGCATCTCGGTGCGCTCCACCGAGATCCAGACCTTCGACCGGTCGTCCGTGATCGTGCCGAACTCGAACCTGATCTCCGGGGTGGTCAAGAACCGGGTGCGCGGCGACCGCTCGGGCCGGGTCAGCATCACGGTCAGCGTGCTGCGTAACCAGGACCCGGTGCGGGCCGCCGAGATGATCGTCGGCTGCGCTCAAGGTCATGCCGACGTGCTGAAGGACCCCGCCCCCCGGGTGGTGTTCAAGAAGATCGGCGACCCGTTCCTGGAATTCGAGCTACTGGTCTGGATCGTCGACGTCAGCCTGGGCCAGAAGGTTCAGACCGACCTGAACTACGCGGTGTTCGCCACCCTGTCGGGGGCGGGCTTCATCCCGCCGCTCGGCCCCGGCGCCAGCATCGTGACGGTGCAGGGTTTCGAGGCGATGCAGAGCGCGATGGGCGAGATCGCGAGCCGGTTCGGCCAGGCGGCACAGGCGCCCGAACCCCGGGAGTCCAAGCCCCTTCAGGATTCCAACGAGACCGGGGCATCACCGGCCCAGCCGCAGCGTGACCGCGGCCTCCGGAGCGCTGGGGGCTGAGGGCAGGCGCCCGGCTTCATCGGGCACGGATGCACGATCGCCCGGCGCTCCCTATATGGCCCGGGCGTCCGAGCCGGATGCGCAAGCATGGATCTTCGAACGTGGGCGGACGCAACCTGAGACGAGGCTTTGGGGCGGCGGTCTGCGTTCCGGCGTTGGCCCTGCTGGGTGCCTGCGCCGCCGAGGCGCCGACCACGACGGCGCTGCCGAGCATCTACCTGCCGCTGGCCAGCCAGGCCGCCCATGTCGACACCGACGCCGCCCGGGACATGATCTCGTCCTATCGTCGCAACCGCGGCGCCGGGCCCCTCACGGTCGATCCCGAGCTGCAGCGGCTGGCGGAGGCCGAGGCCGCCGCCATGGCGCTCGCCGACCGGCCGAGCAAGGCGCAGACCGTGAAGGCTGCAGTGGGGCGGCTCGGGTTCGCCGACGTGAACGCCAACCTGTCGGCCGGCTACCACACCCTGGCGGAGGCGTTCTCCGGCTGGCGCGAGAGCGCCCCGCACGACGCCACGATGCTCGCGCCCGAGGCGACCCGGATGGGGATCGCCACGGCCTATGCACCGGGCTCGAAGTACAAGGTTTACTGGGCGCTGCTCACCGCCAAGTAGGCGCGTCCTCTACGGAAGCCCCTTCACGTTCGGCACCGGAGACGCCTCCTTCAGCAGCGTCACCGTCACCCGCCGGTTGTCCGCCAGATACGGGTTGTCGGGGAACATCGCCTCGGTGTCGGCCCTGCCGGACACCGAGGCGAACCGGCCGGTCGGTGGCGGTGAAGCCCGTGACGGCGATGCGGTTCGGCATGTCGCGCAGGGTCGGGGCGAGCGTCTCCACCAGGCGCCGGGTGCGCTCGTTCGGGCCGGTCGAACCGTCCGGGACCAGCGAGCGCCCGTCCTGGTCGACGATCGACAGGTCGAGGCCCTGGTCGGACCGGACGATCACCACGCTCTTCGACAGTTCGGCGATGTCCGGCAGCGCCTGCCGCAGGGAGGCAACCGCGAGGCCGACATGGTCCGACTCGCTGGTCTCGGTCAGGCCGAACGCGCTGCTCTGGTCGCGCCGAGGCGGTGTGGTCCGGTCAGCGGCCTTCTCGGGCGGGAGGGTGCGCAAGGATGTAACGTGGCCGGCGGCCGGCAAACCCTCGGATTCGAGGAGGCCGGCGAACTTCGATTCCTTGTCCACCCCGAAGGCGTCGCGCATCGAGCCGGCGACCACCTCCATCGTCTTCTGGCCCTGCGTCGAATAGGCCGCGACCATCACGAAGAAGCTCTTCAGGAGCGCCATCATGTCGGCGAAGGTCACGAACCGGCCGTGGCCCGAGAGGAGGCCGAGTGCGGTCGCGAGATCCCTGCCGCGGCGCCCGGACCAGACACGTAAACGATCGGTTCCCACGATCGCTTGCGGCCGGGTCATTCACGGCGTTAGGAAATCTTGCTGAACGAACCGTAAAGGCGATGACTTCGACCCTGTATAGGGCCGTCATCGCCCGTTCAGGCGGGCCCGGGCATAAGCCGTTTCGTGTGAGGGGTTTGGCGGCGGAATCAGCGATATCCGCCCGCCGCCCGGACCTTAAGAGTTGGCGCGAGACCCGGACACACGGGCCGCGCCGGGGGTGTCGGAGCTGTGGCGATGGTTCGTCTGTACGGGCGGGTCCTGGGTTTCCTGAAGGCGGAACGGCGGCTGGCCATCGGTCTGGCAGTCACCAACGTCGTGCTGGCGATCGCGGCCTTCGCCGAACCGCTGCTCATGGGCCGGATCATCGATCAGCTGACCCACCTCCAGCGCGGCGGCAACGCCATGGCCAGCATGCTGCCCCTGCTGGCGGCCTGGGTCGCGTTCGGGTTCTTCACCATCGCGGCGGGCGTGTTCATCGCGCTCCACGCCGACCGGCTGGCCCACCGCAACCGCCTGTCCTCGATGGCGAGCTACTTCGAGCACGTGCTCGACCTGCCGCTCGCCTTCCACTCGGCCAACCATTCCGGCCGGGTGCTGAAGGCGATGCTGGAGGGCACGAACGGCATGGCCTGGCTCTGGCTCGGCTTCTTCCGGGACCACCTCGTTGCCCTGGTGTCGCTGGTCGTGCTCCTGCCGATGACCCTGTTCATCAACTGGCAGCTCGGCTCGATCCTGGTCGTCCTGATGCTGGCCTTCACGGCGCTCACCACCTTCGTGATGCGCCGGACCGAGACGCTCCAGGGCCAGGTCGAGGAATTCAATTCCGGCCTCGCCGCCCACGCCTCCGATGCGCTTGGCAACGTCGCGGTGATCCAGTCCTTCACCCGCGCCAAGGCCGAGAAGGATGCAATGCGCGGCATCATCACGAACCTGCTCGCCGCGCAGATCCCGGTCCTGTCCTGGTGGGCCCTCGCCAACGTGGCGACCCGGGCCTCCGCCACCATCACCATGACGGCGATCTTCGTCACCGGCATCTGGCTGTACCAGGCCGGCACCACCACGGTGGGCGAGGTCGTGGCCTTCATGAGCCTGGCCACCGCCTTCGTGGCGCGGCTCGATCATGTGGTCGGTTTCGTTAACGGACTGTTCCAGCAGGCCCCCAAGATCGCCGAGTTCTTCGAGATCTACGACACCGTGCCGGCGGTGGCCGACCGCCCGCATGCCCGGCAGGTCGCCCGCTTCGAAGGCGAGGTCACCTTCCACGACGTCGCCTTCTCGTATGACGGACAGCGCAAGGCGCTCGACGGCGTCTCGTTCTCGGCGCGGCCCGGCGAGACCGTGGCGCTGGTCGGCACCACCGGCTCGGGCAAGTCGACGACGCTCGGCCTCCTGCACCGCAGCTTCGATCCGGCTTCCGGGTCGATCCGGATCGACGATATCGACGTGCGCGACATCGGCCTCTCGTCCCTGCGCCACAATATCGGCGTGGTCTTCCAGGAGCCGATGCTGTTCGCCCGCTCGATCCGCGAGAACCTGCAGGTCGGCCGTCCCGACGCCACCGATGCCGAGATGCTCGACGCCCTGGAGCGGGCCCAGGCCGGCGCCTTCATGGCGCGCCAGCCCGCGGGGCTCGACACGGTGATCGGCGAGCGTGGCCGCTCGCTCTCCGGCGGCGAGCGCCAGCGGCTCTCGATCGCCCGGGCGCTGCTGAAGAACCCGCCGATCCTGATCCTCGACGAGGCGACCTCGGCGCTGGACGCGGCCACCGAGCGCAGGCTCCAGGGCGCCCTGGAAGCCGTGATGGAGGGGCGGACCACCTTCGTGATCGCCCACCGGCTCGCCACGATCCGCAATGCCGACCGGATCCTGGTCTTCCACGAGGGCCGGATCGTCGAGGCCGGTACGTTCGACGCGCTGGTCGCCGAGAACGGCCGCTTCGCCGAGCTCGCCCGGGCCCAGTTCATGGCGGCGGAGGCCGACGAGAGCGAGGGGCGGCTGGCCCTGGCGGCGTGAGAGACCGGCGCCGATCAGCTGGCAGCCAAGGAAGTCTCAATCTTTCGGGAGACAGAGTCTCCCGAAAGCGGTCATCCGCCCCCGGAGCCCGGTCCGATCGGGCGAGGCATCCTGACCCTCTGAGTCACAAAACATGCTGCGCGAGATCGTCCTCGACACGGAGACCACCGGCACGGAGGCGCGGAACGGCGACCGGCTGATCGAGATCGGTGCGGTCGAGCTCCTCAACCACATCCCCACGGGCCGGACCTTCCACCGCTACTGCAACCCGCAGCGGGCGGTCTCCGAGGGTGCGTTCAACGTCCACGGGCTGTCAGACGCCTTCCTGTCCGACAAGCCGCTCTTTGCCGAGATCGTGGGCGAGCTATTGGCCTTCCTGGCCGACGGCCGCCTCGTGATCCACAACGCGCCGTTCGATGTTGGCTTCCTCAACATGGAATACGCCCGGCTCGGGGCCAACGCGCCGCCGCCGATCCAGCTGGACGACGTGGTCGACACCCTGCCGATGGCGAGGCGCAAGCACCCGGGCGCGGCCAACAACCTCGATGCCCTGTGCAACCGCTACGGGATCGACACCAGCCGGCGCACCAAGCACGGGGCGCTCCTCGACGCGCAGATCCTGGCCGAGGTCTATGTCGAGCTGCTCGGCGGGAAGCAGACCAGTCTTGGACTCTTGGACGCACAGGCCGGCCCGGCGGTCCAGGCTGTCGTCCAGGCCGCGCCGGCGGCCCCCCGGCCGTATCGAAGCCGCCTTACGGATGAGGAGCGGACCCGTCACGACAGCTTCCGAGCGAGCCTCGGGGCGGCACCGATCTGGGCCGAGTATATCGGTGCCGACGACCCGGCCTGACCGGTCTTGCCGCATCGCACATCGGCCTCTATTGCATCGCACCATATGCTGATCGTCGCGCTATCCCGGCCGCGGCACGGACGCTGATGTGACCAAGCGCGCACCCAACATGGACCCCTTCAGCAAGCTGAAGGCACTGCAGGACGGCGCGCGCGACCGGGCCGCCGGCTCCCCCTTCGCCGATATGATCGAAATCACCCGTCTGACCAGCCTCGGTCGCCTGGACGAGGCGACCGCCCTGATCCAGCGCAGCCTCGGCGGCTACGCGGCCGCACCGCCCTCGGAACCGCAGACGCCGGCGCCCCAGCCCTCGACCCACCGCGAAGAGGCTCCTCAGGATGCCCGGCGAGAAGCCCCCCACAAGACCCGGGGCGAGACGCGCGCCGAGCCCGCGGTGCGGGTGCGCAAAGCGGTCGTCAAGGTCGTGCGCGGGCTCGCGCCCGTGCTGAAGGGGCTCGGCCAGCCGCGCCGCGGACCCGCGCGGTCGCCGGTGGCCCGGAAGCCGCCGGCCGAGAGCCGCTTCGTTGCCCTCAGCCACGCCGAGCCGGCCGGCAGCCGCGACTACAAACTGTTTATCCCGGGTGATTCGGTCGAGCCGGCGCCGCTGATCGTGATGCTGCACGGCTGCATGCAGAACCCGGACGATTTCGCCGCCGGCACCGGCATGAACGTGCTGGCCGAGCGCGAAGGGTTCTTCGTTGTCTACCCGGCCCAGAGCCGGCAGGCCCATGTCCAGCGCTGCTGGAACTGGTACGAGCCGCGTGACCAGCGCCGGGAATCCGGCGAGGCGGCGATCATCGCGGGCCTCACCCGAGCCGTGATGGCGGCCCACCCGATCGACCCGGCTCAGGTCTACATTGCCGGCATGTCGGCGGGGGGCGCCGCGGCCCTGAACATCGCCCGGGCCTATCCGGACCTCTACGCCGCCGTGGGCGTGCATTCGGGCCTTGCCGCCGGCTGCGCCCGCGATCTCGGCTCGGCGCTGATGGCCATGCAGGTCGGCGCCCCGGGCCTCGGTACCGCGGCGCCGTTCGGCGCCTCCCCGGCCGGGCAGCGCATCCCCACCATCGTGTTCCACGGCGATGAGGACGGCACCGTCAGCGTGCGCAATGCCGATCAGGTTCTGGCCCAGGCCAACGTCGCCGGCCTGACGGCGCAATCCGAGACCTTCGAAGACCGTGGCCACCCCTTCACCCGCACCCGCTATCGGGACGGGACCGGCCGGGTCGTGGTCGAGGATTGGCGGGTGCGCGGCGCCGGCCACGCCTGGTCGGGTGGCCGCCCCGAGGGCAGCTACACCGATGCCGACGGCCCCGACGCCTCGCGCGCGATGCTCGACTTCTTCGCCGAGCATCGGCTCGGGCCGCGGTAAAACCACGATTGGGACCGGGCTCGGCCTCGAGGCTTGCAGGGCGCGGCCCTGCACCCGCAAAAGGTCCCGGACCTTTTGAAACCGTGACCGGACCCCTCCATGACCGCACCGATCCCGACCCTCGACGGCCTCGCGCAGGTGGCGGAGCGCTACGACCTCCTCCTCTGCGACGTCTGGGGCGTGCTGCATGACGGCCAGAAGGCCCATGTCCCGGCCGGCGAGGCGCTGATCCGGTTCCGCGGCCTGCCGGGGCCGCGGCCGCGCCGGGTGGTCCTGGTCTCGAACGCCCCGCGGCCCGGGGACGGGGTCGGCCGCATCCTCGACCGGTTCGGGGTGCCGCGCGAAGCCTACGACGCGATCCTGACCTCGGGGGACCTCACCCGGGAGCTGATCGCCGGGCGCCCGGGCGCCCGGATCCGGCATCTCGGGCCGGAGCGCGACCTCGGCATCTTCCAGGACCTCGATCTCAGCCTCGTCTCCGAGGAGGAGGCAGACCTCGTGGTCTGCACCGGCCTGTTCGACGACCGCAGCGAGACCGCCGACGATTATCGCGACGAGCTCACACGCCTCGCGGGCCGGGGGGTGACGATGATCTGCGCCAATCCCGACCTCGTGGTCGAGAGCGGCAACCGGCTGATCCCCTGCGCCGGCCTGCTGGCGGCCGCCTATGCCGAGCTCGGCGGCACCGTGATCTATGCCGGCAAGCCGCACCGCCCGGTCTACGAGGCGGCGCTCGCCAAGGGGGCCGAGCTCACCGGCGCGCCGGTGGATCCGGCCCGGGTGATGGCGATCGGCGATGCGATCCGCACGGACATCGCCGGTGCCCGCGGCTTCGGCATCGCCAGCCTGCTGGTGGCCCGCGGCATCCACGCGGAGGAGCTCGGCGTCTCGGCCGAGCACCACCGTCTCGGCGACATCGCCGAGTGGCTCGGCCGCCAGGTGGTGCATCCGGATGCGGTGATCGAGCGGCTGGTCTGGTAGGCCCTCGTCCCGAAAACTGGTTCTCGGCTCTCGGATACGGACGCTCCGGATTCGAAAGCCCGACAGCATCGGCCCCGACCGCCATGCTACAGAGCGGGGATGCGCGATCCCGTCCCCGCCGCCACCCATGCCCGCACCATCCTGGCGGCACACGAGCATCGCCGCCAGATCGCGCCCCTGACCGGCTGGGATGCCGGCCTGGATCTGCCCGCTGCCTACCGGGTAGCCGCCGAGGTCCGGCACCTGCGTCTGGCGCGGGGCGAGCGGCCGGTGGGCCGCAAGATCGGCTTCACCAACACGACGCTCTGGGAAACCTACGGCGTCCACGCGCCGATCTGGGGCTATGTCTACGACACCACCCTGCTTGAGCGCGCCGCCCTCACCGGCCCGATCCCGCTTGCCGCCTTGGTCGAGCCGCGGATCGAGCCGGAGATCGTGTTCGGGCTGGCCCGGGCCCCCGAGCCCGGCATGGACGACGCGGCCCTACTCGGTTGCCTCGACTGGGTGGCGCAAGGGTTCGAGATCGTGCAGTCGCTGTTCCCCGGCTGGCGCTTCGCCGCCCCCGACACCGTGGCGGCCTTCGGGCTGCACGGCTTGCTGGTGCACGGCGCGCGGGTACCGATCACCCGGGATGCAGCACCAGCCTGGATCGACGGGCTGGCGGGCTTCTCCATCGCGCTCCTGCGGGACGGCGCGGTCGCCGATCGCGGCAGCGCCCGCAACGTGCTCGGCGGCGGCCCTCTTGCAGCCCTCCGGCACCTGATCGATGTGCTGGCTAAAGATCCCGGCAGCCCACCGCTCGCCGCCGGTGAGATCGTCTCCACCGGAACGCTGACCGACGCCCTGCCGGTCGCCGCCGGGCAGGTCTGGACCACCCGGATCTCCGGCCTGTCCCTGCCAGGCCTCGACCTTACCCTGGCCTGATCGCACCGGCGGCGCGGGAGCCTTCGGTCGGACAGGGAATTCCGACACAAAGCCGCAGCGCAATTCTGCGAAACCTGCTTCGGGTGCCGGCAAGCAGGGCAGGGCGGTCGGCCTCCCGCGGCACGCAATTCGCCTTGTGCCGTGTCTCACGAACCTGTGTCCGGGCTGGGCTGCGGCTGCCGGCATTGGTGATAATTAGCCGACATGCCACATGCTGAGCCATGCCTGGACGCACGCGGAGCCGCTACACCACCTTCCTGGTTTCCGTAACCGCGGAGCGATCCGGCGGCCGCGGTCGGCCGGCCAAATCCGCGCCTCTGGTCTATGCCGTGATGAAGCCCAATGCCGAGGCGGCCATCGAGGCGATCCGTGCGCTGGCCGAAGAGCCGGCGGTGGTCGCGGTCGTGGGCAGCCTTTCGACCCGGGTGTCCAAGGGACTCAAGCTGAAGCCGGGCGAGCCGCGCCCGGTGTGACGGTCCGGGCTCAATCCACGGCGAGCCGGTAGCCGACGCCGCGCACGGTCTGCAGGAACACCGGGTTGGCCGGATCGACCTCGGTCTTGCGGCGCAGGCGGTTGATCTGCACGTCCACCGTGCGCTCCGCCGCGGCGCCCCCGGGGCCGGCGAGCTGCTCGCGCTCGACATTGGCGCCCCCGGCCGCAGCTAGGATCGTCAGGATCTCGCGCTCGCGGTCGGTGATGCGGATCAGAACGTCGTCCCGGCGCAGCTCACCCCGATCGATGCGGAACGCGAACGGCCCGAAGGTCACCGTCTCGGCCGCCGCCTCGCGCGTAGGGACGCCGCGCTTGATGATGTTGTTGAGCCGCAGTGTCAGCTCCCGGGGCTCGAACGGCTTAGGCAGGTAATCGTCCGCCCCGATCTCAAGCCCCATCACCCGGTCGTTGGGGTTGGACCGGGCGGTGAGCATCAGGATCGGCACCCGGGAGGTCTCGCGGACGCTGCGGGCATAGTCGAAGCCGTTCTCGCCGGGCATCATCACGTCGAGCACCATCGCGTCGAACACGACGCTCTGGGCCCGGGCCCGGGCCTCGGCGGCGCTCGCCGCCACGGTGACGCGAAATCCCTGGTCGGTCAGGTAGCGGGCGAGCAGCTCGCGCAGGCGGCGGTCGTCGTCGACGACGAGGACGTGCGGCGCCGTGTCGGGCAGTTCGGCACGGGGGGCGGGCGTCACGCGCCGCCACCCCGGGCGGAGCCGCGCCGGGCCATCAGGCGCCGCACCGCCGCCCGGTCCTCCGGCTCGATCATCGCCATCAGAAAGTCCTCCGGGGAGCCCAGCGCGTCCGGCGCGGCGAGCGCCCGGGCCAGGCGGCGGGCCTGGACCCGGGTGAGGTCGGCGGCCAGCTCCGCGCCGGCGGGGGTGCAGAACAGCAGCCTCTGGCGCCGGTCGCTCGGGCCAGTCTTCTGGGCGACGTAGCCCTGCCCGATCAGATCCTTCAGCACCCGGTTGAGGCTCTGCTTGGTGATCCGCAGGATGTCGAGCAGCTCCGCAATGGTCAGTCCCGGATAGCGGTCGACGAAGTGCAGCACCCGGTGATGCGCCCGGCCGAAGCCATAGGCGGCCAGGATCCGGTCGGGATCGCCGACGAAATCCCGGTAGGCGAAGAACAGCAGCTCGATCAGGTCGTCGCTGCCGAGGGCCTGCGCCGGGTCCGCCGCGCGGGACGCAGATGCGGAACCGGGAGAGAGCCCGGATGCGACGGCGCCGTCGCGCTGTGCCGATGAGGTCACGGGGGGCAGACCGTCACGTGGGGACCGTCCGGGTGGCAAGAAGGTCAGTCCCGCTGACATGTCTCAGCGCCGCCCGGGAGCGTCAAGCCCGGGGACATCCGCCCGCGAGACAGCCGCGTGCGACCCACCTTGGACTTGCGGGCCGCCGCGCCGGGTCCGATACCGGTCCGGACCAGATTCGAGGCTCCGAAAGGAACAGCATGAGCGACGCCGAAGCACGGGCCCGCCGCCTCTGGATCCGCGATCCGCTGGCCATTCTGGCGGAGGAGGCCGGGGGCGGCGTCGTGGTGGAGGGCAGCCGGATCGTCGAGCGCGTCGCCGCGGGCGGGCGGCCGGCATCCCCGGTGGACGAGACTTTCGACGCGTCGCGCCACGTGGTCATCCCGGGGCTCATCAACACCCATCACCACGCCTTCCAGACCCTGACGCGGGCGCACCCGATCGCGATCAACAAGCCGCTGTTTCCGTGGCTGAAGGCGCTCTACACGGTGTGGGGGCGGATCACCCCCGAAGCATTCCGGCTCGCCACCCGGGTGGCCTATACCGAGCTGCTGCTCTCGGGCTGCACCACGGCAGGCGACCACCATTACCTGTTCCCGAAGGGTCTGGAGCAGTCGGTCGACATCCAGGTCGAGGAGGCCAGAAACCTCGGGATCCGCGCCGCCATCACCCGCGGCTCGATGAGCCTGTCCGATCGCGAGGGCGGCCTGCCCCCGGAGACGTTGACCCAGGACGACGACACGATCCTGTCCGATTGCGAGCGGGTGCTGAACCTGTTCCACGATCCCGCCCCCGGGGCGATAGTTCAGGTCGGGCTGGCGCCGTGCTCGCCGTTTGCGGTGACGAAGCGGCTGATGCGTGAGAGCGCGGACCTCGCCGCCCGGCACGGCTGCCGCCTGCACACCCATCTCGGCGAGACCCTGGACGAGGACCAGTTCTGCCTGTCGATGTTCGGCTGCCGCCCGGTGGATTACCTGGAGGAGGTCGGCTGGATGAGCGACCGGGTCTGGCTCG
The DNA here is from genome assembly GCF_022829565.1 of Methylobacterium sp. J-001. Taxonomy (NCBI): domain Bacteria; kingdom Pseudomonadati; phylum Pseudomonadota; class Alphaproteobacteria; order Hyphomicrobiales; family Methylobacteriaceae; genus Methylobacterium; species Methylobacterium sp. J-001. The sequence continues at coordinate 119,783 of NZ_JAKSYN010000135.1, forward strand.
CCCACGGCATCCATTTCAACGATGCCGAGGTCGCCCGGCTCGGCAAGGCCGGGGTCGGCGTGTGCCATTGCCCGACCTCGAACATGACCCTGGCGTCCGGCCATTGCCGCACCTGTGAGCTGGAGGCGGCGGGCTCCCCCGTGGGCCTCGGCGTCGACGGCTCAGCGTCCAACGACAGCTCGAACCTGATGGAGGGGGTCCGCCACGCGCTGATGCTGAACCGGCTCACCTACGGCGCCGAGACCGTGACCCACCTCGATGCGCTCCGCTGGGCCACCGAGGGCTCGGCCGCCTGTCTGGGCCGCTCCGATATCGGCCGGATCGAGCCGGGCCGGGAGGCCGACCTTGCCCTGTTCACCCTGGACGAATTGCGCTTCTCCGGCGCCCACGATCCGCTGGCCGCCCTGGTCCTGTGCGGCGCCACCCGGGCCGACCGGGTGATGGTGGCGGGTCAATGGCGGGTGATCGACAGCCAGCCGCTGGGCGTCGATGCGGTTCGCCTGCGGGAGGACCATTCGCGGCTGGCGCGGGAGTTGTTCGGGGTGGGGTGAAGCTCGAAGGCTATTGGACTCCCACCGCGTACCGGACGAGACGGCTAAGGGCGGCGCCAAGCGCGCCTTCCCTCCCCCCCTCTGCGGGGGAGGGAGACGCGCGTGCATCAGACCGTCGGCCTCATTCAGCAGCGATGTGTGAACATCCTTGCCTGCAAAGGCGCAGCCGAGCGCTCCCGCTCAGAACAGCCCGTCGATCTGCCCATCCGCATCCAGCCGGATCGTGTCCGCCGCGGGTACCCGGGGCAGGCCCGGCATGGTCATGATCTCCCCGCAGATCGCCACCACGAAGCCGGCACCGGCCGAGAGCCGGACGTCGCGCACCCCGACCACGTGGCCCTCGGGGGCGCCCATCAGGCTCGGGTCGGTGGAGAACGAGTACTGGGTCTTGGCCATGCAGATCGGCAGGTGGCCGTAGCCGTCCTTCTCGAAGGTGGCGAGCTTGCCCGCAGCCTTGCTCTCGATCTGGATGTCGGCGGCGCCGTACAGCTTGGTGGCGATCGCCCGGATCTTCTCCGAAAGCGGCGCCTCGGTCTCGTAGGCGTAGCGGATCGGCGCAGGCTCCGCGGCGGCGAGTTGCACCACGGCCCGGGCCAGGTCCTCGGCACCGGCGCCGCCCTCGGCCCAGTGGCGGCAGGTGATCGCCTCGACGTCGAGGCGCTCGCGGCACAGCTCCTTGAGCCGGGTGTGCTCGGCATCGGTGTCGGCGTAGAAGTGGTTGACCGCCACCACCACGGGCAGGCCGAAGCCGCGCAGGTTGGTCACGTGCCGGGCGAGGTTGGCGAAGCCCTTCTCCAGGGCGCCGATATTCTCGGATCCGAGGCTCTTCTTGTCGACGCCGCCATGCATCTTGAGCGCCCGGATCGTGGCCACCACCACGACCGCCGAGGGGGTCAGGCCGGCCTGCCGGCACTTGATGTCCAGGAACTTTTCCGCACCCAGATCGGCGCCGAACCCGGCCTCGGTCACAGTGTAATCGGCGAGCCGCAGGCCCGCCCGGGTGGCGATCACCGAATTGCAGCCATGGGCGATGTTGGCGAACGGGCCGCCGTGGATCAGGGCCGGGTTGCCCTCAAGGGTCTGCACCAGGTTCGGCTGCAGGGCGTCCTTGAGCAGCACCGTCATGGCGCCGGTGGCCTTCACGTCCTTGAGGGTGACGAGCTTGCGATCGCGGGTCTCGGCGATGACGATCCGGCCGAGGCGCTCCTCCAGGTCGGCGAGATCCTTGGCGAGGCAGAACACCGCCATCACCTCGGAGGCGACCGTGATGTCGAACCCGTCCTCCCGGGGGAAGCCGTTGGCGACACCGCCCAGCGACTGGTTGATCTGGCGCAGGGCCCGGTCGTTCATGTCCACGACCCGGCGCCAGTGGATGCGGCGCACGTCGATGTTGAGCTCGTTGGCCCAGTAGACGTGGTTGTCGATCAGCGCCGCCGCGAGGCTGTGGGCCGACGTGATGGCGTGGAAGTCGCCGGTGAAGTGCAGGTTGATCTGCTCCATCGGCACGACCTGGGCCTTGCCGCCGCCGGCCGCCCCGCCCTTCATGCCGAAGCAGGGGCCGAGCGACGGCTCGCGCAGGCAGATCATGGTCTTCTTGCCGATGCGGTTCAGCGCGTCGCCGAGGCCCACCGTTGTGGTGGTCTTGCCCTCGCCCGCGGGCGTCGGGGAGATCGCCGTCACCAGCACGAGCTTGCCAGGCGCCTTGCCCTCCAGCCCGGCGATGTAGCCGTGGTCGAGCTTGGCGATGTGCTTGCCGTAATTGTGGAGCGCTTCATCCGGGATGCCGAGCTTCTCGGCGACCTGCGCGATCGGCCTGAGGGTCGCGGCGCGGGCGATCTCGATATCTGAGGGCATGGGCGTTCCTCCCTGGCTCTGCGGGCACAGCGCCCGCCCACCCGCCGACTGTTATCGTACGGGGATCTTGCCTCGCGATGTCCTGCTGCGCCGGTCTCGCACGGGCGCAGACGCACGGCGAAGCCGCCCGACGAGCAGCAGCGGCACTGTGCGTCAAACCGGCCGGAAAAGCGCGTCGATTTTTATGAGCCGGCCGACAAATTAGTCTTGCCGGTCCGGAGAGGATCAACGCACAGCGGGGGCCGTCAGCCCCCCGACTTCTTGGCCTTGTCGGCGGCGCCCGGCGCCTCATGGGGCTGGGGCGCGCCCTTGGGCAGCTCCGGGTTCTCGGCGTTGTGCGGCACGGCGACCGGGGCCGGTGTGGTCTCGGCGGTGGCGGTGGGCTTGTCGGTGTCGGGCAGGCCGTCCTTGAGCTTCTCGTTGATCTGCGCGAGGTCGTCCGGCTCGGGGTTCAGATCCTTGGCGTGCTGCCACTGGAACTTGCCCTCGAGGCGCCGGCCCGACCGCCAGTAGGCATCGCCGAGGTGGTCGTTGATGGTCGGGTCGCCGGGCTTCAGCTCGACCGCCTTCTCGAGCTCGCGCACCGCATCGTCCCAGCGGCCGAGGCGGTAATAGGCCCAGCCGAGGCTGTCGACGATCATGCCGTCCCGGGGGCTGGCATCGGCGGCCTGCTGCAGCAGCTTGAACGCTTCGTCGATGTTGATCTTCTGATCGACCCAGGAATAGCCGAGGTAGTTCATCACCTGCGCCTTGGCGGCCGGCTGGCTCGCGGGCACCAGCGACAGGGCCTTCTTCAGGTCGGCCTCGGCCTTGGGCCATTGCTTGGCGCGCTCGTAGGCGGTGCCGCGGAAGTAGAAGGTCGTCCAGTAGTTCGACAGCGGCCGGTCGCCGATCAGGTCGATGGCGCGGGTATAGGTGGCGGCCGCCTCTTCGTACTTCTTGCGGGCCCGCTGGACGTTGCCCAGCGCGGTGATCACGTCGATGTCGTCCGGGTGGGCCTTCATGGCCGCGTCGAGATGGGCCAGCGCCTCGTCGCCCTTGCCCATCTGCTCCAGGTTGAGGCCGATCTGGATGTCGGCGTTGAGCTTGAGCGGCGAGGTCGCGGGGATCTGCGCGTAGGCCTCGTTGGCCCGCTCGGTCTGCTTCATCCGGTCCAGCGTGTCGGCGAGCGTCAGCCGGGCCAGCGCGTGATCGGGGGCGAGGTAGAGCGCCAGCCGCAGGTAGATCACCGCGGGCAGCTCGTCGCCCTGCGTGGAGCCCGCCGAGCCCAGCCCGTACAGCACCTCGGCGGCGCCCTCCTGGGCGGTGCCGATCAGCCGGGTCAGCGGCTTGCCGTCCTTGAGCTTGTCCAGGGCGTCGCGCACCAGCGGGTGCCGGGGCGAGAGCTGGTCGAAGTCGGAATAGGCCTGGATCGCCAGGTCGGTGCGGCCGAGGCTGGCCTCGAGCCGGGCATAGGCGTCGACGATCCGCAGGGTGTTGCGGTCGGCCTCGTAGGCGGCCTTGAGGCGCCGCTCGGCCTCGGCATTGTCGCCGATCACCGAGGCGATCAGGCCGGCATGGTAGTCGCGGAAGGTGTTGTAGTAGCGCTCGCCCCGGAGCTTGTTGACCGTCTCCAGCGCCTTCTTGCCGTCGCCGGCGCCGGCATAGGACCAAGCGGTCAGCAGGGTGGCGGTCAGGTCGGTGGCCGCGCCCCGGCCGCTGCGGGAGAAGTTCTGGCGGGCGGCGGCCCATTGGCCGGCCTTGATCTGGCGCACCCCGAGGGAGAGGTTGGCGAGCCCGTTGGTGGGATCGCGCGCGATCAGCTTCTCGGCGGCCCGGAACGCGTCCGGCAGGGCGCCGTCGGCGAGCAGCGAGATAAAAGCGCGCTCGACCAGCTCGGCATTGCGCGGATCGGCCTTGACCGCCTCACGGTAGAAGCTCGCCGCCGCCGCCGTGTCCCGGGCGGCACCCGCGATGTAGGCGGAGAGGAAGTTGCCTTCCAGGGATTCGGCGGGCTCGTATTCGAGCAGCGGGGCCGACTCGCGCGGCTGAGCGGCCAGAACGGTCTGGGGCAGACCGGCGGCAAGCATCAGGGCGAGCGCCGAGACGCTCCGACGGGCGCGTGTTGTCATCATGAACCGGTCGCGGCTCCTGGGCGCCGGCCTACGAGGGCCGGGCGCGAGAATGGCGGGGCATCCCCGAAAATCGCTGGGGACACTGGACTCATCCCGCCAGCCCCGCAAGGCGAAAGGATGGCGCGGGCCGGATCGAAGGTTCGGGTCAGGCCACGTCACCCGACGCGCCTTCTCTTCCGAACGATGCCGGGGCGCGGTGCCCCAAATCCTCTGCCCGCTGACTTGAGATACCGGCAATCCGGCACCGAATTCGTCAGACTGAGCAGGAGCTGCCGATGCGGGGAATTGCTCCGCCGGTATCGCCGTCATCGCGAGCGTGACGAAGCGACCCAGGTACAGGCCACGCCTTGGAACGTGCCGTTGCTGGGCCGCCTCGCCATGCGCACAGAGACGGCGTGTCTCGGCGCTTTACCCGAGGGGCCCTCACATATTCGGATAGTTCGGCCCGCCCGGGCCCTCCGGCGTCACCCAGTCGATGTTCTGGTTCGGGTCCTTGATATCGCAGGTCTTGCAGTGAACGCAGTTCTGCGCGTTGATCTGGTAGCGCACGCCGTCGCTGGCGGATGCGTCCTCCACCCATTCGTAGACGCCGGCCGGGCAGTAGCGGGACGAGGGGCCGCCGTAGACGTCGTGCTCGGAGTGCTTCTGCAGCTCCATGTCCCGGACCTTCAGGTGGGGCGGCTGGTCCTCCTCGTGGTTGGTGTTCGACAGGTAGACCGAGGAGAGCCGGTCGAAGGTCAGCTTGCCGTCGGGCTTGGGGTAGGTGATCGGCGTCACCTCCGAGAGCGGCTTGAGGCAGGCATGGTCCGGCTTGCCGTGCTTGAGCGTGCCGAACAGCGAGGTGCCGAGCAGGCTGGTGGTCCACATATCGATGCCGCCGAGCCCGACGCCCACCAGGGTGCCGTAGCGCGACCAGAGCGGCTTGACGTTGCGCACGGCCTTGAGGTCCTGCCCGATCGGGCTGTCGCGCCAGCCGGCCTCGTAGGCGGTGAGCTCGTCGCCGGCGCGGCCAGCCTTCAGGGCGTCCGCGATGGCGTCCGCCGCCTGGATCCCGGACAGGACCGCGTTGTGCGAGCCCTTGATCCGCGGCACGTTGACGAAGCCTGCCGAGCAGCCGACCAGGCAGCCGCCGGGGAAGACGAGCTTAGGCACCGATTGCCAGCCGCCCTCCATGATCGCCCGGGCACCGTAGCCGATGCGCTTGGCGCCCGCGAAGGTCTCGGCAATCATCGGATGGGTCTTGAAGCGCTGGAACTCCTCGAACGGCGACAGGGTCGGGTTCTCGTAGTTCAGGTGCGTGACGAAGCCGACCGACAGCAGGTTGTCGTCGAAGTGGTACAGCCAGGAGCCGCCGCCGGCCTTGTTGGGCAGGGGCCAGCCCATCGTGTGGCGCACCAGCCCCGGCTCGAAGGTGGAATCCGGCAGTTGCCAGAGTTCCTTCACGCCGAGCCCGTATTTCTGATGGTCGCTGTGCCGGTTGAGGGCAAAGCGCTGGACCAGGCCCTTGGTCAGGTTGCCCCGGGCGCCCTCGCCGAACACCGTGTACTTGCCGCGCAGCTCCATCCCGCGGGTATAGTCGTCGCGCGGCTCGCCCGACTTGCCGATCCCGAGATCGCCCGTGGCGATGCCCGCCACCGCGCCGGACTCGTCGAACAGCACCTCGGAGGCCGGGAAGCCCGGATAGATCTCCACCCCGAGCGCCTCGGCCTGGACGCCGAGATACTTGCAGACGTTCGACAGCGAGCCGACGAAATTGCCGTGGTTCGACATGAGCTTGGGGAAGAACACGTTCGGCAGGGTGACGCCGCTGTTCTTGGTGAGCATCATGAACTCGTCGCGCCGGACCTCGGTCTTCAGCGGGCGCTCCGGATCGGTGCGCCAGTCCGGCACCAGCAGGTCGAGACCGTTCGGATCGATCACCGCCCCCGACAGGATATGGGCGCCGACCTCGGAGCCCTTCTCGACCACGACGACGGAGATGTCCTCGCCGATCTCGGCGGCGCGCTGCTTCAGGCGGATCGCGGTGGCGAGCCCGGCCGGGCCGGCGCCGACCACGACCACGTCGAAATCCATGCTTTCGCGTTCGGGCAGCGCCATCGTCGAGCCTCCTGTTTTCTTGTCGATTGGCCCGATCCGTTGCCGGATCGGCATTGCGTGCTGCCGTCTCAAGCGATTCCAAGCTGGAAAGGCAAGCTGCCGGAGCCCGGACTTGAGCGAAAGCTCCCCTATGCCGCATGGGTGGGGAATGCGGACGGGCTCGGGGCGACTCAGTGGTAACCAACGGGCACGGACCGGCGTCCGGGGCCGCGCGGTTCGGTCACGCAAGTCCTTGGCGTCGAGCGGGTTTCAAGAGTTGTCCACAGGCATCGAGCGCCCCACATGCTAGTCAGCATGCCGAGCCCCAACGACGCGCAAGCCGACCTCATCGCCTATCTCGATTTCCACGTGGAGGCCGGCGCCGACGCGATCCTGGACGAGCAGCCGCATGACCGCTTCGGCGAGGCCGACACGCCGACGCCGACCCTGCGGGCGCCCCGGCGCCCGGCCGCGGCGGCCCGGTCCGTTCCTGTGCAGTCCCATTCGCTCGTACCGCCCCCGGGCTCACCGCCGCCGGCAGCCCCGCCCAGCACCTTCGGGCGGGCGGCAAGCGCCCAGCCGGACGAGGCGGCGAGCGATGCCCGGGCCCGGGCTCGTGAGGCCAAGAGCCTCGACGAGCTGGAAAAGATCCTGGCGGATTTCGACGCTTGCCCGCTGCGCTTCACCGCCAAGAACCTGGTCTTCGCCGACGGCAATCCCGAGGCTCGGGTGATGTTTCTCGGCGAGGCGCCGGGCGCGGACGAGGACCGGATCGGCAAGCCGTTCATGGGCCGCTCGGGCCAGCTCCTCGACAAGATGATGGCGGCGATCGGCCTCGACCGGACCAGCGCCTATATCGGCAACATCGTCCCCTGGCGGCCCCCGGGCAACCGCAACCCGACCCCCCAGGAGGTGGCGGTGTGCCGGCCCTTCGTCGAGCGCCAGATCGAGCTGGTGGACCCGGAGGTGATCGTCTGCCTCGGCGCCCCGGCGACCCAAACCCTGACAGGCACGAAGGACGGCATTCTGCGGACCCGCGGCCGGCTGTTCCCATACAAGCTGCCGACCCGCGAGGCGAAGCTGCTCGCCACGCTCCACCCGGCTTTCCTGCTGCGCCAACCGGTCCAGAAGCGCTTGGCCTGGCGCGATTTCCGCGCCCTGCGCGGGCTCCTGGACGGGAAAGCTTGACGGTAGGCGCGGAACCGGGCGTTCCCTCCCGTCATTAGAGCTTCGTCCCGAACGCTGTCTGCGGCTTTCGGACACGGGCGATGCAGAGTTAGGACCGCGCCCTCCTGCGCGGCATCAGGACGGGACCATGCGCTGGGACGATCTACGCAGCTCCGACAACGTCGAGGATCGCCGCGGAGAGGGTGGCGGCGGTGGCATGGGCTTCCCGGGCGGCGGCGCGGGCGGCCTCGGGATCGGCACCATCGTGGTGCTGATGATCATTGGCTACTTCACCGGCATCAACCCCGCGATCCTGATCGGCGGCGCCCAGCAGATCGGCCGCGGCGGCCAGCAGGAGCAGCAGGCCGACCCGCAGACCCAGTCCAAGCGGCGCCAGGCGCCGACGGACGAGAGCGGCCGGTTCGCCTCGAAAATCCTGGGCAACACCGAGGATGTGTGGAGCCAGATCCTGCCCCAGCAGACCGGCAAGCAATACACTCCGACCACCCTGGTGCTCTATACCGGCGGCACCCGCTCGGGCTGCGGCTCGGCCCAGGCTGCCATGGGGCCGTTCTACTGCCCGCTGGACAAGAAGGTCTATCTCGACACCGGCTTCTTCAAGGAGATGGCGACCAAGTTCGGCGTGAAGGGTGACTTCGCCTACGCCTACGTCATCGCCCACGAGGTCGGCCATCACGTCCAGGACGTGCTCGGCATTCTCGGCAAGGTCCAGGCCCGCCAGCAGCAGGCCTCCAGCAAGACCGAGGCGAACGCCCTGTCGGTGCGGATCGAGCTGATGGCCGATTGCCTCGCCGGCGTCTGGGCCAAGAACTCCAACGACAAATACGCCGAGCTGGAGCAGGGTGACATCGACGAGGCCCTGAACGCCGCCGCCCAGATCGGCGACGATTCACTCCAGAAGCGCTCGCAGGGCTACGTGGTGCCCGATTCCTTCACCCACGGCTCGTCGGCCCAGCGCCAGCGCTGGTTCACCGCCGGCTACAAGAGCGGCCAGACCAAGGCCTGCGACACGTTCCGGACGGCAAACAACTGAGCCGGCTGTTCGAGCCACCTCCCTGGTTCTGAAGGACGCTTTGTCCGGGGAGAGATGCGCGCGCTCCCTCCCCCCCTCTGCGGGGGAGGGGAAGCGTTGTGCTTCGAACGCTTGGCGGCAAGCCCCGTATGTAAAATCCGCCTCGATCCCGCGTCAGCCCTTGCTCAGCCGCTTGGCGTTGGCCTGGACCTCCCGCGGTAGCTGAAGCGAGCCCATCGGTTCCTACCCCACGGCATCATGACCAATTGGCCTCCGGCTTGACAGGAATGTAGTTTCGCATTCCGATCCTATCCAATCCGACCTATGGAGATCGCGATGGCGTCCCTCGCGGTAACGGTGAAGGGGCAGGTCACGCTCAAGCGCGACTTGCTGCAGCATCTCGGCGTCAAGCCCGGGGAGCGGATCGATTTCGAGAAATTGCCTGCCGGCGAGTTGCGGGTGCGGGCGGCACGGCCGATCGGCACCATCGACGCCTTTCTCCACGTCCTCGACGGAAAAGTGACGCTGGAGGAACCGCTGACGATCGAGGCGATGAACGCCATCACCGACGCGGGCTGGGCCGGCGTTCGGGACGACGAGTGAAGATTTCCGTCGACACCAACGTGCTGGTGCGCGCGATCCTGGCAGACGATCCCGCGCAAGGTCGCACGGCGCGAAAGCTGCTCAAGGACGCGACCGCGATCGCGGTCCCGCTGCCGTGCCTGTGCGAGCTGGTCTGGATCCTCCGGCGCGGGGCCAAGCTCGCGACAGCGGATATCGCAGCCGCGATTCGCGCGCTGCTCGACACCGGGAACGTCGCCATGAACCGGCCCGCCGTGGAAGCCGGGCTCACGATGCTCGAAGCCGGCGGCGACTTCGCCGACGGCGTCATAGCGTATGAAGGCCGATGGCTCGGCGGCGAGACCTTCGTTTCCTTCGACCGGAAGGCTGTGGCGCTGCTGTCTCGGCAAGGGGAAGCCGCGCAGCTCCTATCCTGAGTGCGGCCCGATCGGCACACCTCCGACGCAGGACATATTAGCCCTTGCTCAGCCGCTTCGCGTTGGCCTGGACCTTCCGGCGGTAGCTGCGGATCACCTTGCTGTTCGAGGCGCCGGAGGCGACCATCAGGGCCGCTTCGCTGGCCGCCATGATCTTCTCGGTCACCATGCGCTGCGCCTCGATCTGCGCGGCCGGGCCGCCCACCGCGAACATCGCCATGCGCTGGGCGATCACCCCCTGCGCCTCGAGGCCCAGCATGGCCATGTCGAGGCTCGTCTTCCACCAACCGAACAGCATCGTGGTCCTCGTCTCAGGGGCATCGGCCCGAAAGGTCTTCGCCGGCGTCTAGAAGACGATGATGCCCAACCGAAGGCATAGCGCGGGGCAACGGCCCAGCCGGCGCTTGGCTCCCGGTCCGCGACCGACGTCGTGTGAGGCATCCGGACGCCCGTGATTCCAGCTCCGTCTTTGCGCCGTCTCGATCCATGCCGTAAGCGGCCCGGAGCGACCTTCCCCGGACACGGCAACCGCCCTTCATGATACGCCTGGACAAAATCACCAAGCAGAACGGGCGGCAGCTCGTCTTCATCGAGGCTTCGGCCGCCCTGCAGCGGGGCGAGAAGATCGGACTCGTGGGTCCCAACGGGGCCGGCAAGACCACCCTGTTCCGGATGATCATCGGCCAGGAGCAGCCCGACGAGGGCCAGGTTTCCGCCGACCGGGGCATCACCATCGGGTATTTCAGCCAGGATGTCGGCGAGATGTCCGGCCGCAGCGTGGTCACCGAGGTGATGGACGGCGCCGGGCCGGTGAGCGCCGTGGCGGCCGAGCTCGCCGAGCTCGGCGCCGCGCTCGCCGACCCGGACCGCGCCGACGAGATGGACGCCCTGGTGGAGCGCTACGGCGAGGTCCAGGCTCGGTTCGAGGAGCTCGACGGCTACGCCCTGGAGGGCCGGGCCCGCGAGGTGCTCGACGGCCTCAGCTTCAGCCAGGAGATGATGGAGGGCGACGTCGGCGCCCTGTCTGGCGGCTGGAAGATGCGCGTGGCGCTGGCCCGCATCCTCCTGATGCGCCCGGACGTGATGCTGCTCGACGAGCCCTCCAACCACTTGGACCTGGAGAGCCTGATCTGGCTCGAATCGTTCCTGAAGGCCTATGACGGCGCCCTGCTGATGACCTCGCATGACCGCGAGTTCATGAACCGCATCGTCACCAAGGTGATCGAGATCGACGGCGGGGCTCTCACCACCTTCTCGGGTGATTATGCCTTCTACGAGGAGCAGCGGAAGCTGAACGAGGCGCAGCAACAGGCGCAGTTCGAGCGCCAGCAGGCGATGCTCGCCAAGGAGATCGCCTTCATCGAGCGGTTCAAGGCCCGGGCCTCCCACGCCGCCCAGGTCCAGAGCCGGGTGAAGAAGCTCGACAAGATCGAGCGCGTCGAGCCGCCCCGGCGCCGGCAATCCGTGGCCTTCGAGTTCCAGCCGGCGCCGCGCTCGGGCGACGACGTCGTGATGCTCAAGGGCGTGCACAAGCGCTACGGCAGCCGCACGATCTATGAGGGCCTCGACTTCTCGGTTCGGCGCCGCGAGCGCTGGTGCGTGATGGGGATCAACGGCGCCGGCAAGTCGACGCTCTTGAAGCTCGTCACCGGCACCACCGAGCCGGATGACGGCTCGGTCACGGTCGGCGGCAGCGTCAAGCTCGGCTACTTCGCCCAGCACGCCATGGACCTGCTCGACGGCGACCGCACCGTGTTCCAGACCTTGGAGGACGCCTTCCCGCAAGCGGGCCAGGGCTCGCTGCGGGCGCTTGCCGGCTGCTTCGGCTTCTCGGGTGACGATGTCGAGAAGCGCTGCCGGGTGCTCTCGGGGGGCGAGAAGGCCCGTCTGGTCATGGCGCTGATGCTCTACGACCCGCCGAACTTCCTCGTGCTCGACGAGCCGACCAACCACCTCGACATGGGCACCAAGGAAATGCTGATCGCGGCGCTCGGCGCCTACGAGGGCACGATGCTGTTCGTCTCCCACGATCGCCACTTCCTGGGGGCCCTGTCGAACCGGGTGCTGGAGGTGACCCCCGAGGGCATCCACCAATATGGCGGCGGCTACACCGAATACGTGGCCCGCACCGGCCAGGAGGCACCGGGCCTGCGCAGCTGAGGGACACCCGGCCGCGACCTTCGGGCCGCTCCCGCGCCGGATTTCCGGCGCTATGCTCGGCCTGAGCGGTGAGGGCCGAGACGTCGTGCGACGCGTCCTGAAATTCCTGCACACGATGGGGTCCGCCGGGGTGCTGGGGGCGATGGCGGCCCTGGTGGTCCTGCTGGCCCTTGCCCCGACACCGGCCGCGCTGCCAGGTTACGCGGCCATCCGGGGTGCCATGGGGGCCGTCGCCACTTGGGTGTTCCTGCCATCGCTGGCCGCGACCCTGCTGTCGGGCCTGTTGGCGATGGCGATTAACCGGGCCTACCTCAATGCCGGCTGGGCCTGGATCAAGCTCGCCACCGGCGTCCTGATGTTCGAGGGCGGCCTGGTCTACGTGCAGGGGCCGATGCGGCGGGAGGCCGAGATGAGCGCCCGGGCGCTCGCTGGTCTGGTCGATCCCGCGGCCTTGGCCCGCTCGCTCGAGGGGGAGCGCGGCACGCTGTGGGTGCTGCTGGCGGTGGCGACGGCCAACGTCGCCCTGGGGATCTGGCGCCCGCGGATCCTGCGGATCCCGCACTAGGTCGATCGCTCGCGGTTCGAGACCCAGAAGTCCAGACTGCTCCCGCATCCTGCGATGCACGCGCAACCAGCCTCGACGACCGCTTTCACGGATCGTGATGACGTTTGAGGCGCTCCTTCGGGTCCTGCACTATGCGCGGATGCCTTGGGATGAAGGCGCGGGCGGGAACGACCCTTCCAGACGCATCGTGAGCTGCTCCGAAGACAGCCTTCGCCAATCGATATGCCGGCTATATAACTTATTTTCCGATACAGAAGCCCGAAAACAGGCGGTCCAGGACATCCTCGACGCCGACATGGCCGCCGACCTCGCCGAGGGACCGGACGGCGAGCCGCAAATCCTCGGCAGCGAGTTCAGGCAGGGTCCCCTCGCTGGCGAGCAACCGGTCGAGATGCCCGATGCAGCTCTCCAGCGCCGCCCGGTGGCGGGTGCGGGTGACCAGCGCGTCGCCTGCACCAAGTCCGGCCTCCAGCTCGCCCTGGATCGCATCGAGAAGCGCTTCCATGCCGGCCCCAGTCCGTGCCGAGACGGCGAAGGCGCCGGGCGGCACTGCTTGTGGTGAGCCGGCAAAAAGATCGGCCTTTGTGTGGACCGGGAGTGTCCGAACCCTCGCCTCACTGAGATCCGGCATCACGCCATCCGGGGGGACGAGGGCTAGAACCAGATCCGCGGCCCCGATCCGGGCACGGCTGCGGCGGATGCCTTCGGCCTCCACCGGCTCGGCTGTATCGCGCAGGCCCGCGGTATCGACCAGAACGACCGGAAGGCCGCCGAGGTCGAGGCGCACCTCGATGGCGTCCCGCGTGGTGCCCGGGACATCCGATACGATTGCCACGTCGCGCCGGCTCAACGCGTTCAGCAAGGTCGATTTTCCGGCATTGGGTGCGCCGGCCAGCACGACGAAAAAGCCGTCGCGCAGGCGCTCGCCCCGGCGGCCGTCGTGCAGCGCGGTGGCGATGGCTTGGCGCAGGGCGGCGGCGCGGCTGTACAGGGCGGCGTCGAGGCCGGCGTCGTCGACATCACCTTCATCGGAAAAATCGAGGGCGGCTTCCGCGGCCGCGAGGCAATCGATCGCCTCGTCTCGCCAAGCCGCGACCTGCCGGCTGAGCGCGCCGTCGAGCTGACGCAGGGCCTGGCGGCGCTGCCCCTCGGTCTCGGCGTCGATCAGGTCGGCCACCGCCTCGGCCTCGGCCAAGTCCATCCGGCCGTTGAGCACCGCCCGGCGGGTGAAGGCTCCCGGCCCGGCGGCCCGGCACCCCGGCATCCGGGCCAGGGCGGTGAGCACCCCCATGCGTACCGCCGTTCCGCCATGGAGGTGGAGCTCGGCCATGTCCTCGCCGCTATAGGTGCCGGGACCGGGGAACCACGCGACCAGGGCTCGGTCGAGTTCCATGCCGTCTGTGGGATCCCGCAGGGTTCGCAGGGACAGCCGGCGGGGCGGGGGCAGAGGACCGCTCAGGGCAACAAGCGCCGGCCCGGCGGCCGGCCCGCTCACCCGGATCACCGAGACGGCGGCACGGCCGAAACCGCTTGCGGGGGCGAAAAGGGTCTCGGTCTCGGTCATGGCGATGGCGCTGGCGGAACTCGGCGGCCTCGGGGATTCCGAAGGGCCGTTTCACGTGAAACACGCGATCCCGCCCCTTTAGCATTCCGGCGCCGCGGCTCCACCCGCCGCCATGGAATGGCCAAGCTGGGCCGCCACGACAGCCGGCGATATTGCCGAAAGATCGAATCGCGTCATGACGTCCTGGACCCGCCGCACCGTCTGCCTGAGTGTTCTCGCTGCGCCGCTGATCCTGGGCAGCAGGTGCGCCCGCGCCGATGAAACCGAACCCGCGCTCGATGCGATCGAGCGACGGCTCGGCGGACGCCTCGGGATCTCGGTGGGCACGCCGGAGCGAATCCTCATCAGCCATCGCGCCGGCGAACGGTTTCCGATGTGCAGCACCTTCAAGGTTCTGGCCGTCGCCGCCGTGCTGGCCCGGGTCGATGGAGGAAGCGAATCTCCGGATCGGGTCATCGCGTTCGGACCCGGCGACCTTCTGAGCTATGCGCCGGTGACCCGGAAGGCCCTGGACGCCGGCGGCGGAACCGGACGGATGACGGTTTCGGATCTCTGCGCCGCCGCCATCGAATGGAGCGACAACAGCGCGGCCAACCTGTTGCTGACGGTGCTGGGCGGTCCCGGGGCGCTGACGCAGTGGCTGCGCGGCGTCGGCGATCCCATCACCCGGCTCGACCGCACCGAGCCGACCCTCAACACTTCCCTGCCCGGGGACCCGCGCGACACCACCAGCCCGGCGGCGATGCGTGAGACCCTGGGGCGCGTCCTGCTTGGATCCGCCCTGTCGCCATCTGCGCGTGCACGGCTGGAGGCCTGGATGGTCGCGTCCCGGACCGGTCTCAAGCGCCTGCGGGCCGGGTTGCCGCCGGACTGGCCCGTCGGCGACAAGACCGGCACCGGCGACAACGGCACGTTCAACGACGTGGCGATCCTGCGGCCGCCGGGCCACGCGCCGGTTTTCGCCTGCGTGTACATCACCGGAGCCGAGGCCCCGGCCGAGGCGGTGGAGGCGGCCTACGCGGAGATCGGCCGGCTCGCCGCCGCGCGGGCGGTGGGAGCCTGAACCGAGACGGCCATGGCCAAGAAGCTCGCAAAGACGCCCGCGAAGACCACCCGCGCGACCCAGGCCCTCGACAAGGCCGGCCTGCGCTACAGCCTGCACGCCTATGAGTACGACCCGGAGGCGCCGCGCATCGGCCTCCAGGCCGCGGAGGCGCTCGGCGTTGCGCCCGACCGGGTGCTCAAGACCCTGATGGCGGCGGTGGACGGCAGGACCGTCTGCCTGCTGGTCGCCTCCGACAAGGAGGTCGCGATGAAACGCGTGGCGGCGGCGTTTTCCGGCAAGGCGGCCGCGATGCTCAAGCCCGCCGATGCCGAGCGCCTGACCGGCTACCATGTCGGCGGCATCAGCCCGCTCGGGCAGAAGCGGGTTTTCCCGACCGCGATCGATGCCGGTTCGCTGTCCGATCCGACGGCGGAGATTCACATCAATGGCGGCAGGCGGGGCTTGCAGATCCGTCTGACCGAGGCCGATCTTGTCGCCGCCCTGGCGGCTCTGGTGGTGCCCCTGACCTGAGCCGCGGCGCGAGTGTAAGCGCCCGTTTACCCTGTTCCCGCACCCTGCCGCCGGAACGGGGATGGGTCTGGCATGCGGGTGACGGGGCGATACGCGATCGGGACAGCGCTCGGCCTCGCCGTGCTGGGCATCGGGTACCGCGCCCCCGCGGCGGATCTCGATGTGCGCGGCGGCTACGAGACGGTGACCCGCAGCGGCCCGCGCTTCTTCCCGCGCAATGACGGGATCGAGCGGCCGCCGGTCTACAGCCTTCGCACCCGCGCGGTGCCGGTGGGCTGCACGCCCCGCCGTGTGCCGGTGCCGACCAACGCGCCGAACGATCCGAGCTATGTCGGCTCGGAATACGGCTTGTCGCATCCGAGCTATTATGGCTTCACGCCGCCCCTCGGCGTCGACGACCCGTTCGGCCGGTCCCTGCTGCCGTACTGCCCCTGAGCCGAGGCAGACGGGTTCCACGCGGGTGGATCATGCTCTAGATCGGCGCCCCGCCGCGGAGCCCGACCCGTGCCCGAATCGACCCCTCACCGTTTCAGCGATCTCGCCACCCTGCGCCGGGGCGTCGCCGGCTGGCGTGGTGCAGGCGAGCGCGTCGTCCTGGTGCCGACCATGGGAGCGCTGCACGAGGGCCATCTCGCCCTGGTGGCCGAGGCCCGCCGGATCGGCCGGCGCGTGGTGGCGAGCATCTTCGTCAACCCGACCCAGTTCGGCCCGAACGAGGATTTCTCGCGCTACCCCCGTGATCTTGACGCCGACCTTGCGCTGCTCGGCCAGGCCGGCGCCGACGCCGCCTGGACGCCCGCGGTGGAGACCATGTACCCGCCGGGCTTCAGCACGCGGATCGACGTCGGCGGGCTGACCGAGGGATTGTGCGGCCCGTTCCGGCCAAGCCATTTCTCCGGGGTCGCTACAGTGGTGACCAAGCTCCTGAACCAGGTCGGGCCGGATGTCGCCCTGTTCGGCGAGAAGGATTTCCAGCAGCTCCGGGTGATCCAGCAGGCGGTGGCCGATCTCGACCTGCCGGTGGAGATCCGGGGCGTGCCGACGGTGCGCGAGGCGGATGGCCTCGCTCTGTCGTCGCGCAACCGCTACCTCTCGCCGGAGGAGCGGGCGGCGGCTCCGCGGCTCCACGCGGTGCTGGCCGAGATCGCCGCCGGAGCCCGGGGCGGCAGCCCAGTCGCGGGCCCGCTTACCGACGGACGCGCCACGCTGGAGGCTGCTGGCTTCCAAGTGCAGTACCTCGCGGTCTGCGATGCCCGGACCCTGGCGCCGGTCGAGAGGGTGGACGGACCGGCCCGGGTCCTGGTCGCCGCGCTCCTCGGCCGGACCCGCCTGATCGACAACGTGGCGGTCTAGGGTTCGCTCGACGCGCGAGCGCAACGGCGAGACGCCAAGATTTCGAAAGGTCCGAGACCGCGTGCAGCACAGGACCGAGCCCGGCAGTCTTTGAAACCTGTCAAACCGGCGGTCGCGTCAACACCGGGGCCACGGTCATCTTGGCCGAGCGCTCTGCCTCGGCCAGAGTGACTATATGTCCGACGCCGAGATCCAACGATGCCGATTCCTTCGCCCGATATCAGCGACATCGACCGGATCCGCGCGCGCCTGGCCGCCAGCCCGCGGCCGGCCGATCTCGCGGCCCGCCGCGCCCGCGTGGATGCGCTGGGCGCCGATTATCCCCTGCCGGAAGGTGTCCAGGTCCAGCCCGCGAAGGTGCGGGATCTGCCCGTGGAATGGACCGCAACGCCGGACGCCGACCGGGCCCGGGTGATCCTGTTCCTCCACGGCGGCGGCTATGTCTCCGGGTCGCTGGCAAGCCATCGCCACGCCGTGGCCCAGGCCGGCCGAGAGGCCGGCACGCGCACCTTCGCCCTGGCCTACCGGCTCGCGCCCGAAAACCCGTATCCGGCGGCCCTCGGCGATGCGCTGGCCGGCTACCGGTTCCTGCTCGAATCCGGGTTCGCGCCTGAACGCATCGCCCTGGCCGGCGAGAGCGCGGGGGGCGGCCTCGCCGTGGCGACCGCCCTGTCGCTGCGGGAGCGGGGAATGCCGCTGCCCGGCTGCCTGTGGCTCAGCTCACCCTGGACCGACCTCGCGCTCACAGGCGGGAGCCTGGACACCAAGGCGTCGGTCGATCCGCTGATCAGCCGGGCCTATCTCGCCGAGCTCGCCACCGCCTATCTCAACGGCGCCGATCCGCGCGACCCCCTGGTCTCGCCGATCCATGCCGACCTCACCGGGCTGCCGCCGATGCTGATCCAGGTCGGCTCGGCGGAAACCCTCCTCGACGATGCCCTGCGTCTTGCCGGGGTCGCCGCGGCGGCGGATGTGGCGGTCGCGCTGGAGGTCTGGCCGCACATGATCCACGCCTGGCACCTGTTCTACCCGGAGGTGGCGGGTGGGCGGCGCTCCCTGGCGAGTGCCGGGCGGTTCATCCGGGCGCAGCTGGACCGGGCGGCCGGGCGCTGATCGATCCGCTTCCGGGCCGTGGCTGCGGGGCCACGCCCGAGGTGATTCGGGCATTCGCTGCCTTACGTGATTGGCGCCGCCCCCCCGACCTGCTCTGTGGCCCGCGATGGGAATGCGCCGTGCTCCTGCCCTGCTGGTCCTGTCGCTGGCCGCCGCGTCGCCGGCCGGTGCGGCCGAGGACGCGATCGAGGGCATGGCCGGCCCCTCCGGCGAGCGCCTGCGCTACGACGCGAAGGGCCTGACCCTCACCTTTCCCGAGCCGGCGGTGAAGCTCCAGATCGGCGGCCGCCTGCATCTCGATGGCGGCGCGGCGAGCTTCAGCCGGCCCGGCCTGGACGGGACCTTCCCCGACAGCGTCGCGGTGCGCCGCGCGTGGATCGAGCCGACCCTCACCATCGGGACGGATTGGGTTGTCGCCTTCCAGTACGATTTCAGCGATCCGATCCTGCCGATCAACGACGCCTTGGTCGCGTGGAAGGGCCTGCCGGATACGATCCTGACGCTCGGAAACATGAAAGTGCCGTTCAGCCTCGAATGGCTGCAGAGCAACAACGACACGCTGTTCGCCGAGCGCTCCCTGGCCAATGCCTTCGTGCCGGATCGCCGCTTCGGCGTCGCGGTCGGGCATCACGGACAGGCCTGGACGGCCGTGGCGAGCGTGTTCGGCGACGCCGCCAGCAACGGCATCACCGGCGACGGGGTGGCGGCGGCGGGTCGGGCCACGGTGGCGCCGATCCTGGAGGAGCGTGAGACCCTGCATCTGGGCCTCGCCGGCATCGTCCAGAGCCGCGCCCGGGGCGACGGCGCCTTCAGCTTCTCCACCCCGCCGGAGGCCTTTTTGGTCACGCGCCCCTTCGTCGACACCGGCGACCTGCCGGACGTGGCGCGGGTATCCCGGATCGGCGCCGAGTTCGCCTATCGCAACGGCCCGTTCCTGGTGCAGGCCGAGTATATCCGCAGCGCGGTCGATCGGTTCGCCGGCCCGGGCGGGGCTTCGCCGAGCCTCGGTTTCCAGGGGGGCTATGTCGAGGCCGGCTGGGTGCTGAACGGGGCAGGCCGCGCCTACGCGCTGGTTCCCGACAGCAGCACGAGCTACGCGACCTTCAAGGGCGTCCAGCCGCGGGACGACCAGCGGATCTCCCGGGGCGGGATCGGCGTGTTCGAGCTGTCCGCCCGCTACAGCGCCATCGAGCTGAACGCCCGAGGGTTTCGCGGGGGCGCCGAGCGGGACGTGAGCCTGGGCCTGAGCTGGTACCCGGAGCCGAACCTGCGCCTCATCGCCAACGTCATCCACGGCCGCGTGCAGCCGGGCGCGGCCCAGTCCGACGCGCTGGGCACCACGCCGTTCTCGGTCGACACGATCCTGGGGCGGATCCAGATCTACTGGTGATCGGTGGGGCTCAGACCACCTCTCAGACCGCCCGACGCAGGACCGAGCGGAACGGGCGCCGTTCGGGCTCCGGCTCCGCCGGCGGTGGCGGTGCCTCGGGCGGCGGCGCGGTCAGGACCTCGGCCCGCACCGGCCGCGGCGCCGCGAAGGCTGCACCCTGGGCGTACGGGATGTCGAGGTCGATCAGGTCCGGCACGTCCGCCTCGTCGGTGACGCCGGTGGTGACCAGGCGGATGCCGGCCCGGGCCAGGGCCGGGGCGAGATCCTCGATCGCGATATCCGACAGCTTCCGCCGGTCGGGCCCCGGCCGCAGCAGCATCTCGGCCGGCACCTTGACCTGGCCGACCCCGAGCCCCGCGAGCTGCGCCACGTCGAAGCGCAGGTCGTCAGCCCGGTCGAGGCTGAACCCGATCCGGCCGCGCAGGGGCAGGAGCAGGCCCCGCTGACCCCCGTCGAGGCCGTTCCAGCTCGCCTGGGGCAGGGCGATCGCCAGCCCGGCCAGGGCGGATTCCTCCGCCACAGTGCGCGCCAGCTCCCGCAGGAGGCCGGGCTCGAACAGCGAGAGCGGCGACAATCCATAGGTCAGCATGGTTTCGCTGCCCCGGCGGGCGAGGTGGCGCGCCACGGTGGCGGCCCGCTGCAGCATGCGCCGGTCGAGCTCGGTGGTACGGCCGTAGCGCTCCAGAGCCGGCAGGAACGCTTCGGGCTCCATGAGCCGGCCCTCGACACGCAGGCGAGCCAGGGCCTCGTAGGCCGTGACCTTGCGCTGGGGCAGGGTCACCACCGGCTGCAGGTGGATCTCCAGCGCATCCGCCTCGAAGGCCCGGACGATCTCGGTCTCGCTCTCGGCCCAGGGCGCGGACGGGCGGGGGAGGGGGCGCGGCGGGATCGGTCGCGGCGCGGGCACGAGCTGGGGCGCGGGCGGCGCCTCCTGAACGATCGGCTGGGCCGGGGGACCCGGCTCGATCGGAGCCGCCGGCTGAATCGGTCCCGGACCGCCCGGGAGCGGCGGGCTCACGGGTTCCGGGGCTGCCTGGGCGCGCACGGGCTCCGGGCGCGGCTCCGGACGGGCCTTGAGGGCGGCGATCTCGGAATCCTGGGTGCCGACCACATGGGTCAGGTCGCGTACGATGCCGCTGAGCAGCCCGAGCTCGACGGTCAATTCCTCGACCTCGGCGCGAAGCGCGGCGTCCCCCGCCTCCGGACGTGGCGGCACGGCGGCGGTCTCGGCCTTCAGCAGGCGCCGGGACAGCAGGTCGACCTCGCCGGAAAGCTTGTCGCAGCGGGCCTTCAGGGTGGCGGCCCGCACCTGGGCGAGGCCAGCGGCGACGGCGGCGAGCGTGCCGAGTGCCAGGGCACTCGTGGCCGGCGCGAACACCGCAAGCGGCCCGAGCACGACCAGCGCCAGAAGCCCGGCCGCCAACAACCCCGCATACCGGCGGAGGACCGGGATCATCGTGACAACACCTACCAGGGTTCCTGCACCGGCCGCCGGGAGAAGTCCCGGACGCTGATTCGGCGGGCGGAGACCGACGATGCGATCTTTGTCGCCGCGCGGCCCGCCCGGCAAGGCGAGCGGGTGCGAATTCCATCCGGTGTGGTGCCGGCGCTCGCGGGAACGTTGCGGAATCGCCACGGCGGGGCGGTTTGCACCCGGTTGGATGAGGGTTGCGTCGAGCGCTCATGTGGATGGGAAGAAATAGCGCCATAAAGCGTGGCTATGACAACCGTGCCGACCTGCGTTCCGAAGTGCGTTCCGATGTTCCGTTCCCTCCCACGCGTCGGCGCGTCCGTTGGCGCCCTCGCGTTCGCCCTGAGTGCCGTGCCGACCCGGGCCGCGGATTTCGCGGCGACATCCGCCCGCCCGGTGCCGGTTTTCACCCAGGTCGATCCGAACGCCGTCGATCCGAACATCTGGATCGTCACGGTCAGCGCCTCGCTTCAGGCGATCCCGCGCTATCCCGGCGCGTCGGACTACACCGCGGTCGGCTATCCCGGGATCGACATCCGCAAGGCGGGCGAGCCGCGCCGCTTCTCGACGCCGGATGATGGATTCAGCGTCTCGTTCTACGACAATCCCGCGTTCAGCATCGGGCCGACCGCCCGCATCGTGCCCGGGCGCTATTACGGCGACGACCGGCGCCACCTGTTCGGCTTCCGGGACGCGCGCATCGCCCTCGAGCCCGGCGTGTTCGCGGAGTTCTACCCCGTCTCCACCCTCCGCACCCGCGTGGAGGTGCGCCAGGGCGTCTACGGGCATCACGGCACGGTCGCATCGGTGGCGGCCGACTATCTGATGCTGGCGGGCGCGTTCCTGTTCTCGATCGGCCCACGCTTCAATGTCGGCGATGCCAGCTACGCCCGAAAGTATTTCGGCGTGTCGCCGGCTGAAGCCGCACTCAACGGCCGGGTGACACCGTACAATCCCGGCGGCTTCTACGCGGCGGGCGTGCTCGGTGCCGTGACCTACACCCAGGACGAGACCTGGGCCTATACGGCCTATGCCGGCTACACCCGCATCCTGGGTGCCTCGGGTGACAGCCCGCTGGTGCGGCGCCCGTTCGGCAATCCCGACCAGTACCAATTCGGCCTGAAGATCGACTACGCGTTCCGCATGCCGGCCCAGTTCTGACGCTTGCGCAGGCTGCACCGCGCTCCGACATGCCGGTGACATTGTTCACGGAGGCCCGGATGGACGAGACACACGCAGACCTGCTGATGCAGGTGGAGGGCATGACCTGCGACGGTTGCGCCGCCGCGGTGACCCGCACGGTCACCCGGATCGATCCGGCGGCGGAGATCCGGGTCGACCGCGAAACCGGGCGTGTCGCGATCCGCACCGACGCCCAGGCCCTGGTCATCGCCGAAGCCCTGACCAAGGCCGGCTACACTGCCACGGCCATGACCGGGTGAGGGGACTGTCGGGACACGCCCCAACGACAAAGCCGCTTCGGGGCTGAGCCTCGTCTCTGATCCCACGCTTATCGGTTCACCAAGCCGGCCCGCGGCGGGGCGGCTCGTTGTACATCGGGACGTTGTGGTTGCGCGGCAGGTAGCCCCGGACGATCACGGGCGGCGGCACGGCCGACAGGTCGGGCCGTACGCGGACCAGGCGCCGGAGGCGAGGCGGATCGAAGCCGCGATCCTCCGGCCACGCGGAGGCCGGGGCGGGGAGGAGGGCGAGGCCGGCGAGAAGGCCGAGCGTGAGCGGCCGCAATCTCCTCGGGTCGAACATCGTAAACCTCCCGCCGACGGGCCGCATCAGAACTTGACCGCGGCGCCGGCCCGGACCGTGTTCAGGTTGACCTTGTGCCCATCGAACTGATTGAACAGCACGTACTGATATTCGGCACGCAGCAGGATGTTCGGCGTGATCGCGTATTCGAGGCCAGCTCCCAGGGCTACACCGGCAACGACCTTCGTCTTCGACTGCAAATCATTGTGATAGCTGCCGAACGTATTCACAAAAGACTTCGTTCCTGCCTGGTTCGCGTTGTAGGCGCTGACATCGAAACCGGAATCGGAATAGACGAGCGCGTCGGCGGCGCGTGCGCGACCGATTGCAAGGCCACCCGTGACGTACGGCATCAGATTGTCGACCGCGTATCCGACCCGGGCGCGTAGCGTTCCGTAATCGTTGATCCGCGTCGCCGATGTGCCGCTCAGGTATAGGTTTTCCAGCAGGTTCGAAGAATTTGTTCTCGTCAGACCGATGCTGTCTCGGGAATAGCCCATGCGGCCGAAATTTGTGTAATCGCCTTCGATTCCGAAGACGAAGCTGTCGTATTGAAAGTTGTACCCAGCGTAGACGCCGAAGCTGCCGGAACCGACACGCTTGGATTGAGGGCTGAGCAGTGTCGATGCACGGAAGTCGCTCTCCGCTGTAGAGTCGTGGGAGCGCTGGTAGACGAGCGGTTGGAGCGCATTCTTGAAGCCGAGCGCCGCGGACGTATACCCGCCATGGCCGCCGACATACACGCCGCTCCAGTCGAGCACCGGAGCCGGAACCGGGTCGTAATCGGCGCCGCGCAGGTAATCGTAGTCCAAGTCGGCGGCCCGGGCGGTACTGACGCCGCAGAGGCCGAGGATCGCCAGCAGCGGCAAGGTGACGGTACGCATCGGGATCGTCCTGGGACTGCGAGACGGACGGCGGCTCGGGCCTCGATACCGTGATAGTTGGGTAACCTTAAGCGTCCGTTATTTCGAGGTTCTTGGGATATCCCGATTCGATCATCAGCACTTGGTGTGAACTATCCGCCCAGGCAATTCCGATCTCCGATCCGCCTCGTCCCGCGATGAACCCGGGCAGGACGAAAAAAAAAACGGCGCGGAGGAGATCCGCGCCGTCGGCCGTCAGAGAGTTGGTAGAAACGATCAGTACTTGCGGACCAGCGGGCCGGGGATGGGCTCCGGCATCAGCGGCGGCAGCGGCGCCGCGACCAGGCCGCCGAGGTAGTAGCGCAGGCCGATCTTCACGTCGTGGGCCTCGATGTCCTTCACCTTGATCGCCTGCAGGCTGCCGGTGCAGCACGGCACGAAGCCCGGGCCGGTCTCGGCCTTGCCGAGGTTGAGGTAGCGGTAGGCCACCTCGATCTTCAGGGCGTCGCTCACGTCGTAGGCGAGACCGGCATGCAGCGCCCAGGCGAAGCTGCCGCTGGTCTTGCTCTTGTAGAACTTGCTGCCGCTGTTGGTGTTGTAGACCGGATTGCCGTTGTTGTCGTAGACCGGCGCATAATTGTAGTAGGCCTGCCCGCACTTGCAGTCGTAGATCGGGTTGCCGTAATCGTAGGCGTAGGTCGGGCTGGTGAACTGCTGGTTGGTCGAATAGCCCGAGATGTGGTTGAAGGCGTAGCCGACGCCGCCGCCGATGAACGGCGTGATGCCGTACCAGGTGCCGAGGTCGAAATACGCGTTGGCCAGCACCACCGCGGAATCGAAGTTGCTGGTCGACTTGTTGACCCCGTAGGAGCCGAGGCCGTTGTCGAACTCGGGGCCCTTGTAATACTCGCTGCCGCGCAGGCCGGTGGAGTAGCGGTACTCGCCGGTCACGTCGCCGCGCAGGAACGGGGTGAACTGGTAGCCGACGCCGACGCCCGCGAACCCACCGCCGCCGATCTCGTTGCCGAACGAGCGGTTGGCATCCGGGTAGCCGGTATAATCGTAGGCCTCGGAGTATCTCGGGCGGGTGTAGACGCTGGCGCCGACGTCACCACGCAGGTACCAGCCACCGCCGACCTCGATCGGGGGCGGAGGAGGCGGCGGCGGAGGCGGGGGCAGCAGGTCCGCCGCAGCGGCGAGGCAGGGCGCGCCGACGCTCGCCACGAGCGTCAGGCTGCGCACCAAAGCGTTCAGCTTGGAGCGGGCCATAAGGATTCCTTCACTGGACTCGTGTGCCGGAAGCTTTGCAAGCCGGCTCGGATGACTGTGTGAAGGATGGATCGAACGTCTTAAATCCGGCTTAACGTTAAACGTTAGCCTTGCGGGGCTCTTACAGCCTGAAAAAACCGCAGCTCAGCGAAGGATTTGCTAGTCTTGGCCGCAGCACCCGGCACGATCGCGAACACATCCACCTGCGGGCAGGGCTGAGCCGGTGCTGCCCGAGGACGTGCGCATCCTGGCGCTGATGCTGCCGGAGACGGTGGCGGGCGCCCACCGCGGCAACCCGGATTTCCGCGTCGGCGGCCGGGTGTTCGCGACCCTGTGGGTCGAGGAGGACCGGGTGGTTCTGCGCCTGGCGCCCGCCGACCAAACGGAGCTGTGCGAGGCCGAGCCGGACCTGTTCACGCCGCTCGACGGCGCCTGGGGCCGGCGCGGCTGGACCAATCTCGACCTCGACCTGTGCGAGGAGGAGACCCTGCGCACCGCCCTGCTGGCGGCTTGGCGGACCACCGCACCGGCCGTCCTGCGCGCCGCCTACGCGTGAGCGCCGGGCCCTCAGGGGCTCCGCCCCTGAACCCCGCCAAAGGGCTGGGCCCTTTGAGATCCCCGCCTTCAGGCCGCGACTCTGGTGACCGCCTCGACCACCTCGTCGACCACCTCGTTGACCAGGCCGCGGTCGTCGCCCTCGGCCATCACGCGGATCACCGGCTCGGTGCCGGAGGGGCGGATCACCAGGCGGCCGCCATTGCCCAGGCGGGCGCGGGCCTGGGCGATCGCGCTGACCACGCTGTCCTGGCTGAGCGGCTGGCCGGTGCGGTAGCGGACGTTCTTGAGGATCTGCGGCAGCGGGTCGAAGCAGTGGCAGACCTCGCTCACCGGCCGGCCCTGGCGCTGGACCACGCTCAGGAGCTGGAGCGCCGCCACCAGGCCGTCCCCCGTCGTGGTGTAGTCCGACATGATGATGTGGCCGGATTGCTCGCCGCCGAGATTGTAGCCGTGCTCGCGCATGTGCTCGAGGACATAGCGGTCGCCCACCGCGGTGCGGGCCAACGTCAGGCCGAGCCCGCCGAGGAAGCGCTCCAAGCCGAGATTGGACATGATCGTGGCCACCAGCCCCGGCTGGGTCAGCCGCTCGTCCTCCTGCCAGGAGCGCGCGACCACCGCCATCAGCTGGTCGCCGTCGACCACGTGGCCCTTCTCGTCGACGATCAGCACCCGGTCGGCGTCGCCGTCGAGCGCGATGCCGATATCGGCCCGGCGCTCGCGGACCTTGGCGACCAGCGCCGCCGGGGCGGTGGAGCCGACGTCGCGGTTGATGTTGAACCCATCCGGCTCGGTGCCGATGGCGATCACCTCGGCACCGAGCTCCCACAGCGTCTCGGGAGCGACCCGGTAGGCGGCGCCGTTGGCGCAATCGACCACCACCCGCAGGCCGTCGAGCG
The DNA here is from genome assembly GCF_022829565.1 of Methylobacterium sp. J-001. NCBI lineage: Bacteria > Pseudomonadati > Pseudomonadota > Alphaproteobacteria > Hyphomicrobiales > Methylobacteriaceae > Methylobacterium > Methylobacterium sp. J-001. The sequence continues at coordinate 146,118 of NZ_JAKSYN010000135.1, forward strand.
TCACGTGCCGGGGCAGGGTGCGCTTGGCGAATTCGATGTAGCGGGCATGCACGCTCTCGATCCGCTTGGCCCGACCGAGATCGGCGGAGCCCGCCAGCCGCGTGTGCAGCTCGGCGTCGATCAGCTCCTCGATCTCGCCCTCGATCGCGTCGTTGAGCTTGAACCCGTCGGGGCCGAACAGCTTGATGCCGTTATCCTCGAAGGCGTTGTGCGAGGCCGAGATCATCACCCCGATATCGGCCCGCATCGAGCGGGTCAGCATCGCCACCGCGGGGGTCGGCACCGGGCCGAGCTGGAGCACGTCCATGCCCACCGAGGTGAAGCCGGCGATCAGCGCGGTCTCGATCATGTAGCCCGACAGGCGGGTATCCTTGCCGATCACCACCCGGTGGCGGTGGTCGCCGCGCTGGAACACGAGGCCCGCCGCCTGACCGACCTTGAGGGCGAGTTCCGGGGTGATCACCCCGTTGGCCCGGCCCCGGATGCCGTCGGTTCCGAAATACTTGCGCGCCATCAGGATCTCCGGTGCCGGGCCGCTCGCCCGGCCAACGCGCCGACAGAGTAGCCCGACAGAACTTAGCAGAATGGATTGCCCCGGGTGCTCCGCGACAAAGGCGGTCGAAATGGGGCGTTGCCTTACAGCACACGCGGGAGCGCGGCCGCCAGCAGCGTGATCCCGGAGATCGTCAGGAGGCCGAGCACCACCCGGCGGAAGGCCGTCTCGCTCAAGCCGACATAGACCCGGGTGCCCAGCAAGACCGGGATCAGCATCGCAGGCAGCACCACGGCCAGCATCGGCAGCGCCGCCCGGGTGACGAGGCCGGAGCCGAGATAGACCAGCATCGTGACGGCGAGCATGGTCAGGTTGAAGTTCTGGATGATCGTGCGCTGCACGTCGCGCTCATAGCCGCGCAGCACGCACCACAGGGTCGGCAGCGTGCCGGTAAAGCCGCCGAGCCCACCGAGCAGGCCGCCGCTCATGCCGACGGCGGCATCCGCCAGCCGCCCGCCCGTGGTGATCCGCGGCAGGTCCTTGGCGAGCAGCATCGCCGGGCACCAGACCACCAGCAGGGTGCCGAGCACCAGCTTGAACCAGTCGGCATCGAGGTGCGGCAGCAGGAGCACGCCCAGCGGAATACCGGCCAGCCCGCCCAGCACGAACGGCGCGAGGCGGGCCCGGTCGAAGCCACGGCGGACGGTGACGGCGGCGACGATCTGCCCGGTCAGGGATCCGGCCACCGCCAGGACGGCGGCCAGTTGCGGATCGATCACCCAGGCCCAGAACGACAGGGCCACCAGCCCGAAAGCGAAACCCGACAGCCCCTGCACAAACCCGGCGACCGCGGCACCCAGGCCGACGATGAGATAAACGGACAAGGCCATCGGGTGCGCGGCTCAGGGAGATCCCACCCCCGGTCTTTTCCGATTCGCTGCCGAGAGCCGAGCCTCCGGCCGAGCTTGCGGGAGGTGTTCACGGACAGGCGGGCCGGATTGTCATGCGGGCCTGCGGGATTGATCAGCGCGGAACCGCACGCGCCCTCCCTCCCCCCCACTGCGGGGGAGGGAGGCCCCCGCGTCAGCAGAGGTCGGGAGAGGGGAACCCAGTTTCCGAATACGGGCGAAGCTGTGGTGCGGGCCGGAGCTTTCCTCTGCACCGTCACTCCCCTCTCCCGACCCGGCCTGACGGCCGGCCCACCCTCCCCCGCAGAGGCTAGCGGACTCACGCTTCAAAAAGCTCTATCGCAAGTCCCTGAAACACAACGCGTTTCCCCTCCCCCTTGCGGGGAGGGGTCAGGGGTGGGGGTGGTGCCGGATGGGGCACAGCGGTGCCTTCTGAGCCACCCCCACCTCCAACTCCTCCCCGCAAGGGGGAGGAGAGCGCACCGTGCTTTCCGCAAGCCGTTGTATGAGTATCGTAGCCCGCAAAGGGGGAGGGAAAGGCGCATGCGGCCGCAGCGCCTATCCGGCAGGAGGCCAAGACCCAAAAACCCAACAAAAAAGGGCGCCTCTCGGCGCCCTTCTCATGACATCCGTCTAGCTCACGCCTGCGGCTGAGGCTCTAGGCCACCGTCGCTCTCCTTCGGGCGGCCGCGGCCGGCGGAGGGGACCGAGGAGCCCCGGGCCGGGGTCGGGGGCACGTCGCCGCCGTCGCGGATCGGGGGCTGGCCCTTCAGGAGGTTGCGGATCTCGTCGCCCGAGAGCGTCTCGTATTCGAGCAGCCCCTGGGCCAGAGCCTCCAGATCGTCCTTGTGCTCGGCCAGGATGCGGCGAGCCTCCTCCAGGCCGGTCTCGACCAGGCGGCGGACCTCGGCGTCGATCTTCTGGGCGGTCGATTCCGAGACCGATTGCTGCCGGCCCATCGACATGCCGAGGAAGACCTCGTCGTTGTTCTCACCGTAGGCCACGGTGCCGAGCTCGGGCGAGAAGCCCCAACGGGTCACCATCATCTTGGCCAGCCGGGTCGCCTGCTCGATGTCCGACTGGGCGCCCGAGGTCACCTTGTCCCGGCCGAAGGTCATCTCCTCGGCGATGCGGCCGCCCATCATGATCGCCAGCCGCGAGGTCATCTGCTCGAAGCTCATGGAGAGCTTGTCGCGCTCGGGCAGCTGCATGACCATGCCGAGGGCACGGCCGCGCGGGATGATGGTCGCCTTGTGCACCGGGTCGGTGGCCGGGACGTTGAACGCCACGATGGCGTGGCCGCCCTCGTGATAGGCGGTGAGCCGCTTCTCGTCCTCGGTCATCACCAGGGTACGCCGCTCGGCGCCCATCATGACCTTGTCCTTGGCGTCCTCGAACTCGTGCATCGTGACGATGCGCTTGCCGCGACGCGCGGCCAGCAGCGCCGATTCGTTCACGAGGTTCATCAGGTCCGCGCCCGAGAAGCCGGGGGTGCCGCGGGCGATCACCTTCAGATCGACATCGGGAGCCAGCGGCACCTTGCGGACGTGGACCCGCAGGATGCGCTCGCGGCCGGTGACGTCCGGGTTCGGCACCATGATCTGGCGGTCGAACCGGCCCGGGCGCAGCAGCGCCGGATCCAGCACGTCGGGGCGGTTGGTCGCCGCGATGATGATGACGCCCTCGTTGGCCTCGAACCCGTCCATCTCCACGAGGAGCTGGTTCAGGGTCTGCTCGCGCTCGTCGTTGCCACCGCCGAGGCCGGCGCCGCGATGGCGGCCGACCGCGTCGATCTCGTCGATGAAGATGATGCAGGGCGCGTTCTTCTTGGCCTGCTCGAACATGTCGCGCACGCGGCTGGCGCCGACGCCCACGAACATCTCGACGAAGTCGGAGCCCGAGATGGTGAAGAACGGCACGTTGGCCTCGCCCGCGACCGCCCGGGCGATCAGGGTCTTACCGGTGCCGGGCGGGCCGACGAGCAGCACGCCGCGCGGGATGCGACCGCCGAGCCGCTGGAATTTTTGGGGGTCGCGGAGGAATTCCACGATCTCCTGGAGATCTTCCTTAGCCTCCTCGACGCCGGCGACGTCATCGAACGACACGCGGCCATGGGCCTCATTCAGGAGCTTGGCCTTCGACTTACCGAAGCCCATGGCACGGCCGGCGCCGGACTGCATCTGGCGGCTCAGGAAGATCCAGGCGCCGATGAAGACGAGAATCGGCAGCCAGCTCACGAGCAGCTGGATGAACCAGGGGGTGTTGTCCGACGGCGGACGGGCGGTGATCGTCACGCCCTTGCCCTGGAGCTTGGAGACCAGGCTCGGGTCGTTCGGGGCGTAGCTGGTGAAGTTGCCGCCGCCGACATAGGTGCCGGACACGTCCTGCCCGGAAATGACCACCGACTGGATCTTGCCGGCATCGGCGTCGTTGAGGAGCTGGCTGTAGGCGATCTCGCTGCCGCCGCCCCGGTGACCCGGGTTCTGGAACAGGGTGACGAGGGCCAGCACCAGCAGGAAGATGACGACCCACAAGGCAAAGTTGCGAAAATTCGGGTTCATCGATCGATCCTTGGTGCGTGCGGCCCCCTAGACGGACACATCGCGCGGCTTTGCCGGTCCATCCGTGCACACCTCGCCAATGTAGGCGGGGGGGCCTGCCTTGCCAAGTAAGCCGGTCCCCCCTGCGGCGAGGGCAGCATCTATCCGTCAATCGGTGGTTTGGTGCCGGCGCGGCGGGGCCGGCGCCAGACTCACCGTGCCGGCGGCATCGGCGGCGATCAGGATTCCCGCCAGAGTGCGGCGGATCGGCTCCCGGCGGCGCAGGGCCGGCAGCAGCGCGTCGAGCACCAAGGCTTCCAGGCGCTCCAGGCGGCGCGGCCCGGCGCCGGCCCGGATCAGGGCGGCGTCGAGGCAGCGCAGGGCGGTCGCCTCCGGCAGGGCCGCCAGCACGGCGCCATCGAGGCGCAGCACCGCGGCGTCGGTATTCTTTGCCGGGCGCAGGGCCGCCGCGAAGGCCTGCTCGGCCGCGACCCGGAGGGCGTCGTCGTCCCGGGCGGCCCGCTCCGCGAGGCGCGCGAGCCGCGCCGGGCTGAGGCCCTCGCGTTCCAGGGTCGCCCAGGTGGCGCGCAGGCGGCCCCGGGCGAAGCGCGGATCGGTATTGGCCGGGTCGCGGACATGCGGGATGCCCCGGGTCTCGCACCAAGCCACCAGCATCGCTTTCGGCAAGGCCAGGAACGGCCGCCCGAGGGTGACGCCGGGGGCGAGGGGGCGCTCGGTCCGCATGCCGGCGAGCCCGGCCGGTCCGCTGCCGGCGGCGAGCCGCATCAGCACGGTCTCGGCCTGGTCGTCCCGGGTATGGCCGGTGAGCACGAGGCCGGCGCCGATCGCCTCGGCATGGCCGGCCAGCAACCGGTAGCGGGCGGCGCGGGCTGCATCCTGCAGGCCGGTGCCGGGCTTCGGCCCCGTCCAGGTCAGGATCGCATGCGGAAGGCCGAGCGCCCGGGCCGCCCGCCCGACGCCCTCGGCCTCCGGGCCGGAATCCGGACGCAGGCCATGATCGACGGTAGCCACCTGCACGGCGGCGCCGAGCGCCGCGGCGGCGTGCATCAGCGCGCTCGAATCGGGCCCGCCCGAGACGGCCAGAAGCACGCCCCGGTCGGACCGACCGAGCCAGGGCCTGAGGGCATGGAGAACCGGATCGTCCGGCAGACCAGTCATATATTCAAAAGGTCCGCGACCTTTTGCGGGTCCAGGGCAGAGCTCTGGTCTCTCGGGGGCTCCGCCCCCGAACCCCGCCAAAGGGCACGCCCTTTGGGATCCCCGATCAGGCGGCGCAGCGGGCGCGCTTCTGCTCCCGGGCGACGCCCTGGCGTACGCCTGTGCCGGCATTGGGGAATTTCCGGTCCAGCTCGGCCAGGGTCGCGCAGGCCTGCTCGCGGGCCCCGAGGGCGTTGAGCGTGACGCCGAGCTTCAGCATCGCGTCCGGCGCCTGCGACGAGCGGGCGTAATCGGTCGAGACCTTCAGGAACTGCTCGGCCGCCTCGCGGTTGCGGCCGCGGGCCAGATAGCTCTCACCGAGCCAGTAGGTCGCGCCGGCGACCCGGTTGTCGCGGGGATGCGACTGGATGAACTGGCGCAGGCCCATCTCGGCCTGCTCGAACTGCTTGGAGCGGTAGAGCTCGACCGCGGCCTCGTAATCGGTGGCCGGGTCGCCGGTCCGGGTGGCGGCGACGCTCTCCGCCGGGCGCGGTGCCGGGACCGGGATCGCGCCGGTGCGGGCCGGGGGCCGCAGGTCCACGGGCTCGTCGTAGCCGGGGGCCGCGCCCTCGGCATCCGGATCCTCGTCCTCGATCGCAGCCCGGGGCAGAGCCTGCGGCCGGACCGGGGCCGCCTCGGCGGCCTCCCGCGGGGGCAGGGGCGGGGAGGGCTGGGTGCTGCCGAGCGGCATCGGCGCTCCGGGGGCGCCGGGGGTCTGGGACGGATCGAAGGCATCGCCGCGCTTACCCGGACGCCCGGCGCCCGGATTGCCGCCGTTGACCGCACCCGCCGGGGCCGGGGCCGCCGACGGCGCTGCCTTACCGCCGCCGCCCTTGCCCTCGTTCAGCCGGAACTCGACATCCTCCTGGAACTTGCGCAGCTGCTCTTTCAGCTGCCGGTTCTCGTACTGGAGGGTCTCGATCTGCCCGGCCATGATCCGGGACTGGTTCTCGATGCGCCCCAGGCGCACCACCAGTTCCGAGGCGTCCTGCGCGGCGGCCGGATGGCCGAGGAGCAGGGCCCCGAGGATCGTGGTGAGCGCGAGGCGGGTGCGAAGGCGGGCGAGCATGATGCGGCTGCGGTCCGATGGAAGCGCGAGGCCCTATCAGATGCGCCGGTCCGCGGCAAAACTGCGGCGCTGAGAGGTCGGAGCCGCGGCCGGCCAATTCTTCGCGGCAATGCCTGCCGGTTCTTCGAAGGAACCGGCAGGCGGACGTGGCTTGGTGCCGGAGCCGCGAAGACTTACGCCCCGGCGCCGCGGTCGAGCACGATCACCGCGCGGCGGTTCTGCGACCAGCACGAGATGTCGTTGCACACCGCCACCGGCCGCTCCTTGCCGTAGGAGACGGTGCGCATCCGGTTCGCCCCGATGCCCCGCGTGGCCAGGTAGTCGTTGACCGACTGGGCCCGGCGGGCGCCCAGGGAGAAGTTGTACTCGCGTGTGCCGCGCTCGTCGGCATGGCCCTCGATGATGAAGGTGTAGCGCGGGTAGCGCTGCAACCAGGCCGCCTGCTTGTCGAGGATCGCGGTGGCGGTGGGCGTCAGGTCGGTGGAATCCGATTCGAAGAAGACCCGGTCGCCGATATTGACGACGAAGTCCTGCGCGCTGCCCGGGGTCGCGGCGCCGGCCCCGAACGCGGAGGCATCGGCGAGATCCTTGTCGTTGCTGCAGGCGCCGAGCCCGAGGGCGGCGCAGACAGAAAGGCTGAGGGCGAGTGCGCGGAAACGCTGGGGCATGATCGTTCAACTCCTCGAGCGGTGCCGAAGGCCGGCTGCTGGTCTTCGAGGCGGGTCCGCGTCGTCTTGAGCACCGGTGATAGGCGCGGATGGTTAAGCGACGGTTCCGTCCGGCGCCGCGGAGCGTCCTGCGAGCCCGCGCCGGTCGGAAGCGTGCGCTGCCGCACGCAAGCGGATGCTGACGCGCCCGGATTGCGGCACCGCCGGGGCGGAGGCGCAAGCGAGGCCATTTCCGCCCCGCCGGTTGCCGCGCGGCAACACGGCCCGATACCGCTTTCGCGGCCACTTTAAGAGATCCTCAACCCTGTGGGTTCTTGATTTGCCTGAAGCGCTCGCCGTCGACGTGGATACCGGTTCGGTGCAAGCGAGCGCTTCAAATCAAAGATTTCGCGCGATCCCCGGACCCTCAAAGCATGCGCCCCGCCCAGTGCGTCCTCATCGTCGAGGATAGCTACCTGCTCCTCGAGATCATCGCGAGCCTGTGCGAGACGCAGGGCATCCGGGTGATCGAGGCCTCCACCGGGGAGGCGGCGCTGACGCTCCTGCGGGCGCGCGGCCATGAGATCGACTGGCTGTTCACCGACATCAACCTGCCCGGGCTGATCGACGGCTGGACCGTGGCCCACGCCTTCCGGGCCCTGCATGCCGACCGGCCGGTGGTCTACACCTCGACCGATTCGAGCGGCGGCCGGGGCGTCCCGGGCAGCCTGTTCCTGCGCAAGCCGTTCCAGGTGGAGGCGGTCAACCGGCTGGTCCGGATGATGGTCGAGGGCCCGAGCGACGCGCCGCTCCGCGCGGCGGGCTGAGCCGGCCTCGGTTACCCGGCCCGGAACAGCGCGACGATCTCGGGCGCGGCGAGCCACGCATCCACCCGCTGGCAGGCGAGGTCACCGGCCGGCATCGCGTCGTAGAGGGAGAAACTCGCCGCGATGAAGCCCGGCAGGTCGTAGAGCCTTGGAAAATCGTCGCCCCGGGGCTTCATCTTGAACAGGAACGAACCGGTCAGCCCGAAATGCTCGGCGATCGGCGGGTAGAGCGGCCAGACGACGTCCTGGGCCAGCTCGTCGCCGAGGTAATCCTCGATCTCCACGGGCTCGGGCCTGAGCCCGCTCTCCACCAGCAGCCGCCGGGCGATGTCCCCGATGACGAACGCCTTGGGGTGGTTCATCACATGCATGAAGGCGCCCCGGCGCGCCCAGCGGGTCACCTCCCGGTCCAGGCCGAAGCCCAGAGCGGCGGCGGACCCGACCAGCTCGTGCACGGCCGGATCCCAATGGTCGAGATAGCCGAGACGCCGGAACACGTCCTCGCGGAACAGGCCGGCGGTACGCCGGGCATCGAGGCCGAGCCGATGGGCGCAGAGCGCGATCGCCGAGTGGTACTGCCCCATCGGCGAGGGCGCCAGCTTCAGCGCGGCGAGGTCCGAGGCCTGGCCGACATAGACCATGTCCGGATGGAAGGCCGAGAACACGATCGACGGGAACAGCTTGAGCCGCGGGTCGGCCGCCCGCAGGGTCGCGATGTCGCCCCCCGGGATCAGCCCGGTCGGGAAGGTCTGCGAGAAGACGTGGTCGTGGGAGCGCAGCGTCCGGATCAGGCCGTCGACATGGCCGTGGTCGCGCTTGAGCGAGCCCATGGGCAGGTAGCGCACGGGGCTCTTGGGCGCGAGGAGGCGCATCGCCTGGGCGATGCCCCGGGCCTGGCAATTGCCCAGCACAGCGATGGCCGGCCCGTCGCGCGTGGTGGCGGCGCGTGCGCGGTTCCGCCATGGTGTCGCCCAGGTAGGCGCCCAACTGGGGGTCGACAGGGACAACGCGCTGCGGGCGCGCCGGGGCAGATCGTTCAGGGCCACGTCGCGTGCCGGTGTCAGCGGACGGCTCGGCATCCCCGAGGGCGCACGCCGTCGTGAAGATCTTGCCGTCGTGAAGAAGAGGGTTCGAAGATGGCGTTGAATCCGTATACGGGTCTACCGGCCGAGCGATTCTGGCGCAAGGTCGTGACCAACGTGCCGCCCTTCGCGGTCAACCCGCACCCGAAGGACACGTTCGCGATCGGGCCGACCGACAAGGTCGCCACGGGCGGGTCCTGCTTCGCGCAGCGGGTCGCCGAGGCAGTGCGCGGCGCCGGCTTCAACTACTACCTGACCGAGCCGCCGCCCCCCGGCATGAGCGCCGAGGAGGCCAATGCCCGCCAGTTCGGCACCTTCTCGGCCCGGTACGGCAACCTCTATTATACCCGCCAGTTCGTGCAGCTGTTCGACCGGGCCTACGGAACGTTCGAGCCGGAGCTGAAGGCCTGGCTGCGCGACGACGGCCGCTACGTCGACCCGTTCCGCCCCACCGTCGAGCCGGCGGGCTTTGCCAGCGAGGCCGAGGTGGTTGCCGCCCGCGACGCGCATCTGGCCGAGGTGCGCCGCCTGTTCGAGACCCTCGACGTGTTCGTGCTGACTCTGGGCCTCACCGAGGGCTGGCGCTGGCGGGCCGACGGCGCGGCGTTGCCGCTCGCCCCCGGGGTCGCCGGCGGCACCTTCGACCCCGAGCTCTACGAATGCGTCAATGCCGGCGCGGGCGAGGTGCTGGGCGACCTCAACGGCTTCCTGGACCGGCTCTGGAGCGTGAACCCGAAGGCCCGGGTGATCTTCACGGTCTCGCCGGTGCCGATGATCGCCACCTACATGGACCGGCACGTGATGGAGTCGAACAGCTACTCCAAGTCGGTGCTGCGGGTGGCCGCCGGCGAGGTGGTCGGCCGGGGCGATCCGCGGGCAGTCTACTTCCCGGCCTACGACATCGTCACCAGCAACGTGAATGCGGGGCGCTACTACAACGAGGACCAGCGCACCATCAACGACGCCGGCGTGCGCCACGTGATGCGGCTGTTCCTCTCCACCTTCGCCCGCGACCGCGCCGCCGCGGCCCCGACCCACGCCCCCGTGGACCTCGCTGCCGAGTTCGAAGGCAATGCCGGCGTGATCTGCGACGAGGAGGAGATCGAGCGCAGCGTTGCGTGAGCGAGCGCGCTGAGCACGCGGGTCGCGCGCCTATAGGGTGCCGATCCGCGTGCTTGTCAGCGGAAGCTCGAACATCGAGCGGGCTTGGCCCTCTCGGCGAAGGTCTCGATCCCGCTCCAGAGGGCCAGGATGCGCTCGGCCTGCTTGACCAGGGGCGCCTTGCAGAGCCCCGCCGAGAGGAAGAAGCCGGTCAGCCGCGACGCCTGGAAGGCGTTGAATTCCGCCTTGTTCCTGCGGATACGGCGGTCCCCTGAGATGACCACCCAGCCGCCCTCACGGCTCAGCTCGGAGATCCATTGCAGGTCCGTCACCCCGGGCCCGTAGCGCTCGCGGATGTGGAGGATCTGATGCTCACCCGCGAACAGGGCCGCCAGGGCCCGGGCCAGGGCGGGCGAAAGGTTCTCGTCAACGAAGACTTTCACGCCGCCTGGAGGGACGCTTCGAACCGCACGGCATCCCGGACCACGGCCACGGGAACCTCGTACAGGCGGGCGACCCGCTCGGCAGAGCCCTCGGCCGTCACGGCCTCGGCCAGGGCCACGGTCGGCACGCCGGAGACGGCGGCGATCGGCTGGCCGAAGGCACGCCGCGGATCGATGACGATCGAATCACGGCCCTGAAACGGCCGCCAGCGGACGACGATGTCGCCCTCGATATCGAGATCGCGGAAAGTCTGTTCCAGGACCGCCCGGATGACGTATTGGCCGCGGGCCAGATCAATCACCTCGCTCTCGCCGTCGGCCTTCAGGCTCTCGAGGAAGATCGTGCGCCCGTCGGTCTTGAACCGGCGGGTCGAGAACGGCCGGGGATCCTGCACGGCCGCGCGGGCCGCTTCGAGACAGCGGCGGATCACGCGCAGGTCGACGTTCTCGCGCACGAACGCCTGGACGAAGCGCAACTCGATCAGATCGCGGAAACCCAGTTCCAGGCGGTGATCGTGCGCCGGCAATTCGGGAGTCCAGAGCGGCGGCATCCGACCCGGACGGCCGCTGGACGTAAACGTATAGCCCCCGAGCCAGCGGGTGATGGTCCGGGCCGGCAGGCGAATCAGCCGTGCAGCCTCAGGAACGGTGTAGAAACCGGTCCCCAGCGGAGCCGCCTCAGAGGCGGGACTGTCGGTGCGCGCCGTCATTGCGGCGAGCGTATCCCGCGGCGCGGCGTTCCGCTACGGGCATGGCGGGCGGGCCTCGCCCGGTTCGGGTTTGCCACCGGCCAAGCATTTCGGGCAGTGTCCGCGCTCCCCGAAGCGTAACCGTGCCGGAGTCGATCCCCGTGAGCCTGCCCCCGCCCCGCAAGCCCGACCACGCCATCGATCCGATCTTCGCGGCGCGGCACTCGCCACGCGCCTTCACGGGCGAGGCGCTGCCCGAAGCCGAGCTGCTGCGGATGATCGAGGCGGCGCGCTGGTCGCCGTCGGCGTACAATTCGCAGCCCTGGCGCTTCCTCTACGCGCTGCGGGGCGACGCGAACTGGGACACGTTCTTCGGCCTGCTCGTACCCGGCAACCAGAAATGGGTTTCGGGCACCGGCGCGATCCTGTTCCTGGTCTCGAACGGGCTCATGAAGGTCGGCGACGACTTAAAGCCGTCCTACAGCCACTCCTTCGACGCGGGCAGCGCGTCGCTGGCCTTCCAGCTCCAGGCGATCCACCAGGGCTGGCACGCCCACGGCATGGTCGGGTTCGATCATGTCCGCGCCCCCGAGGTCCTGCGCCTGCCCGCGAATCACCGGATCGAGGCCGCCTTCGCGGTCGGCCGCAAGGTCCCGGATTCCGAGCTCACCGAGGAGCAGCGGCCCCGCGAGGCCCCGAACGGCCGCCGGCCGATCACCGACTTCGTCATCGCCGGCCCGTTCCCGCCCTCCGGCGCCTGAGGCGATCCGGAACCGGGGTGTACGACCAGGGATTGTGTCGGCATCGCAACATGGTCCCACGCCGATCGGAACTCGCCCATGGACCCGAAACCCTCGGTCCCGCCCGGCGGAACGGCCGCCCCCGATCCGTTCCTGGATGAGGGCGGGTTCGACCACGCCTCGGGCCTGCGCAGCGTCGCCGACCGCCACGGGGTCAGCCTCGACGCGGTGCGCCACCTCGTCCAGGCCCTGGAGCGCGGGCACGGCACGATGGCGCAGTTCGACCATCCCGATCTCGGCGGGATGGGCCAGTGGTTTTCCGGCGGCATGGTGATGGTCGGCCGGATGTTCGACGACGGCCTGAAGGCGCGGGTCGATGCCCTCTGCACCGAACTCGCCGCGGCCCTGCCGGCGGGTGGGTTCTCGGAGACCGGCCCCGCATCGCGGCGCGGTGGGGGCGAATGGTGGCCCGCCGGCCTCGGGGCTCCGGCGAGCACCGGCGCGCAGAACGGCTTGCGCTACGCCTATTTCCCGGACACGCGGCGGCTCGCCATCCAGTCCGGCTCCGGCATCGCGCTCTACGATACCGGGGAGCACCACATCTCGGGGGTGTCGCAGGCCAATGGCAACCTCGACTTCACCGGCCCGAGCGGCGTCGTCGCCCTCGACCGCCTGCGCCGGATTGAGGCGGAGACGGCCGCGCCCCGGCAGGTCGATCCGGCCGAACCGCCGGCCGCGCCACCTGAGCCGAGCAAAGCCACGCCGGAGCCGTCACCCTCGGGCGACGTGCTGGCGACGATCGAGCGGCTGGCGGAGCTACACGCACGGGGCGTGCTCACCGAGCGGGAGTTTTCGGACAAGAAGGCGGAGTTGCTGGCGCGGCTGTAAACGGGGCCTCGCCCGATGACTCACGGCCCGACCACTGCGGATCCCTCATCCCGTCGCCAGTGTCCGACGCAGAAAAGCGATCAGTTGCCGATGGTGGGCGTTCTCATCCTCACCTTCGGGCGTGTGATCCTGGCCTGCGAGGAGATGGACTTCCGGATCCAATCCTGCGCGATGCAGGCGCTCTCGCAGCCGTTCGGTCATCGACGACGACCACGTGCTGTCCTGCAAACCATGGCTTAGATAGAGCGGCCCGCGGTAGCGCTCGATCTCAATCGGCGTCGTCGGCAGCAATCCGTCTGACGAGCCCTGCCACGTCCACGCCCGCTGGGCAGGATCCCATACCTGCCAGCCTGGATCTCCTTGGTCGCGCCACGCCGCTCCGATGCAAGCACCGCAGATGACATCAGGAGCGGCATGGACTGCGACAGCGTCGGGCAGGCTGGGAATGCCGTCGCGTGCCATGAGGGCGGTGACCAGTAAGGCGTGCTCGGCGCCGCGAGAGATCCCGAAAAGGCCGACTTTGCCAGCGATCGGCAAGGCCCGGAGGGCATCGAGCGCTTCGACCGTCCGATCCAGCGGGACATCAACGATATTGCCGGCATTCCAAACGTTCCCGTCACGGGAATAGCCGAATGGGAAGGCTAGGAAGCCGTGGGCGGCAAGAATAGCGGCGGTCAGTAGCTGTGGCCGGACCAGGCACCTTCGGACCCATGCAACACCATGACGGCCGGAAAGGGTCCATTACCGGGTGGTCCGTACGTCATTCCCCAACCGGGAACAGGACGATTGACGATCAGGAGCGACATAGCCCGAATGTGACACAGGACTGCTTTGAAGCCAGCCGTTCGCGCTCACAAAGATCCGGACTTTGGCTTCGCTCATGCTTGAGGATGCGTGCAGAAACCCAAAAACTAATCAGGCGATGCCGGCGCGCAGCAGGTCGTGGACGTGGACGATGCCCACCGGCCGGCCGTCCGTGACCGCGAAGACCGCGGTGATCAGCCGGCGGTTCATCAGCTCCAGGGCGGCCTGGGCGAGCTTGTGCGGCTCCACGGTGATCGGCTCGCGGGTCATGATCGCCGAGACCGGGGTGTCGAGGATCTCCGGGCCCATATGGCGGCGCAAGTCACCGTCCGTGACGATGCCGACCAGACGGCCGGCTGCGTCGGTGACGCCGACGCAGCCGTAGCGGCGCGCGGCGATCTCGATCAACACCTCGGACATCAGGGCAGTGTCGGAGACCAGCGGCATGTCCTGGGGGCCGTGCATCACCTGCTGCACGGTCTTGAGCCGGGCCGCCAGCGTCCCGCCGGGATGAAGGGTGTGGAAGCGCGCCGAGGTGAAGCCGCGCCGCTCCACGAGCGCCACCGCCAGGGCGTCGCCCAGCGCCAGCTGGATCAGGCTGGAGGAGGTCGGGGCGAGGTCGTGCGGGCAGGCCTCGCGCACCCGCGGCAGTTCCAGCAGCACGTCGGCGGCCTTGCCGAGCGTGCTGGCGCCGTTGCGGGTGATGGCGACCAGGGGAATCGAGAAGCGGCGGCTGAAGCCGACGAGGTCGGACAGCTCCGCGGTCTCACCCGACCACGACAGCGCGATGATCACGTCGTCCCGGGCGATCATGCCGAGGTCGCCGTGGCTCGCCTCGGTGGGGTGGACGAAGAAGGCGTGGGTGCCGGTGGAGGCCAGGGTCGCGGCGATCTTGCGGCCGATATGGCCACTCTTGCCGATGCCGCTGACGATCACCCGGCCCTTGCTCTGCAGGATGGTCTGAACCGCCTCCTCGAAGGCCACGCCGAGCCGGCCCTGGAACGCCGCGCTGGTCTCCTGCAGGGCGGCGATGCCCAGCTGCAGGCTGCGGATCCCGACATCGCGGGTGCTGGCGAGGTGCACGGAGGCCGAATCGTAGAGATCGTCGCGCAGGGCGCTGGAGGCGGGAGCGTTCATCGGTTCCGTTCTGGACCCGTCGGGCGGATCCGGCGCCGCGAGCGGCGATGCGAAGCGAGGCTCGCGACGCTAGGGAGCCGTCATGGTTGAAATGTGACGCCGGGACGACATGCCGCCCCTCTCTGTCCGCCGGGCGGTTGAAGGCCCGCTCCGGCGGGTCCATGCTTCTTTCACGCCAGCCAAAAAAGGGCCCGAGCCCCATGACCATCCGCTTCCCCGAGCCCGACCCCAAGATCCTCGCCCGGCGGGAGGCGATCCTGGCCGGTCTCGCACCTCTGGTCGCCCCGGAGGCGCTGGTGACCAGCGAGGACGAGCGCCGGGCCTTCGAGACCGACGGGCTCACCGCCTACCGGCAGATGCCGCTGGCCGTGGTGCTGCCCTCGACCACAGAAGAGGTCGCGGCCGTGATGGCCTATTGCCACGCCCAGGGCGTCCGGGTGGTGCCCCGGGGGGCCGGCACGTCGCTCGCCGGCGGAGCGATTGCGCAGGGCGACGCGATCATCCTCGGCGTCGGCAAGATGACCCAGGTGCTCGATCTCGATTTCGAGAACCGCACCGCCCGGGTGCAGAGCGGGCTCACGAACCTGGCGATCTCGGGCGCCGTGGCCCATGAAGGCTTCTTCTACGCCCCCGACCCGTCGAGCCAGCTCGCCTGCACGATCGCGGGCAACATCGCGATGAATTCCGGCGGCGCCCATTGCCTGAAATACGGGGTGACCACGAACAACCTGCTGGGCGTCACCCTGGTGCTCAACGACGGCACCGTGGTGGAGGTCGGCGGCCAGCATCTCGACAGCCCCGGCTACGATCTCCTGGGCCTCATCTGCGGATCGGAAGGCCAGCTCGGCATCGTCACCGAGGCCACGGTGCGGATCCTGCGGGCGGCCGAGGGCGCCCGGCCGGTTCTGGTCGGCTTCTCGAAGGTCGAGGATGCAGGCGATTGCGTCGCCGCGATCATCGCGGCCGGCATCATCCCGGTGGCGATCGAGTACATGGACCGCGAGGCGATCCTGATCACCGAGGACTTTGCCCAGGCCGGCTACCCGCGCGATGCCGAGGCGATGCTGATCATCGAGGTCGAGGGCTCGGATGCCGAGTGCGACGCGATGCTGGCGCGCATCGAGGCGATCGCCAAGGATTTTGGGCCGACCAGCGTGCGGGTGTCGCGCTCGGAAGCCGAATCGGCCGCGATCTGGAAGGGCCGCAAGTCGGCCTTCGGGGCCACGGGCCGGATCTCCGACTACATCTGCATGGACGGCACCATCCCTACCGGCCAGCTCGGGCCGGTGCTGGAGCGGATCGGGGCGATCTGCGCCGGCCACGGCCTGCGGGTCGCCAACGTGTTCCATGCCGGCGACGGCAACCTGCACCCGCTGATCCTGTTCGACATCAACAAGCCGGGCGAGCTGCAGAAGGCCGAGGCGGCCGGCGACGAGATCCTCAAGCTCTGCGTCGAGGTCGGCGGCTGCCTCACCGGCGAGCACGGCGTCGGCATCGAGAAGCGCGAGCTGATGCGCTTCCAGTACACCCAGACCGATCTGGAGCAGCAGATGCGGGTGAAGGCGGTGTTCGACCCCGACTGGATGCTCAACCCTGCCAAGGTCTTCCCCCTTGAGGGACGGCTGGAAGCCAAGGCAGCCTAAGTCCCGGGATCCCAAAGGGCTCAGCCCTTTGGCGGGGTTCGGGGGCGGAGCCCACGAGACATCGGGCGCCTCAGGCGGCCACGCCGTCGCGGGCCTGCCCAGCCTCGGGCTTGCGCAGGCTGTCGGACGTCAACGCGAGGATCGCGGCGAGGTCGGCGACCGCCGTGGGGCGGCCGAACAGGTTGCCCTGCAGCTCGTGGCAGCCTTCCTCGCGCAGGATCCGGGCCTGCTCGGGGGTCTCGACCCCCTCGGCCAGGACGTCGATCTTCAGCGCCCGGCCGAGCCAGACCATGGCCCGCAGGATCTCGACGCTGCCGCCGTCGCGCGCGAGGCTGCGCACGAAGCCCGGGTCGATCTTGAGCCGGTCGAACGGGAACCGGTGCAGGGTACCGAGGCTCGAATACCCGGTCCCGAACTCGTCCATGGCGATCCGCACGCCCGCGGCGCGCAGCGCCCGCAGGAGCGACAGGTTCGCGGCGTTGTCCTGCATCAGGACCGACTCGGTGATCTCGAGTTCGAGCCGGTCCGGGGGCAGCCCGCTCTCGGCGAGGGCTGCCCGCACATCGCCTTCGAGGCCATCCCCGGCAAAGTACTGGGGCGACAGGTTGACCGAGACCCGGATCGGATCCGGCCAGGAAGCCGCGGCCCGGCAGGCGGCGGCGAGGATCCAGGCGCCCAGCGCCCGGGTCAGCCCGACCTCTTCGGCCAGGGGGATGAACTCCGCCGGGCCGACATCGCCGTGCTGCGGGTGGTGCCAGCGCGGCAGGGCCTCGAAACCGTGCAGGGCCTGGCCGTGCGCCCCGACGATCGGCTGGAAATGCAGGGCGAACCGGCCCTCGGCCAATGCCCCGCGCAGATCGGTCCCGAGTTGCCGGCGGCGCTGGATCTCGACATCCATGGCCGGATCGAAGAAGCGCCATGTACCGCGTCCGGCGGCCTTGGCTTGGTACAGGGCGATATCGGCCTGCCGCAGGAGCGTGGCCGCGGTGCCGGAGGCGTCGTCGGCGCTCGCGATGCCGATGCTGGTGCCGATCGCGAGGCTGTGGCCGTTCACCGTCACCGGCATCTCGAGCGCCGCGACCAGGCACCGGGCCAGGCGCGCCGCGTCCGCCGGCTGGGTGGCGCCCCCTAAGACGATGGCGAACTCGTCGCCGCCGAGCCGAGCCACGAGGTCGTCGGCCGCCACCGTGGCGGCGAACCGGGCCGCCACGGCGCA
This sequence comes from Methylobacterium sp. J-001, assembly GCF_022829565.1. NCBI lineage: Bacteria > Pseudomonadati > Pseudomonadota > Alphaproteobacteria > Hyphomicrobiales > Methylobacteriaceae > Methylobacterium > Methylobacterium sp. J-001. Next base: position 163,563 of record NZ_JAKSYN010000135.1, read on the forward strand.
GAGCAGCGCATCGCCGACCGGATGCCCGTGGGTGTCGTTGACGGTCTTGAACCCGTCGAGATCGAGGCACAGCACCGTGGCCGGTGCGCGCGCATCGCAGCGGGCGAGGGCCGCGTCCATGCGCTCCTTCAGGACCAGGCGGTTCGGCAGGCCGGTGAGCGCGTCGTGCCGGGCCATGTGGGCGACCCGGGCCTCGCTCCGGCGCCGCTCGGTGACGTCCTCGTGGGTGCAGAGCCAGCCGCCGCCGGGGATCGGGGCGTGGACCACGTCGACCGCCCGCCCGTCGGCGAAATCGCAGGTCAGCGAGACCCCGTGGCCCTGCGCGGCGGTGCGCTCGCAGGCCGCCACCAGAGCCGCGGCGGCCGCGGATCCGAGGCCGCGCTCCCGGCTCCCCAGATGAGCGAGGAGGGCGGGCAGCGCGGTCCCGGGCCGCCGCAGGGCCTCCGGGACCGCGTACATCTGCGCGTAGCGCGCGTTCATGACGATGAGCGCGCCGTCCCGATCGAACAGGCACAGGCCCTGGACCAGGTTGTCGAGGGCGATGCCGAACCGGGCATCCTGGACCCGCAGCGCCCGCTCGCCGCGCTCGCGCGCCTCGGCCCCGGCCCGGGCCGCCTCGGATTGGGCGAGCCGGTCCTGCGCCCGGGCCTGCCGCCGGCCGAGCAGGACCAGCCCGAACAGGCCGAGATCCAGCAGGATCGCCGCCGCGCCGACGATGGTGGCCTGCTGGTGCGCGGCCGCCAGGCTGGCCTCCGCGGTGCGGCTGACGCTGAGGACGAGCGGATAATTCTTCAGGGCGTGGGCGGCGATCAGGCGGTCCTGGCCGTCGATCGGGCTGACGGTGCGCGTGACGCCCCCGAGGGCGGTGCGTGCCGTGATCAGGGACGCGCCGGCCTGAGGGAAGATCCGGCCGACCGCCCCCTCACGCCGCGGATGCCGGACCAGCAGCATGCCGTCGTTGCGGAACAGGGACACGACCGCATCGTCCGCCGGCGAGGTCTGGTCGTACAGACCCTCGAAATAGCCGAGTTCCACCGCACCCAGGATCAGGCCGAGGAACGTGCCGTCCGGGGCCGCGACCTTCCGGGCGATGTAGATCGTCCAGGCGCCGTCGCCCCGGTTCGCCACCGGTCGGCCGACGTAGCGCTGCAGGTCCGGGTCGGCGGAGAGCGCCTTGAAGTAGTCCCGATCTGAGATGTTGACGGTCGGGATCGGCCAGTAGCGGCTGAAATTGAGCAGCTGTCCGGTCCGGTCGATGAGCGTGATCGCGTTCGCCTGCGGCAATGCCGCGATCCAGGTCTTCAGGGCCGTGTGCATGGACGGCCGGGAGGCGGCCTCGGCGTACTGCTCGGGTGTCGCGATTCCCGCCGTGCGGAACTCGGCCAGGACGGCGTTCTGGACCAGCTCGATCGCCTGCAGGGACCGGTCCGCCTGGTCCGCCAGGATCGTGGACAATCCGCCGAGGCTGCGCTCGTTGTCGTCGACCGCACGTGTTTCCAGATGGACGATGAACAGGGCGGCCGAGGCCGTGATGGCCAGCGCGAGGCCGAGGGCCAGCCAGGCCCGCAGGTCGCGCGCGGGCCGCCAGTTGCGCCGGACCGCCCAAGCGCCGAACGGGATGATTGACTTCAAACCCACCAGAACATGCTCGAACGACACTCTATAACAGCGCTATAGTGGCTCCGTTAATGAGTTATTGTGTCGATCGCTTAGACTGGTGGGTGATACAACAATCGTATTGCGTGTGGGTTTTACGCCGACAGAAGTACCGGCCCGCGAAACGGTAGGGATCGCTCCGGCCGGCCACGCCACATCTCCCTCCCCCCGTGGCGGTGCGGAGGGAGATGCAGCGGCGCCTCTCAGGCGGCCTCGACGGTCTTGCGGCTGGCGCGGCCCTTGGCTGAGGCGGCCTCGGCCTTGCGGCGGCCACGCGCGGGAGCGGGTGTCGGCTCCACTTCGTCGTCCGGCTCCTGCTCAACCTGCTGAGACCGGCCGGGCTGGCCGAGGCCGAGGCTCTTGGCCAGGGCCGAGCGCTGCGCCGAATAGTTCGCCGAGGTCGTCGGATAATCCGCCGGCAGGCCGTAACGCTCGCGGTAGGCCTGCGGGTCGAGGCCGTGCTTGGTCAGGTGGCGCTTGAGCGTCTTATACGACTTGCCGTCGATGAAGCTGACCAGGCCATCCGGACGGATCGACTTGCGGATCTGGGCCGGGGTCGGCCGATCGACAGTGTCTTCAGCGGCGGTGGAAGGTCCGGCGGCGATCGAATTCAGCGCCTCGTGGATGCTCGCGATGAGCGACGGCAATTCGGTGGGGGGCAGGGAGTTGTTGGCGACATAGGCCGCGACGACGTCCACGGTCCGTTCGATATAGTGCACTTGGGATGCCGACGCTTCTTCAGACATTCTCACTTTCCCTAGGTTTGACGCTCGTCGAGGTAGCCTCTTACTGCGAGTTAAGACAGTCGCTGAAAAAAGCAAGGTGACCCATACAATTCCTTGTGATCGCTTGAAAGTTCAGGTCTGCATCGACCGCCCACGGTTACAGGTTGAAGTTGCATTGGCAGGGTTTTCACCACACTTACCCCGCCCTTTATCCTCGCTGGTGCGACGAATGCTGACGCAAGCCCGAAACCGGGTTTTCGTTGGCGCGAGAGACCGTTACGGCCTAGATGAGCGATCGCCTCAGGCGGTCTTGGCGCGTCTTCCCCGCCGCCTGATCGGTCTTGCCGTGAAGACGCAAAATATTTTTGCTGACGCGCCGATCGGTTGTGGGTTCCGGCAGCGTATGGGCGCCGAGTCCGGCCTCAGGCGAAGGATTTGCGCGGATCAAAGGCGTCGCGAACTGCTTCGCCAGCAAAGACCAGCAGGCTCAGCATCACGGCGATGACCAGGAAACCGGTGAGCCCGAGCCACGGTGCCGTCAGGTTATCCTTGCCCTGTGCCAGCAGCTCCCCGAGGGAGGGCGAGCCCGGCGGCAGGCCGAAGCCCAGGAAGTCCAGGGAGGTCAGGGTGGTGATCGAGCCGTTGAGGATGAACGGCAGGAAGGTCAGCGTCGCCACCATGGCGTTGGGCAGCAGGTGAACCGTCATGATCCGCAGGTTCGAGAGGCCGAGCGCGCGGGCGGCCCGAACGTATTCGAAGTTCCGCGCCCGCAGGAACTCGGCGCGCACGACGCTGACCAGGGCCACCCACGAGAACAGCAGCATGATCCCGAGCAGGACGAAGAAGCCGGGGGCGATGAAGGCCGAGATGATGATGATCAGGTAGAGGGTCGGGATGCCGCCCCAGACCTCGATGAACCGCTGGAAGGCGAGATCGACCCAGCCGCCGAAATAGCCCTGCACGGCGCCGGCCACGACCCCGATCGCCGAGGAGACCGCGGCCAGGATCAGCCCGAACAGCACCGAGATGCGGAAACCGTAGATCACCCGCGCCAGCACGTCCCGGGTGGTGTTGTCGGTGCCGAGCCAGTGCCAGGGGATGTCGGCACAGGTCGTGCCGCCGAGTTTTTCCGCCACCGGCTTGCACTGGGCGTCCGACAGCATCCAGGTCGGCGGCGACGGCGAGGGCGTCGGCAGGTCCTCGTTGATCGTGTCGTAGGAGAACCGGATCGGTGGCCAGACCGCCCAGCCGTTCTCGGCGATCTCCTTGCGGATCTCGGGAGAGCGGAAATCCGTCACCGCCAGGAAGCCGCCGAACTTCTCCTCCGGGTAGTCGACCAGCACCGGGACCAGCCACTCGCCCTTGTAGGACAGGAGGAGCGGGCGGTCGTTGGCGATGAACTCGGCGAACAGGCTGAGGATGAACAGCGTCGCGAAGATCAGGAACGAGCCGTAGCCGAGGCGGTTGCGCCGGAAATTGTCGAGCCGGCGCCGGTTGATCGGCGATAGCCAGCCCCGACCGCCCGCAACCGGTGCCGGGGCTGGGACGGCCTCGTCGGGCCGCAGGACGATCGGCTGGGCGCCCGGCATCGGTGCCGGGACGACCTCGCTCTCGCCGGGGCGCGCGATCTCATTCATGGCCGCGGCCCTTGCCGAACTGGACTGGCCTGTTCCGCCCGCGACGCCCGGAAAACGATCAGGCGTCGAGGCGGATCGCGGTGCCCTCGATCTCGTTCGGGCGGACCCCGCCGGTGCGCTCCATCCAGCGCCGCAGCAGGCGGACGTTGCGGCGGTTGGCCTTGAAGGCCGCATCGAACAGGTCGCCCGCCAGCGGCACCACGCCGAGCAGGCCGTCGAAGGCGACGTTCAGCCCCATCCGGGCCACCAGCCAGCGGGGCGCGCCCAGGCGCTTGGCCTCGTAGACGATGAACGAGGAGATCACCATGCCGGCCACGTCGCCGATCACCGGCACGAGGCCGATCAGCGCATCGAACCCGATCCGCCGGTTGATCCCCGGGATCACGAAGGCCGTGTCCATGAAGTGGGCCAGCGTTTCCAGCCGGGCGAGGCTCGCCTCCCGGTCCAGATCCGTCGACAGGAACGGCGGGAGGCGCATCGACGCCGCGCCCGCGAAGGCCTTGGTGCCGGCGAAGGGTCCGGTCCCGGAAGCCTGTCGGGAAGCCTGAGTGAAATCCATCGCGGGGATCCGTCGGAGAGCCATCAGCGTCAACGACGTGGCCCCCCCGCCGGATCCCCGCAAGGCGGGCGCCTGCGACCATCATGCCGCACCCCCGCCGATGCCCCGCATCCGCTCCAGGGCCGTGTCCAGGGTGGCATCGGCCTTGGCGAAGCACAGGCGCACGAGGCTGCGCACGGAGCCGTCCGGGTAGAACGCGCTCACCGGGATCGCCGCGACGCCGTGGCGGGTGACCAGGGCCTCGCAGAAGGCCACGTCGTCGGCATAACCGAGGCCCGCAATGTCGATGTTGAGGAACCACGTCGCCTGCGCCGGCAGGACCCGGAAGCCGAGATCACGTAGGCCCGCGGCCAGTCGGTCCCGGGATGCCGCGTAGCCCGCCCGCATGGAGTCGAACCATGGCTCCGGCTTGGCGAGGCCATAGGCCACCGCGTCCTGGAGGTTGGGCGGCGTGGTGAAGGTGAGGAACTGGTGGGCCTTGGCCAGCACCCGCATCAGCCGGGCATCGGCCATCACGAACCCGACCTTCCAGCCGGTGAGCGAAAAGATCTTGCCCGCCGAACCGATCTTGACCGTCCGCTCCCGCATGCCCGGCAGCGCCATCAGCGGCTGGTGGCGGGCGCCGTCGAAGACCACGTGCTCCCAGACCTCGTCGCAGATCGCGGTGACGTCGAAGCGTCTGCAGTACCGGGCGAGCAGCGCCAGGTCGTCCGCCGCGAACAGGGTCGCGCTCGGGTTGAGGGGGTTGTTCAGCAGCACGGCCTTGGTCCGCGGGCCGAACGCGGCGGCGAGCGCCGCCTCCTCGAGCCGGAAGAACGGCGGTTGCAGGGTCACGATCCGCGGCACGCCGCCGGCCCGCTGCACCAGCGGCAGGTAGGCGTCGTACATGGGTGCGAACAGCACGACCTCGTCGCCGGGCTCGATCAGCGCCAGCAGGGCGCCGGCCAGGGCCTCGGTGGCGCCGGAGGTCACCATCACCTCGGTCTCGGGATCGAGAGCGAGGCCCTGGTGCCGGGCGTAATGGGCGGCCACGGCCTCGCGCAGGGCCGGCAGGCCCATCATCGGCGGGTACTGGTTCCAGCCGTCGCGCAGCGCTTCGGCACCGCGCGCGCGCACATCCGCGGGGCCCGGATCGTCAGGAAAGCCCTGCCCGAGATTGACCGAGTCATGGACGCGGGCGAGCCGCGACATGGTCTCGAACACCGTTGTCGGCAGGGCGGCGAAGACCGGATTCATGCGGGGCGGGACGCCGCTTCCGGCGCAGCAGACGAGGGGAGCATGGCCGGGATGTAGCATGGGGTCGGCAGCGTACGGAATGTGCGCGGCCGCACAGACCCTCGCCATCCCGGCAGATGGCGCTGCTGACGAATGTTGACATTCATCAGTCGTATCGTAGGTTCGTCTCACGGCTGGAGCGGCGCTCTTGCCGGCGGGGCTTTGCCCCCTCGCTCCGTCAGCGAGATGCCGCTCCGGTCCTCTTCGAAGGGCCATCGATCCCCGGATCGGTGGCCCTTTTCGCATGCCGGGTGCCGGCCCCTCTGCTAGCGTGCCGCGCTCGACGGATGCGATCATGCGGACACCACGCTGCCTCCTCCTCGCCGCGCTGATCGCCGGCCTGGGTCTCGCCCTCCGGCTCGGCCTGCCGGTCGCTCCCGTGGACGCGCCGTTCCGGGCGGTGCTGCAGGCCTATGCGACACCGGATCCCTCCGCGGCGGACCCCAGCAACACGGCTGAAACCTCGGCGCCCTAGTGACGGCACATTGGCCGGGCATCCGATACGCCCCGGCGATGGAATATGCCGCAGCCGCCGGACGCCGTCCGGCCCATATCACCGCATAGGCCGATGCGACCGTCCGGGCCGCCGAAGCGTAGGCGGCCGGAACATGCGCCATGGGGGCGTGCACAGCGAGGGATAGGGTACCGCCGATCGCGCAGGCGTCCGGCATGTGCTCTAGTCAGGCATGAACGAGAGTTCCCCGATCCGCACCGACACGGCCCGCGCCTACCAGCCCGGCGAGGCGCCGGCCCGCGAGGTTCGCACGCGGCGCTTCCGGCCGATCCGCTGGCTCGTGATCCTGGCCCTGCTGGCGGGCGCCGGGGCGATCGGCCATCGCTGGTACGAGGCGCGCACCGGCAAGGGCACCGAGCCGGCCACGGCCCACAAGGGCGGCGGCCGCGGCGGCCGGCACGGCGGCGGGGACATGGCGCAGGCGGTGGGCATCGCCACCGTGACGACCGGCGACATGCCGGTGGTGCTGCAGGGCCTCGGCACCGTGACGCCGCTCGCCACCGTGACGGTGAAGTCGCAGATCAGCGGGTACCTGATGGCGGTGAAGTTCCGCGAGGGCCAGACCGTCAAGGCCGGCGACGAGCTCGCCCTAATCGATTCCCGGCCCTACGAGGCGCTCCTCGCCCAGTACCAGGGCCAGCTCGCCCGCGACCAGGCACTGCTGCAGAACTCGAAGCTCGACCTGCAGCGCTACCAGACCCTGAACCGGCAGGACTCGATCTCCAAGCAGAACGTCGACACGCAGGGCGCCCTGGTCAAGCAGAACGAGGGCACGGTGGCGGCCGACCAGGCGCTGGTCGACCAGCAGAAGCTCAACATCGCCTACACCCACATCACGTCGCCGGTGGACGGGCGGGTCGGCCTGCGCCAGGTCGACCAGGGCAACTACATCTCGGCCGCCTCCACGGCGATCGTGGTGGTGACCCAGCTCCATCCGATCTCGGTGATCTTCACCCTGCCGGAGGACGACGTCGCCCGGGTGATGCGCCAGGTCCGGGCCGGCGCCAAGCTCGCCGTGCGCGCCTACGACCGCGGCGACGCCCACCAGATCGCAATCGGCACCCTGGATACGGTCGACAACCAGATCGACACGACCACCGGCACGGTGAAGCTGCGCGCCCTGTTCGACAATTCCGACGAGGAGCTGTTTCCGAACCAGTTCGTCAACGCCAAGCTGACCGTCGACACGGTGCGGGGCGCGGCCCTGGTGCCGAATTCCGGCCTGCTCCAGGGGACCCCCGGCACCTACGTCTACCTGATGGACGGGGACAGCAAGGTCACGGTCCGGCCGATCAAGACCGGCGAGACCGACGGGACCAACACCGTCGTGGTCTCCGGCCTGAAGCCGGGCGACCGGATCGTCACCGACGGCACCGACCGGCTGAAGGACGGCGCCGAGGTCCGGATCACGGACGGGGCGCAGGCGGCGGGCGCGACCGGCGCGGTCACCGGGGCGGGCGACAAGCCCGGCGGGAAGCCGGCCGCCGGACCGGACGGGGCGGCCGAGACCGCCACCCCGGCAGCGCCGGAGGGCGGCCGCCGGCACGGGCGCCGGTCGGCACAGTGAGCCCGGCCATGGTGCGCCTGCCATGAACCCGTCCCGCCTGTTCATCCTCCGCCCGGTCGCCACGACGCTCCTGATGCTGGCGATCCTGATCGTCGGCGGGGTGTCGTACCTGAACCTGCCGGTCTCGGCGCTACCGGCCGTCGATTACCCGACGATCCAGATCCAGACCTTCTATCCGGGCGCGAGCCCCGAGGTGATGACCTCGTCGGTCACGGCGCCGTTGGAGCGCCAGTTCGGCCAGCTCGCCAACCTCAACCAGATGACCTCGCAATCCTCCGCGGGCGCCTCGGTCATCACGCTGCAGTTCAACCTGGATCTGCCCCTCGACATCGCCGAGCAGCAGGTCCAGGCGGCGATCAACGCCGCCGGCAACCTGCTCCCGTCGGACCTGCCGGCGCCGCCGATCTACGCCAAGGTCAACCCGGCCGACACGCCCGTCCTGACCCTGGCGCTGACCTCCAAGACCATGCCGCTGACCCAGGTCCGGGACCTGGCCGAGTCGCGGCTCGCCCAAAAAATCAGCCAGGTGGCCGGCGTCGGCCTCGTCAGCATCTCGGGCGGCCAGCGGCCGGCCGTGCGGGTGCGGTTCAACGCCCGGGCGCTGGCCGCCTACGGGCTGAACATCGACGACCTGCGCACGACCATCACCAACCTCAACGTCAACACCCCCAAGGGCTCGATCGACGGGCCGAAGCAATCCTACGCGATCAACGCCAACGACCAGATCCGCGACCCGAAGGCCTACAACGCGGCGATCATCGCGTATCGCAACGGCGCCCCGGTGATGCTCTCGGAGGTCGCCGACGTGGTCGAGGGGCCGGAGAACACCAAGCTCGGCGCCTGGGCCGACGGGACGCCGGCGGTCATCCTCAACATCCAGCGCCAGCCGGGCGCCAACGTCATCGCCACGGTCGACAAGATCAAGTCGCTCCTGCCGCAGATGCAGGCGAGCCTGCCGAGTGCCGTGGCGGTGACGCCGCTCACCGACCGCACCACCACGATCCGGGCCTCCGTGGAGGACGTGCAGTTCGAGCTGGGACTGGCGATCGCGCTGGTCGTCCTCGTCATCTTCCTATTCCTGCGCAGCCTGTCGGCCACGCTGATCCCGAGCCTGTCGGTGCCCCTGTCGCTGATCGGCGCCCTGTCGGTGATGGACCTGTACGGCTTCTCCCTCGACAACCTGTCGTTGATGGCGCTCACCATCGCCACCGGCTTCGTGGTCGACGACGCCATCGTGGTGATCGAGAACATCGCCCGCCACGTCGAGGCGGGCGATTCGCCCCTGGAGGCGTCCCTGAAGGGGTCGCGCGAGATCGGCTTCACCATCATCTCGCTCACCGTCTCGCTGATCGCGGTGCTGATCCCGCTGCTGTTCATGGGCGACGTGGTCGGGCGCCTGTTCCACGAATTCGCCATCACGCTGGCGGCCACCATCGTGATCTCCGCGGTGGTCTCGCTGACGCTGGTGCCGATGCTGTGCGCACGCCTGCTCAAGCACGCCCCCGAGGCCCAGATCCGTCGCCGCGAGGGCGTGTTCGCCCGCGCGGGCCGGCGCGCCACCGACGGCACGATCGCCGCCTACGGCCGCGCGCTCCAAGTGGTGCTGAACCATCAGGGCCTGACCCTGCTGGTGGCGCTCGGGACCCTGGTGCTGACCGTCTACCTGTTCGTGGTCATCCCCAAGGGCTTCTTCCCGGTGCAGGATACCGGGGTGATCCAGGGCATTACCCAGGCGGACCAGTCGGTTTCTTACGGGGCCATGGCCGAGCGGCAGCAGCGGATGGCCGCGCTCATCCTGCAGGATCCGGACGTGGCCAGCCTGTCCTCGTTCATCGGGGTCGACGGCCAGAACGTCACGCTCAATTCCGGCCGGATGCTGATCAATCTCAAGCCCCGCGACCAGCGGACGGAGTCGGCCAGCGCGATCATCCGGCGGATCAATGCGGCGACCCGGGCCGAGCCCGGGATGCGCCTGTTCATGCAGCCGGTCCAGGACCTGACCATCGACACCGCGGTCTCGGCGACCCAGTACCAGGTCATCCTCGAGACCCCGAACCTCAACGACTTCGAGACCTGGGTGCCGCGCTTCACCGAAGCCCTGGCGAAATCCCCCGTGGTCGCCGACGTGGCGAGCGATCACCAGGCGCAGGGACTCGCCGCCTACGTCACCATCGACCGTCCCACCGCCGGCCGCTACGGCATCACCCCGGCGACCATCGACAACGCCCTCTACGACGCCTTCGGCCAGCGGATCATCTCGACGATCTTCACCCAGTCCAACCAGTACCGGGTGATCCTGGAGGCGGACCCGAGCCAGCACACGACCCTGCGCAGCCTGGAGACGATCTACCTGCCGTCCTCGACGGCGACCAACGGCCAGGTGCCGCTCTCCGCGGTGGCACGGATCAGCGAGCGGCGGGCGCCCCTGCTGATCTCGCATCTCGGGCAATTCCCCGCCACCACGGTGTCGTTCAACCTCGCCCCCGGGGCGGCCCTCGGGCAGGCGGTCGAGGCGATCGAGCAGGCCAAGGCCGCGATCGACCTGCCGCCCTCGTTCCGGGTGGTGCCGCAGGGCTCGGTCTTCGCCTTCCAGTCGGCGCTCAGCAACGAGCTGTTCCTGGTGATCGCGGCGATCATCACCGTCTACATCGTGCTGGGCGTGCTCTACGAGAGCTTCATCCACCCGATCACGATCCTGTCGACCCTGCCGTCGGCCGGGATCGGGGCGCTGCTCGGCCTGATGCTGTTCGGCCTGTCCCTCGACATCATCGCGGTGATCGGCATCGTGCTCTTGATCGGCATCGTGAAGAAGAACGCGATCATGATGATCGACTTCGCGCTCCAGGCCGAGCGCGAGGACGGGCTCGATCCCCGGGAAGCGATCTTCCAGGCCTGCCTGCTGCGCTTCCGGCCGATCCTGATGACGACGCTGGCCGCCCTGTTCGCCGCGGTGCCGCTGATCCTGGGCACCGGCGTCGGCTCGGAGCTGCGCCAGCCGCTCGGCATCTGCATCGCCGGCGGCCTGATCGTCAGCCAGGTGCTCACCCTGTTCACGACCCCGGTGATTTATTTGGCGTTTGATAGGCTTGAGCGGCGGATTGCGGGGCGGCGGGGGCCCGCCCTCGAAAGCGGCGAGGCGGTACCATGAGGAGCCGGGACGATTCCGCGGCTCTCCCTCCCCCCTCTGCGGGGGAGGGTGGCCCCTGCGTCAGCAGGGGTCGGGAGAGGGGCAGCGCGACGGTTCAGGATATGAGGCCCGTCGCGACCTCTCCGGATACGTTGCTCCCCTCTCCCGCCCCCCTTCGGGGGCCACCCTCCCCCGCAGCGGGGGGAGGGAGCGTGTACGGCAGTTCCAATTCGGGGACGCCTGGGAATGACCTGCGTTACGGCAAGCCCGATGCGCGCCTGCGCGCCTTTGCCCGCCAGCAGCGGCGGTCCTACACGAGGGCTGAGGATGCCTTCTGGCAGCAGGTCCGTGGCGGACGCTTCCACGGGCTGAAGTGCCGGCGCCAAGTTCCGATCCCGCCGTATATCGCGGATTTCCTGTGTGCCGCCGTGCGGCTGATCGTCGAGCTGGACGGCGCGCCGCATGAGACAGAGGCACGGCGGCAGCGCGATGCGAAACGCGATGCCTGGCTGAAGAGCCAGGGATTTGCTGTCCTGAGATTCCCGAACGAGCTTGCTCTAGGCAATCTCGGCTCGGTTCTCGACACAGTCGCCGAAGCTGTTGCGACACGCCAAGGTTACGCCCTCTCCCTCCCCCCTTTGCGGGGGCGGATGGCCCCCGAAGGGGGTCGAGGGAGGGGAGCGACGGTGCAGGAAGACGCTGTAGCCGTCATGGCGGCCGCTCCACTTTCTGAAGCCGCGTCCCCTCTCCCGACCCCTGCTGACGTAGGGGCCACCCTCCCCCGCAGAAGGGGGAGGGAGATGCGTGGAACCGGTTGCGCCTCTTTCGACGAGCACACGGCGGCGCTCCGCCAAAACCACGGGAGGCCCCTCCCGTGAACATCTCCGAGCCGTTCATCCGCCGGCCGGTCGCGACCACGCTGCTCACGATCGGTGTGCTGCTCGCCGGCCTGTTCGCGTTCCTGAAGCTGCCGGTGGCGCCGCTGCCGCAGATCGACTTCCCGGTGATCCTGGTCCAGGCGCAGATGCCGGGCGGCTCGCCCGAGACCATGGCGACCACCGTGGCGGCGCCCCTCGAACGGCGGCTGGGCGCCATCGCGGACGTCAACGAGATGACGTCCACGAACTCCCTCGGCTCCACCCGGATCGTGCTGCTGTTCGGCCTGAACCGGGACATCGACGGGGCGGCGCGCGACGTCCAGGCGGCGATCAACGCCGCCCGCGCCGACCTGCCGGCCTCGCTCCGGCAGAATCCGACCTACCGGAAGTTCAATCCCGCCGACACGCCGATCATCATCCTCGGCATGACCTCGGACACGCTGACCCGCGGCCAGGTCTACGATTCGGCCGCCACCGTGGTGCAGCAGAAGCTGTCGCAGCTGCCCGGCGTCGGCAATGTCGATATCGGCGGCTCGTCCCTGCCGGCGGTGCGGGTGGAGCTCGATCCCACCGCCCTGTTCAACTACGGCATCGGCCTGGAGGGCATCCGGGCGGCGCTCGCCTCGGCCAACGCCAACTCGCCCAAGGGCGAGATCGACGCCGGAGGACGGCGCTACCAGCTCTACGCCAACGACCAGGGCCGCAAGGCCGAGGATTACCGCGACATCATCGTGGCCTACCGCAACGGCGCCGCGGTGAAGCTCACCGATGTGGGTCAGGTGCTCGACGGCGTCGAGGACAAGCGCAACCTCGGCATCGTCAACGGCAAGGCCGGGGTGCTGCTGTTCGTCTACAAGCAGCCTGGCGCCAACGTGGTCGAGACCATCGACGCCGTGAAGAAGGCGCTGCCGCAGCTCACCGCGGCGCTGCCGGGCGGCATCGACATCAAGCTCACCGGCGATCGCAGCGCCACGATCCGGGCGTCGCTCGCGGCCACCGAGGAGACGCTGCTGGTGGCGGTCGGCCTCGTGATCCTGGTGGTGTTCGCCTTCCTGCGCTCCGGCCGGGCGACCCTGATCCCGGCGGTGGCCGTGCCGATCTCGATCATCGGCACCTTCTCGGCGATGTACCTGCTCGGCTACTCGCTCAACATCCTGTCGCTCACCGCGCTCATCATCGGCACCGGCTTCGTAGTCGACGACGCCATCGTGGTGCTGGAGAACGTCCAGCGCCACATCGAGGAGGGCAAGCCCCGGCTGGAGGCGGCCCTGATCGGCGCCCGGGAGGTCGGCTTCACGGTGATCTCGATGAGCCTGTCGCTCATCGCGGTGTTCCTGCCGATCCTGCTGATGGGCGGCCTGATCGGGCGGATCTTCCAGGAATTCTCCGTCACCCTGTCGCTGTCGATCCTGATCTCTCTGGTGTTGTCGCTCACGACGACACCGATGATGTGCGCCCGGCTGCTGCGGCCCGAGGGGCACGGACGCCCGGCGGGACGCCGGCCGAACATCCTGATCCGCGTCCTGGAGGGCGGCTTCTCCCGGCTGCTCGACGCCTATGCCCGGACCCTCTCGGTGGCGCTGGCCCATCCGCGCCTCGTGCTGCTGAGCCTGCTCGCCACCGTGGGGCTCAACGTCTACCTCTACATCATCGTGCCGAAGGGGTTCTTCCCCGAGCAGGATACCGGCCAGATGATGGGCGGCGTCCAGGCCGACCAGCGCATCTCGTTCCAGTCCATGGAGGCCAAGCTCCGGCAGGCCACCACCATCGTGGGCGCGGATCCGGCGGTGGAGAGCGTCGTCGGCTTCACGGGCGGGCGCGGCACCAACTCGGCCAACGTGTTCATCGGCCTGAAGCCCATCGGCGAGCGGGCGCCGATCTCGGAGGTGATGGCGCGACTGCGGCCGAAGCTCGCCCAGGTCGCGGGGGCGCGGCTCTACGTCTTCCCGCGCCAGGATCTGCAGATGGGCGGCCGCCAGAGCTTCGCCCAGTACCAGTACACCCTCCAGGGCGACACCGCCGAGGAGCTGTTCGCTGCCGCCCCGAAGCTGCTCGCCGCCCTGCAGAAGGACCCGACCTTCGCGGACGTCACCTCGGACCAGCAGGAGGGCGGCCTGGAGACCCGGGTGGTGATCGACCGCGCCACCGCGTTCCGGTACGGCATCACCCCGAACAAGATCGACAACACCCTCTACGACGCCTTCGGCCAGCGCCAGGTCTCGACGATCTACAACCCCCTGAACCAGTACCACGTCGTGATGGAGATCGCCCCGCGCTACCTCGAATCCCCCGAGACCCTGAAGCAGATCTTCGTCTCGACCTCCGGGGGCAACGCGCCGGGCTCGGCCACCACCAACGCGGTGGCCGGCACCGTGGCGGCGGCGGGCGGCGTCAACACCAACGCGGCCACCGGGACCAGCAGCCCGGGGAGCGGCGCCGCCGCCGCGACGGGGGCGGTCGGCGGCGCGTCCACCGGCGTCGCCGCCGCAGCCGCGGCCGCCGCCAGCACGGCCGATGCGTCCTCGAACGCCGCCGCGATCGCCTCCGATTCCGCCCGCAACGCCTCGTCCAACGCCATCGCGGCGAGCAAGGGCGGGGCCTCGTCGAGCGCCCCGGTCTCGGCCGCCAAGGAGACCATGGTCCCGCTCTCGGCCTTCGCCCGGATCGAGCCCGGCAGCGCCCCCGTGCAGGTGAGCCACCAGGGCCTGTTCGTGGCGACCACGATCTCGTTCAACCTGGCCCCGGGCAAGAGCCTGTCGGACGCCACCGCGGCGATCGACCGGGCGATGTCGTCCCTGCGGCTGCCGGCCACGATCCACGGCGAGTATGCCGGCGCGGCGAAGAACTACGTGGCCTCCGCCTCGCGCCAGCCGCTGCTGATCCTGGCCGCGATCCTGGCGGTCTACGCGGTGCTGGGCATCCTGTACGAGAGCTTCGTGCACCCGCTGACGATCCTCTCGACCCTGCCGTCGGCGGGTGTCGGCGCGGTGCTGGCCCTGCTGGTGACCGGCACCGAATTCACTATCATCGCGCTGATCGCGGTGTTCCTGCTGATCGGCATCGTGAAGAAGAACGCGATCATGATGATCGACGTGGCCCTCGACGCGGAGCGGACCCGGGGTGCGAATCCCGTGGACGCGATCCGGGAGGCCTGTCTCGTGCGCTTCCGGCCGATCATGATGACCACGCTCGCCGCGATGCTCGGGGCCGTGCCGTTGATCCTGGCCACCGGCGAGGGGGCCGAGCTACGCCGGCCGCTCGGCATCGCCATCGTGGGCGGATTGATCGTGAGCCAGATCCTGACCCTGTACACCACACCCGTCGTCTACCTGACCCTCGACCGCCTCCGGCACCGGGTGCTCGCCCGCCGCCGACGCGCCGGGCCCGGCGGCGCAGCGGCACTGCCGGCCGGAGAGTGATGCGCCCGTTTTCACGTGAAACACCGGCGGCTCCCGTGCGCGCGCCCGTCCTTCTGAGCGCTTCGGATTCCGCGCACGCGTCGTCGATCGATAGACGCGACGCAGCCTGCGCCTTCCCTCCCCCCTCTGCGGGGGAGGGTGGCCCCCGGAGGGGGTCGGGAGGGGGGCAGCGCGACGGTTCGGGATATGTCGCCCGTCGGGACCGATCCGGCACCGTCGCTCCCCTCTCCCGACCGCTGCTGACGCAGGGGCCTCCCTCCCCCGCAGAGGGGGGAGGGCGAGGGGAGCGAGGGTTGCGTCGCGCCTTTCTCCTCCTCCCCCTCATTCCCGCCCTGGCGGGCTGCGTGGTCGGCCCCGACTACACACGCCCCTCCGTCGAGACGCCATTTGCCTACCGGGAAGGCGGCCAGCGGGAGGACAGCCCGGCCGTCGTGGCGGCGCGCAGGAAAGGCTGGCGCGAGGCCCGGCCCAACGACGCGGTGGAGCGCGGCGACTGGTGGCGGGTGTTCAGGGATCCGCTCCTCGACCGCCTGATCCGCCTCGTCGATGTCGACAACCAATCCCTGCGGCAGGCGGTGGCGAATTACCGGCAGGCCCGGGCACTCGTCGCCTCCGCCCAGGCCGCCCTGTACCCGACCGTGGTCGGCGCCCCGAGCATCACCCGAACCGGCAGCGGCAGCACCGTGCGCACCAGCGCGTCGCTGCTCGGCCAGGCGAGCTGGGAACTCGACCTGTTCGGCGGCACCCGCCGGAACATCGAGAGCGAGGCGGCGCTCGCCCAGGCCGACGCCGCCACGCTCGCGCTGACCCGTCTGACCATCCAGGCCGAGGTCGCCGCCGATTACCTCACCGTCCGCTACGCCGACGCCCTCCAGAAGGTGCTCGACGAGAACGTCGCCAACTTCAAGAAGACCTTGGGGATCACCGAGAACCAGTACGCCGCCGGCGTCGCGGCCCGCTCCGACGTGATCACCGCGCAGACCCAGGTCCAGACCATCGAGGCCCAGGCCATCGCGATCCGGCTGACCCGGGTCCAGTACGTGAACGCCATCGCCACCCTGATCGGCCGGCCGCCCTCGGAGGTCTCGATCCCGGTGGCCGGCATCGGCCGCAACCCGCCGCCCGTGCCGGTCGGGATCCCGTCCGACCTGCTCGAGCGGCGGCCGGACGTGGCCCAGGCCGAGCGCCTGGTGCAGGGGCAAAGCGAGCGGATCGGCGTGGCGGTGGCGGCCTTCTTCCCCACCGTCACGATCTCGGCGCAGGGGGGCCTCTCCGGGCTGACCCGCAACGGCCTGTTCTCGGCCGCCAACCAGGTCTGGTCGACGACCGCGGCCGGGACCGAGGTCCTGTTCGACGGCGGCGCCCGCACGGCGGCCGTACGCTCGGCCGAGGCCGGCTACGACGCCGCGGTGGCCAATTACCGGCAGGTGGTGCTCGCCGCCCTGGCGGAGGTGGAGAACCAGATGGCGGCGCTGCGCATCCTCGGCCTGCAACAGGGCGCGCAGGATGCGGCCGTCGAATCCTCGCGCAAGGCCGTCGAGATCACGCTGAACGAGTACCGGGCCGGCACGCAGAACTTCACCACGGTGGTGACCGCGCAAGGATTGCTCGTCTCCAACGAGATCAACGCCCTCCAGGTCCGGCTCAGCCGCTTCACCGCGGCGGTCACGCTGATCCGCGCGCTGGGCGGCGGCTGGGACGTACGCTCCCTGCCGAGCGACGCCGAGCTGAAGGGCCCGACCCTGCCGATCGACCGGGGCGGCCAAGCCGTCCGCGTGGACGAGTAGCTTATCGGGCCGCCGCCCCGATGCCCTGCCAAAGGGCTGAGCCCTTTGGGATCCCGATTTCGAGCCAGGCTCCCCCTGAAGCCGGAACGGGCATTGCGACAGCCGGGTTGTCACGCCGATTTGCTGCACCGCAGCTCGATGGGAGCCAGGCATGGCCGAGCAGACGATAGCCCTTAAGGACGATGCGGCCAGCGGCACCAAGCCCGCGCCCCCCTGCACGCTGGTGATCTTCGGGGCCGGCGGCGACCTGACCAAGCGCCTGCTGATGCCCTCGCTCTACAACCTCGCCGGGGCCGGCCTCCTGCCGGAGGGTTTCACGATCCTGGGGGTCGACCATTCCGACGGCACCGACGAATCGCTCCGCGAAAACCTCACCCAGACCATGGAGGCGTTCAGCCAGGACCCGACCTCGGAATTCCATGCCGACCACATCGACCCCAAGAGCTGGGGCTTCATCCGCGACCGGCTTCATTACCTGAAGGGCGATTTCGAGAAACCCGAGACCTTCGCCGCGGTCAAAGAGAAGGTCAGCGGCAGCGCGGTGTTCTATTGCGCGGTGGCGGCCCGATTCTTCGGGACCATCGTCGACGGGCTCGGCCAGGCCGGCCTGCTTAAGCAGGAGAACGGCGATTTCCGCCGGGTGGTGATCGAGAAGCCGTTCGGCTCCGACCTCGCCTCCGCCCGGGAGCTCAACGCCCGGATCCTGAAACAGGGCGACGAGAGCCAGTTCTACCGGATCGACCACTTCCTGGGAAAGGAGACCGTCCAGTCGATCATGGCCTTCCGCTTCGCCAACGGCCTGCTGGAGCCAGTCTGGCGGCGGGAATACATCGACAGCGTCCAGATCACCGCGGCCGAGACCGTGGGGGTCGAGGAGCGCGGCGGCTTCTACGAGCCGACCGGCGCGCTCCGGGACATGGTGCCGAACCACATGTTCCAGCTGCTCTGCATGGTCGCCATGGAGCCGCCGAATTCCTTCGGTGCCGAGGCGGTCCGTTCGGAGAAGGCCAAGCTGGCCGAGGCCGTCCGGCCGATCCCGCCGGAGGACGCGGTGCGCGGCCAGTACACGGCCGGCACCTCGGAGGGGCGCGACGTGCCGGGCTATCGCGACGAGCCGCATGTCGCCAAGGACTCCGTCACCGAGACCTTCATCGCCCTCAAGCTCAAGATCGAGAACTGGCGCTGGGCCGGCGTGCCGTTCTACGTCCGCACCGGCAAGCGGATGACCGGGCGGCGCACCGAGATCGCCGTGCTGTTCAAGCCGGCCCCATTCAAGATGTTCGAGGACACGCCCAACGCCGATCTCGGCCCGACCGTGATGCGGATCATGATCGACCCGGACCACGGGGTCAGCACCGAGTTCAACGTGAAGGTCCCGGGCCCGGAGATGAAGATCGGCCGGGTCGGTGCGGCGTTCCGCTACAAGGACTTCTTCACCGACCAGCCGAATGTCGGCTACGAGACCCTGCTGTACGATTGCATGATCGGCGACGCGACCCTGTTCCAGCGGGCCGACAACATCGAAGCCGGCTGGGCGGCGGTCGATCCCCTGCTCAAGGGCTGGCCGCAGGCGGACGTGAAGCCCTATCCGGCCGGCAGCACCGGGCCCAAGGAGGCGGACGACCTCCTGGCCCGGGACGGCCGCCACTGGCTGGGCCTCGACGGCAAGACGGATTGAGGACCGAATAGCCATGCTGGATCCGACGGCCAAGTCATCGGATCCGGTCGTTTTCGAGTTGGCCGCGAAGTGTTACCCTCCGACCGTCATGGAGATGTTCCGTCGAACAAAGGGGCGGCTACTTTGGGCGAGGCGACATTCACCTTTCAGGTCGATGAAACCCTGAAGAATGAATTCTCCCAGGTCGCACAGGACCGCGACCGCAATGGCGCCCAGCTCCTGCGTGACTTCATGCAGGCGTACGTCAGACAACAGCGGGACGAAACCGAGCATGACGCTTGGTTTCGCCGGCAGGTTCAGATTGGACTAGATTCTGCCAATAGTGGCCGTGTGATCCCCGCTGAGGACGTGGAAGCGCGGTTCGCTGCCAAGCGGGCAGCCACACGGCAACGGCTCGATTCTAAGAAATGAAGGCGTTGGTCTGGACGCTGGAAGCGCTTCAGGACCGCGAAGCAATCTACGATTACATCGAGATCGACAATCCAGCGGCTGCCATCGCGCTCGATGAGCGGTTCGCCAAGAAGGCCGCCCGCTTGGTGGATCGTCCCGCTCTCGGGCAGCCGGGCCGTGTCGCCGGCACACGCGAGCTGATCGTCCATCGCCGGTACATCATCGTCTACGACGTGGATGATGTTTCCGTTCGAATGCTTCGGGTCTTGCACGCCGCTCTGCAATGGCCGCCTCGGTCGAGTTGAGCTTCCGAGACCGAAGCAGATATCCGAAGCGATCTCAGCGCCGCTTGAACGGCAGCATCGCCGCCACGGCCAGCGCATCGACCCGGTTGTTCAGCGGGTCGCTGGCATGGCCCTTGACCCAGTGCCAAGCGACCTCGTGGCGGGCGTTCGCCGTGTCGATCCGGCGCCAGAGGTCCTCGTTCTTCACCGGCTTCTTGTCGGCGGTGCGCCAGCCCCGGGCCTTCCAGTTGTGGATCCAGCTGGTGATGCCTTGGCGCAGGTACTGGGAGTCCGTGAACAGGTCGACCCGGCACGGCCGCTTGAGCGCCTCCAGGGACTCGATCGCCGCCAGGATCTCCATGCGGTTGTTGGTGGTGAAGGCCTCGCCACCCGAGAGTTCCTTCTGGGTGTCACCGAAGATCAGGATCGCGCCCCAGCCGCCGGGGCCGGGATTCCCCGAGCAGGCGCCATCCGTGTAGATCTTCACCCGCGTCGGCTCGCCCGCGGTCTCGGTCACGTCGTCGCTCATTCCATCCTCAAGCCTGCCGCCCGTAATCCTGCGCGTCCTGCGCCTGGCGGTGGAACGTCAGCCGGCGATCGAACTCCCGCGGATCCTTGGGCTTCACCAGGGCGCCGGGCGGCACGTTCAGCCAGTCGACCAGGCGGGTCAGCATGAAGCGGAGCGCCGCGCCCCGGCACAGGATCGGCAGGGCCGCGACCTCCGCGGGCTCCAGCGGCCGCACCGCCTCGTAGCCGGCGATCAAGGCCGCCGCCATGTCCCGGTGGAACCGGCCATCGGCCTCGAAGCACCAGGCGTTGAGGCAGACCGCGAGGTCGTACGCGAAGGCGTCCGTGCAGGCGAAATAGAAGTCGATCAGCCCCGAGAGGCTGTCGCCGATGAAGAACACGTTGTCGGTAAACAGATCCGCATGGATCACCCCGCCCGGCAGGTTCTGGGGCCAGGCGGCTTCGAGCAGCGCAAGGTCGGCCCGGGTACGCTCGGCCAGGCCCGGCGCCACCGAATCGGCCTGGGCCTCGGCCTGGGCGAAGAGCGGGCGCCAGGAGGCCACCGAGAGGCTGTTGGCGCGCACCATCCCGAAATCGGCGCCGGCGGCGTGCAGCTCGGCCAGCGCCCGGCCCAGTTCCCGGCAATGCCCGACGCCGGGCGTCTTGACCGAGACGCCCTCCAGGAAGCTGACGATGGCGGCGGGCCGGCCGCAGAGCTGGCCGAGCGCCGTGCCGGCCCGGTCCCGCACCGGCTGCGGGCAGGCGAGCCCCCGGGCCGAGAGGTGCTCCATCAGCCCGATGAAGAACGGCAGGTCGCCCTCCCGCACCCGCTTCTCGTAGAGGGTCAGGATGTAGGAGCCCTGGGTGGTGTGCAGGAAGAAGTTAGAATTCTCGACGCCCTCGGCGATGCCCTTGAAGGAGAGCAGGCTGCCGATGTCGTAGGCGGACAGGAACTCAGCGAGCGCCGCGTCGGATACCTCGGTGTAGACGGCCACGTGATCGCGCTCTGGTTCGGAAGGTCAACAAGACGAGGGGCGCCGAAGCGCCCCTGGTTCGTGCCGGCTGGGTCGGTCGGGAAGCCTACTCGGCGGCTTCGCTGCGCAATTCGCGCGGCAGCGGGAAGACCATGTCTTCGACCACCGTCGAGACCGTGTCGACGATCACGTCGTAGCGGGCCGCGAAGGCCTCGATGATTTCCTCGACCAGCACCTCGGGGGCCGAGGCGCCTGCCGTGAGTCCGAGCTTGCGGATGCCCTCGAAGGCCGGCCAGTCGATCTCCTCGGCGCGCAGCACCAGGCGGGTGATCGGGCAGCCGACGCGCTCGGCGACCTCGCGCAGGCGCTGCGAGTTCGAGGAGTTCGAGGAGCCGACCACGATCAGGGCGTCCACCAGCGGGGCCACCTGCTTCACCGCCTCCTGGCGGTTGGTGGTGGCGTAGCAGATGTCGTCCTTGTGCGGCCCGGTGATGGTCGGGAACTTCTTCTTGAGTGCCTCGACGATGTGTCGGGTGTCGTCGACCGACAGGGTCGTCTGGGTGACCCAGGCGAGGTTGTCGGGGTTCTCGGGCGTCAGGGCCTGGATCTGGTCCAGATCCTCCACCAGGGTGATCGAGCCCTTGGGCAGCTGGCCCATGGTGCCGACCACCTCGGGGTGACCGGAATGGCCGACCAGCAGCACGTGGCGGCCGCGCTTATGGTGGATCTCGGCCTCGCGGTGGACCTTGGTCACCAGCGGGCAGGTGGCGTCGATGGTGGTGAGCCCGCGGGAATCGGCATTGGCCGGAACCGTCTTCGCGACGCCGTGGGCGGAGAAGATCACCGGGGCGCCGCTGTCGGGCACCTCGTCCAATTCGCGCACGAAGACGGCGCCCTTCCGCTTCAGGCTCTCGACCACATACTTGTTGTGGACGATCTCATGCCGGACATAGACGGGCGGTCCGTAGAGGGCGAGGGCCCGCTCGACCACGTCGATGGCCCGCACCACGCCGGCACAGAAGCCGCGGGGGGCACAGAGCAGGATCTCCAGCGGCGGCTTGCCGGTGGTGCCCTGAACGGGCGCGAGGGACGCGAGGTCTGCGGTCATGGGGGCGATGTGGCGAGGGCGGGGCTGTCCTGTCAACGGTCCTGGACTGCGAACCGGGCAGGAAGACGACCGCGGAGCGCCTCTGTAGCACGTTTGCCGCGCAATTTGGACCCGGGGCGCCCCGCGCCTCGATCTAGAGTCTTCGAATTCCGGTCACGGCGCCAAAACTGTTCTCCCGGATCCGGGCGACCGCGCCGGCCAGCGGCTCGACCGCCACGGCCATGTGGTGGCCATTGGCATGGATCAGCGTCTCGGGGTCGTGCATCAGCCCGACATGGCCGCGCCAGAACACGAAGTCGCCCCGGCGCAATCCGTCGAGAGCGAGGGGCAGCGCATGGCCCAAGCCCCGCTCCTGCATGTCGGCGTCGCGGGGGCAGGGGAGGCCGGCGGCGTCGAGGCACAATTGGACGAGGCCGGAGCAGTCGAGCCCGAGGCTGGTGCGCCCGCCCCAGAGATAGGGAACGCCCACGAGCCGCTCGGCCGTGGCGACGTAGTCGGGCGCGTGCTGCGCCAGCGGAGCGCAGTGATTCGCAAAGACGTAGCCGCCGGGCGTCTCCAGGTAGGTCCCCGTCTGCCCGGTGACCACGAGGCGCGCGCCCAGGCTGAGATGCCCACGCACCGGCCGCTTCAGGTCCGGCTCGGGATACAGGAAGGTGCGCAACGCCGTGACGCGATGGCTGGGCTCGGGCTCCACCGGACCGAGGCAGGCGGCGGGCAGGTAGCCGACATAGCCGTCCCGGACGAGCTGCACGAAGGCGAAGCCGTCCTGCTCGGCGTAGAGATCGACTGCGTCGCCGAGCAGCGCCTCGGTATCGAGCCCGGCCTCCGGGGCGGGCGCCCGGCGCAGCGGCGCGACCGTGGCGACCACCCGGCGCCGGGTGGCGGCGACGAAGCGCTCGGCCGTGACCCGGCCGCGCAGGCGCAGGTCGGCGACGTCCGGACGCGCCGGGGTGAGGCGGGGATCGAGCGATTCGGTCATGGCCGTCAGCTTAGCGCATCCGCGCTTTCCGAAAGGCTGTGCCCCCGATCGCGCGGCGGCTCGGCACGTCCGCCGGGCGGCCGGGGACCGGATCCGGACCCCCGTATGGCGTCCGGCGCAGGCGCGCGCTATTATGCCGCAGCGCGATGCCGGCGACCGGCCGGATGAGTCCCGCCCTTGGGAATCGCGCCGCTGGCATGCCGGATGCGCCCGTTCCGCGACGAGGCATGTTCCCGGGACGGGCATCCGCCGATTTTGATGCACTGCACAACCCGCCGGGAAGGCGCTATGTCTTGCCCATGATGACCGCGAGTCGCCCCGTGAAGAAGACGCAGAAGAGCTTCGCCGACCTGCCACCGATCCGCGTGCGCCGCGAGCCGCCGACGGTGAACGAGGCGGTCGCCGCCGCCCAGGACCTGTCCGACGATGTCGAGCAGCAGGTCGAGATCGCCGCGGGCCTGATCGGTCTTCCGGCCGACGAGGTCCGCCCGCACGTCCTGGCGGCCAAGAGGGCCAAGCCGGAGCGCATGCCCGAGCGGATCCTGACCCATGCGAGCCCGAGCCGGGCGCCGCGCACCGTGGTGGTCGAGCGCCGCACCCGCCCGACCGTGGTGATCGAGCGCCGCAGCCGGCCGCTCGCCCCGCCGCGCTGATAGAACGAGCTCGGTTCCACCCGACCTCGCAAGCGTAGCTGCGCCGGCCTCAGCCCGGCGCCACGCAAAGGCGCAAGATTAATCGGCGGTCTGGACCGACCAGGTTGCGTGGCGGATGCCCGGGGCCTTGGCGAGATCGGCCGTGACCGCATCCAGCTCGGCGGCCTTGACGGCGCTGGCGGTCAGCGTCGCGACCACGTCGACCGCGCCTTCGCCGCGCTCCTCCACCTCGACGTTGCTCACCGGATAGTTCGCCGCCTCCAGGCGCTCGACCAGCAGATCCTGGGCGGGGCCGGCCTCGCCGGGCGCCGTGGTCACCTGGACCTCGTAGGTCGCCTCGGTCGAGGATTCGCGGATCGGCGCGCGGTTGATGGCGTTCACCAGCGGACGGAGCGCGGTGTTGCAGGTCAGCACCGTGACGGTGACGAACACGGCCTCCAGCGGCAGGTCGGCGCCGCAGAACGCGCCCACGGCGGCGGAGCACCACAGGGTGGCAGCCGTGTTGAGGCCGCGCACGTTCATCCCCTCCTTCATGATCACGCCGGCGCCCAGGAAGCCGATGCCGGAGATCACGTAGGCCACCGTGCGGACCCCGCCGTCCGGGCCGGTGAGCCGCATGCCGAGATCCACGAAGGCCGAGGCGCCGATCGCCACCAGCACCGCCGTGCGCAGGCCGGCGGTGCGCTGCCGGTACTGCCGCTCGGCCCCGATCGCCGTGCCGAGCACGAAGGCAACGATCAGGCCGATGGCGGATTTGAGTTCCTCGGGGATGGCGGCGTAGCTGGTCATGCCGGTCTCTTGGGCGGGGAGAGGTGACGAAACCGTGACATCATGGCGTGGCTCGCGCCTCGTCCCGGGTACGGGAACCGGGACGAGGCGCGAGGCCATTGATTCTGCATCATCTTTTTCCGAAAGCCGGCAGCCACCTCTCGGGATGATGCTGTAAGCCGACCAAAGGGGGAACCCACCGGGATTGACGGCCCCACCGGGCAGCGGGCACACCGGCTGCAACCTGAGGATCCCATGAGAAGACGGGACCCGGCCGAGGAGACGTGCAGGATGCAGGACACGGCCCCCGCGGCAGGAGTTTGTCTCCGCGCACGAGCGTTTCCCGCATGAGCGACGCCCTCGCCGAGAGCCGGCCTTCTCCGGCCCCGGACACGGCCCTGCACGGGCGGGTACTGGCTTTGCGCGACGGGCTGGAGCGTGGCCTGATCGGGAGCGCCGGCCTGGTCGAGCGCCTGCTGATCGGGCTGTTGACCGGCGGCCACCTGCTGATCGAGGGCGCGCCGGGGCTGGCCAAGACCCGCGCGGTCAAGCGGCTGGCCGACGGGCTCGACGGCTCGTTCGCGCGCATCCAGTGCACCCCGGACCTGATGCCGGCCGATCTCACCGGCACCACGGTCTGGCGCCAGGACAGCGGCAGCTTCGAGTTCCTGCAAGGGCCGCTGTTCCACGCCCTGGTGCTGGTGGACGAGGTCAACCGCGCGCCGCCCAAGGTTCAGTCGGCCCTGCTCGAGGCCATGGCCGAGGGGCAGATCACGGTCTCCGGACAGACCCACCCGCTCGCCGACCCGTTCATGGTCGTGGCGACCCAGAACCCGATCGAGCATGCCGGCACCTTCCCGCTGCCGGAGGCGCAGCTCGACCGGTTCCTGCTGCATGTCGTGGTCGAGATGCCCGACGAGGCCACCGAGCGGGCGATCCTCGACCTCGTGGAGGGCGAGATCACCCACCATGCCGAGGCCATGCCGGTGCGCCTGTCGCTCGCCGACGTCCGCGCCGCCCGGGAGGCCGCGCTCGCCACCTACGTGTCGCCGGCGCTCAAGGATTACCTGGTCCGCCTGGTGGCGGCGACCCGCACCGATGCGGCGGCCCCGGACCTGCGGGCGATGATCGAGCATCCCGCCTCGCCGCGCGGCACCCTGGCGCTGATGATGGCCGGCAAGGCCCGGGCCTGGCTGCGGGGCCGGGACCACGTCACCCCGGAGGACGTCACCGAACTTGCCCGGGACGCGCTCTCCCACCGGATCGGCCTGACCTGGCGGGCGGCCGCCGAGGGCAAGACCGCCCGCGGCCTGGTCGGCGAGTTGGTGCAGCGGGTCCGGGCGCTCTGAGCGTGTTCGGGCTTTGGAACACGCGGCGGAAACTCCCTTCCCCCTCTGCGGGGGAGGGTGGCCCCCGAAGGGGGTCGGGAGAGGGGCAGCGCGACGATGCGGGTTTCGGATCGAACCGCGATCTCTTCGGACAGGGCGCTCCCCTCTCCCAACCCGGCCTGACGGCCGGCCCACCCTCCCCCGCAAAGGGGGGAGGGAAAGACGTGGGATCCGCCCAATCCCAAATGAACGGCATCCGCCTCTCCGGCGAGGCGCTGATGGGCCTGCGCCATCTCGCCCGGCGGGGCGCGGCCCCCGCGACCCGGACGCTCGCGGGCCTGCCCGGCGGCATCGTCACGAAGCGGCGCGGGCGCGGCTCCGAGCCGGAGGATGTGCGGCTCTGGTCGGAGGGCGATGACCGCCGGTTCATCGACCGCAACGCCACCGCGCGCACCGGGCAGCTGCACGTGCGCACCCATCACGACGAGCGCGACCGCGCCGTGGTGCTGCTCGCCGATTTCCGGCCCTCGATGCTGTTCGGCACCCGCCGGGCCCTGCGCTCGGTGGCCGCCGCGGAGGCCCTGGCCCTGCTCGGCTGGCGGGTCGCGGCCGATGGCGGCCGGGTCGGCCTCGCGGTGGCGAGCGCGGGCGCGCCCACGATGCTGCGCCCGGCCGGCGGCGAGCGCGCCATGATCGCGGTGACCGGGGCCCTGGCCCAGGCGCATGCGAACGCCCTCGAGACGGCCGGCGCCGCCGGGTCCGACGCGCCCCTGGAGCCGACCCTCGGGCTCGCCCGCAGCCTGCTGCCCGCCGGCGGCCACCTGGTCATCGCCAGCGCCCTCGATGCCCCCGGCCCGGGCTTCGACGCGACGCTAACCCTGCTGGCCGAGCGGGTCGCGATCCGGCTGATCCTGGTGAGCGACGCCTTCGAGCGCACCCGCCCGCCGGGCTTCTATCCCTTCGCCCTGGCGGATGGCCGGCGCGGGACCGCGCTCCCGGCGGTGCTGCCGGGTGAAACCGCCGAGGCCCGGCTCGCCGATTATGCCCGCCGGGGCATCGCCGGGGTACGCCTCGACGTCGAGGCCGGCCCCGAGGCCTACGCGCCGCTGATGGAGCGCCTCGATGCGGTGCTGTGAGGCTCGGGGCTCGTCCCGAACGGTGGGTGCCGGCTTTCGGATGGAGACGATGCCCCGGAGAAACCCGCACGCATCGCCCCGTCCCTGCCGTCCGGGTCCGGCGCGATGAATCCCGTCGCGATCGCCCCGTCCCTCGACCAGCTCCGCGGCCTGCACCTGCCCGGGGGCGCCGCCGGGGCGGTGCAGGGCGAGATCGTCGCGGCGGCGGCTTTGGGTTTCCTCGCCGCCCTGCTGGTCGGGCTCGTCCGCTATCTGCGCGGCCGGGCCCGGGCGAGCCTGCGCCGCGCCGCGCTGGCCGAGCTCGCCGGCAGCCGGGGCCTCGCCCCGGAGGCGCGGCTCGTGGCCCAGGCCCGCCTGCTGCGCCGCCTCGCCCGGACGCTCGCGGGGGACGAAGCCGCCCGGGAGACTGGCGCGGCCTGGGCCACCCGCCTCGACGCGCTCCTGGCCACCGACTTCTTCACGCGCGGACCCGGCCGAATCCTGGCCGACGGGCTCTACCGGCGCCAGGAGCCCGACCTCGACGGGCTCGACGCGGAGCTGGGCCGCCTGATCGGACGGTTGCGGACATGAGCGGCCTCCTCCCCGCCTGGCTCACGGCGCAGCTCTCTTCCCTCGCCTCGGCCTTCGATTTCGCGGCGCCCTGGATCCTGCTCGCCCTGCCACTGCCGCTGCTGGCCGCGCGCCTGCTCCCGGCCGAGCCGGAGGGGGGCAGCGGCGCCCTGCTGGTGCCCGGGACCCTGGTCGGCACGGCGCGCTCCGGCGCCGACCTCGCCGCCCGGGGCCGCCGCCGCGCCGCCCTAGTCTGGACCCTCTGGGTGGCCCTGGTCGTCGCCCTGTCCGGCCCCCGCCTGGTGATGCCGGCGGCCGCGCTCCCCGCCTCGGGCCGGGAGATCATGATCGCCATGGACCTGTCCGGCTCGATGGAGCGGCGCGATTTCGCCCTGGACGGCGAGACCGTGAACCGGCTCACCGCGGTCAAGCGCGTCGGCACCGACTTCATCCGGCGCCGGGCCGGGGACCGGATCGGGCTCGTGATCTTCGCCGACCAGGCCTACGTGGCCGCCGCCCCGAGCTTCGACACCGCCGCGGTCGCCCGCGCCCTCGACGAGGCGACCATCGGCATCAGCGGCCGCTCCACCGGCATCGGCGACGGGCTGGGCCTCGCCCTGCGCCGGCTCGACCCGAAGGACCCCGGGACGAGCGCCGACGGCGCGGCAACACCACCGGCCAAGGCCGTGATCCTGCTCTCGGACGGCGCCAACAATGCCGGCCAGACCGCCCCCAAGGACGTGGCCGCCCTGGCCAAGGAGCTGGGCATCAAGATCTACACGATCGCGCTCGGCCCCCGGGACATGGCCGATGCCGACGGCGAGCAGGACGTGGTCGACACCGAGACCCTGCGCGACATGGCCCAGGCCAGCGGCGGCGAGGCGTTCCGCGTCCGCACCACCGAGGACCTCGTCCGGGTCGCCGACGCCATCGACCGGCTGGAGGGTGGCCGCGCGCTGGCTCCACCGCTACCGCTGCGCCGGGATCTCTGGCCCTGGCCGGCAGCCCTGGCGCTCGCCGCCGCCGCGGTGTTGCTGGCGACCCGGAGGGGGGTGTGATGCTCGCATTGTCGTCACACGCGCCACTCCCTCCCCGCTCTGCGGGGGAGGGTACCCTGCGCAGCAGGGGGGGAGAGGGGCAGCGCGACGGTTCTGGGTTTCGCACCTGTCGCGCCCTCTCCGGAAGCGTCGCTCCCCTCTCCCGACCCCTGCTGACGCAGGGGCCACCCTCCCCCGCAGAGGGGGGAGGGAGGGCGCGCGCAAATTTCGGGCGGGGCGAGACATCACCCGTCGCGAGCCAGCCCGCATGAGCGCCCTCGACGCCTTCGCGGTCCTGCGCCCCTGGTGGTTCCTGGCGATCCCGGTCGTGGCCCTGCTGGCGCTCCGCGCCGCCTGGCGGGCGGCGCCGCTGGGCGATTGGGGGCGGGCGGTCGATCCGGCGCTGATGGCCCATCTCGCCCGCGCCGGCGCCGTGCTCGGCGGACGACGGCAGGCGAACCGGGCCGCCGCGCTGGCGGCCGGGGCGATCGCCCTGGCGCTGACCGGGCCTGCGGTGGAACGCCAGGACACCGCGACCTTCCGCAACCTCGACGAGACCGTGATCGTCCTGGACCTGTCCCGCTCGGTCACCGAGGGCGGCAACTTCCAGGGCGTCCGTCAGGCCGCCGCCGCGATCGCCGACGCCGCGGGCACCCGGGCCGTGTCCCTGGTCGTCTATGCCGGCGATGCCTACCTCGCCGCCTCGCCGACCACCGACCGGGACAGCTTCGGCACGACCCTGTTCGCCCTCGACGCCGACACCGTGCCGGACCGCGGCAGTCATCCCGAGCGCGGGCTGGCGCTGGCCCGCCGGACGCTGGCGGAGGCCGACGTGGTCGCGGCCGACGTGGTGCTGATCACCGACGGCGACGGCATCGGCGCGGCGGCCAACCGGGAGGCCCGGGCGCTCGCCGACCGCGGCTGGCGCCTCCAGGCCCTGTTCGTCCCCGCCGACAAGCCGCTGCCGCCCGGCGCGCCGAAGCCCGACCGGGCCGCCCTCGACGCCCTGGTACGGGCCGGCGGCGGAAAAGTCGCCGACATCGCCGAGCCCGGCCCGGTGCTCGACGCCGTCGGGGCCGGCACCGCCCAGCATCTCGCGGCCGGCGGCTACGGCGTGCTGGCCTACGCTGATCTCGGGCGCTGGCTGCTGCTGCTCGCAGCCCTGCCGGCGCTCGCCCTGTTCCGCAGGAGCGCGTGATGGAGCGGTTTTTTCCGAAAACCGGCCCTGCCTTTCCGATCCGCGCCGGCCTGCCCCCCGGCTGGCGGCGGTTTGCCCGGATGGCCGGGCTGGCGCTCGCCGGCCTCGGCCTCGTGGCCCTGCTCGCCGTCTCGCAGCCCCGCACCGGGCTCGGGCGCCTGCTGATGGCGCTGGGCCTGCCCGGGCTCGCCGCCGACCTGATCGTCGATCCGGCCTGGCGCGCCGCCGCCCTGTACGAGGCCGGCCGTTACGACGCGGCGATCGCGCTGTTCCGCGCCGGCGGGCGGCGGGCGAGCTACAATCTCGGCAACGCGCTGGCCCGCGCGGGCGATCTCGACGGGGCGCTGGCCGCCTACGACGAGGCCCTGCGCTTCGACCCGCGCGACGCCGACGCGCAGGCCAACCGCTCGCTGGTCGCCCGGATGCAGGCCGAGGTGATCGACCGCGGCCCCGGCGGCGGCATCGCCAACGGCACCGCGCAATACGGCGCCCGCTACAACAACACCGCCAACCAGGACCCGAACAACGACATCAACGCCGCCTCGAGCGGCGAGGGCCTGGCCGGCAACAAGGAATCCAACGCCAGCGCCTCGCTGCCCGGCAACAGCAAGGTCGCCCGCCGGGGCAAGGCCGAGCAGCAATCGATCGATGCCGGCAAGGGCCAGGCCCGGGGCTCGGCCGGCGATGCGGCCGGGCGGGGGCGCACCGGGGGCGGTTCGGCCATGGTCGCGGAGGCGCCGGAGCGCGAGGTCCGCCGGGTGACCAAGAGCTTCGAGGCCCACGAGATCCGCCCCGACCGGCTCTGGCTCCAGACCCTGCCGGACGATCCCGGCCGCTTCCTCAAGCTGCGCCTGCGCGCCGAGCAGACCCGCCGGGTCGAGGCCGGCACCGCCATCCCGGCCGGGAGCAACCCGTGGTAGTTTTTTTTGGGATTTGGGCCTTTGGCTCCGCAGGGACGGCGGGTGTTCTCCCTCCCCCCTCTGCGGGGGAGGGCGGCCCTCGCGTCAGCGAGGGTCGGGAGAGGGGAACGCCGCTTCCGGAAAGGTCTCTTCGGGAGCCGAAGCCCGTAGCGGCGCCCTGCCCCTCTCCCCCCCTGCTGCGCCGGCCGCCCGCCCCCGCAGAGGGGGGAGGGCGGGTGCGCGCATGGTCTCTGGCCGTCATCCTCATCCTCGCCCCGCTCCCGGCCCGGGCCGAGATCGAGCCCGGCGACCTGACCCTCACGGTCACG
>NZ_JAKSYN010000141.1:0-2418 GCF_022829565.1 Methylobacterium sp. J-001
GCACCAGAGGTGTTTATGCCAGCCTTCACTGCTTGGCCGGCTGCGCTCGCCCGACCAGCTCCGCCGGCCAAGCTACCCGTGGCGGAGCGGCCTACCGCGCACTAAATTTAACCTTGGACCACCCTGTGGGGGCCGATCAACCAGCGGTGCGAACGCTCGGCAGCCAGTTTGTCTCGACGTCGAGGAGCAGCCCGTTGATTGTGGATGCACTCCACAAACCGATCGCGCTCAAACCGCCCAGGAACAGCAGAAGTACCGAGAATGCAGCGATGAGTTTGCTGCGGATAGATATGGATGGAAGCGACACAGCGGGCCTCATGAGGCAGCCGTCGATCTAAAAATGCTTGCAGCCGCCGGAGCTATGGCGTGCCTGAGAATAGTTAATGGGCCGCAACGCTAGGCTTTGAAATCAGGCGCCTGCGGCCCTGCAAGGCAGCGGTGTTGTTTCTGGCAAAGCGGTGACTATCGATCCCTATTTCGATAGCGGCGGCCGTCTGGGTGTAGGCCGAGCACATTCATGACGCGGTCCCGAGCTCCGACGTCGGCGATTGGCGCGCCATTCTCAAGCCCGACGATCGCCTCGGGATCGACCTGGGCTAGCGCGGACAAGGTCTCGATCGAGTAGGCCCCACGCACGCGGGCAGCATGGATCTGCGCAGCTAACGCGGCATCCAGGGGGGTGGACTTGTCGTGCAGGTCGCTCATGGGCGAGCGGTACGTGCCGGCCCAGGCCGAAGTTTCCCCCGACGAAGTTTTCTGAAACGCGGCTACTCCATCCCCGGTGGCCGGGGGCGTGGCACGCCAAGCTCGGTCAGGCCGAGGAATAGGGCGACGTGCGTCAGCTCCGCGAGAGAGAACGTGCAGCCGTTGCCGTTCTCGATAGCCGCAATCACCTCGGGCGCGAGGCAGGCCAAGCGGGCTGCGTTGTCCAGGGACAGACGCAGTCGGTCGCGTGCCGGACCAGCGTGCGTCGCGAGGTTGCGCAGCACGACGTGCCGTCGCTCCTCGATCTCATCCATGACAGGTGCCTGATCTCGCGAGGGCTTCAGCCCTCACGAAGCCGTTACAATCACCACGGACCTCAGGAAATACCAAGAGTTGCACTTGTGCCATGCACAATTTGCAGCTGTTGCTCGGCCGCACTAACGGTTGTGCGACGTAATGCGGTACAATCATGAGTCGGTTTTAGACGGCTGGACCGGTAGCTGCGCGTTCCACCCTCCCTCTTGTAGAAAGCTGATCCTGCGATGACCTCCACCAATGCGCCGAAGCTGGCGACCGAAGCCGACCGTGAGATCGGCAGCCGCATCGCGGCGGTTCGGGCGGCGCAGGGTCTGAGTCAGACCGCGCTTGGTCACGCCATTGGGGTCAGCTTCCAGCAGGTGCAGAAATACGAGAAGGGTCGCAATCGCATCGGGGCGAGCCGGCTGCAGAGGATCGCCAATCAGCTCAAGGTGCCGGTCGAGACATTTTTCGCTGGCTTACAGGGAAACGATGACCGGAAGGCCGTTGTCCCGGGCGTCTTCAATGATCCGAAGGTTGTGGAACTTGCCTTCGCGTTCATGGGCATCGCCGACGAGACCACACGCGATAGCGTCCTCTCGATCGTGAAGGCCGCCGCAACGATGCAACAAGAGCATGCTGCTCAGGCATAAGGCCCGCCGAACAGACCGCCGAGGGCTGTCCAAAGGAACAATGGTCGCCACCAAGAGCGCCCGTGAAACCTCGGCCGAGTAGCCGCGGCAGGGTCGGTGCGGCGGGGGAACTGGAGACCGCTAGCACCGGCCCACGGCTACGGATTTTAAGGCGTCTCGGTGGAGTAGTCCGTTGCCATACCCATCGCGGCGATCGAACAGGTTGCTTAACCCGGTTCCTGCACGCGAGCACGCCGGTCGCCGTAGCTTCGCAATGGGATTGAGGCCTTACACCTGCAGCGGTTCCCGCGGCTTGAGCCGCAGCCGCTTGGTCACGCCCCGGGCCAGGACGCCCACAATTTCCAGTTTCGTCTTAGGCGGGACGTTCCGCGCTACGGCTTCTTGCGCCTCATCCGGTGCGGTTGTCAGCACCGCAAAGACCCGCACCGCCTCGTCCTTCTGCGACACGGCCACGAGGTAGGCATGGCGCTTCGGCGAATGCTGCATGGGGCTGGATTACGGGTGGAGTACCGCCACGTCATTGGGGAATAAGCCCGCGTCACAGGTTTCTGCACCACACTCCCGCCGCCATCGGCGAGCGTCCTGAGGACAATGGTGGAAGGCGGCCCGCCGGATATCGAGCCGCTAGAGCGTCGTGAGCAAAATCAGACTCGTGGGTTGCAGTTGTGGATTGATCCTGATTCGCTTCGATGCGGAGGTGGATCATGGGCGGCTGCTACTCGTTGGACCTTCGCGAGCGTGTCATCCAGTTCGTTGCGGACGG
>NZ_JAKSYN010000163.1:0-335 GCF_022829565.1 Methylobacterium sp. J-001
TATTTGCCCGACAACGGCCGTCAGTTCGGCCTCAGATCCGTGAAACAGGTTCTTGCTGGCGTAGACGAGGCGATAGAGCTCACTCATGGGACATCCGACTAGTTAGGTGGATCAGGATTAGGGCTGGTAGCTCGCGATGAATTGCAAAAGATCATCAGCCGGTATTGGCCGGCTGATGAGGTAACCCTGCACGTCAGTGCAGCCTTCATCGCGAATTCGCTGCATTTGCTCGGGCGTCTCGACGCCTTCGGCGACCGTGGTCATGCCCAGGCCCTTGCCGAGCCCCGCGATCGCCCGGATGAGCGCGTCTCCATCACGCTTACCCGACAGATCCC
>NZ_JAKSYN010000177.1:0-405 GCF_022829565.1 Methylobacterium sp. J-001
GTATGATTAGCGCAATACTAATCATTCGTTCAATCAAGCGCCGACCTAGTTTACTTTTATTGCTTCTATGAATGTTGCATCGCCCTGCTGATCGTCCTGGAGGGTCGGCAACGGTCGTAGTGCGAAAACCGCAGCGGACGAGGTCGTGGGTGGGCGCGGCTACTGAACCGGAAACGGACCTCAACGCGTCCCTATAGCCGACGCGATCCTCCTGCGCTGAGGCACGGAGGATTCCCAGGCGTATCTTAATGCTGGCCGCGCGTGCCGGTGCCGGCATGGGTGGCTCACGCCTTCCGGCCGCCGACGTGCCGGCGGGCCCCGTAGCCGGTGGCTATTCGCCTGCCGGTATGCTCACCAACCTGCGAGTGCGGCGGCATCGCATGCGGGTACCGTCGATGATCTGGG
>NZ_JAKSYN010000003.1:0-324 GCF_022829565.1 Methylobacterium sp. J-001
AACGCCAAGTCTCTGACCAGCGCATCGTTCCGGCGATGGGCATCACCCGCCCCAGCACCCGCCAAGAGGAGGTTCTTGTCCCGCCCGACCGCCACAAAGAGAACCTAGTGGAGCGGCGGAATCCCAAACCCGTGGGCGGCAACGGAGCGATGGAATTTCTTGTTGAAAAGGTGGGCCAAAACAAAGGGCACCGCGAACTCTTTCGCTTGGTTAAAAACCTGTCCGGGCCGTTTTAAGGGCTTCGGCCCCGAACCCCGCCAAAGGGCTCGACCCTTTGGAAACCAGAGACCGCGTTGACCTTCTCCTAACCCGTGCCTGCCATGG
>NZ_JAKSYN010000022.1:0-67321 GCF_022829565.1 Methylobacterium sp. J-001
CAATCGCCGCGATCACGCGTTCTCGCAGATCCATCGATAGCGCTGACGGCATCCCGACCTCCTCGGAAAGCCCATCATCGAATCAGATCCGCAGACTGCCCGCTACCCCCAACGATTCAACCCAGCCGGACACGGCTCTAAGCGTCAGGCGCATCGAAGTCGGAACGGCCGGGGCCACGCCCCGGCCGTTTCCGTTTGCGCCGTCTTCATTCGGATCCCTCGGGTCCGGTATGATCTCCGGGCGATCGACCTGGAGCCGGTCCATCCCGTCCGCTTATTTCGCGCGGATGAGGAGTCGATCCCGTCCGCGGCGTTCGACCGGGCCCGCATGGGCGTCCCGGACCCCGATTTATTCAGGCCGGAAACAAGATGACCGGGCGTGGGACAACGTGCCGATACGTTTTTATGAAACAATAGATCAGATCATTGAAGACTTGATATCAGACGATTGGTTTGAATAATAATGTTGTCTGGCATCCGATACGTCAGATGGAAAATCGTTTTTAAAATCGTCACCTATCGTCCATTAACGATTTTTGCGAAATATGTCTGGGCGGAAATAAAATTAATATCTCCGCAGGTTGCCGGACGATACGGGAATGAGCCGCCAATAAGACGGCCCATCGATCAAAAGGATCGACCTCATGTCTTCCAGCGTTACTCTCACCGCCGCCACCCGCCAGAACCTGCTCTCCCTGCAGGATACGGCCTCGCTGACCGCGACCACCCAGAACCGGCTCTCCACCGGCCTGAAGGTCTCCTCGGCCCTTGACAACCCGGTGAGCTTCTTCACCTCCCAATCGCTGAGCCAGCGCTCGGGCGATCTCGGCAACCTGCTCGACGGCATCTCGAACGGCATCCAGTCGATCCAGGCCGCCAACCAGGGCATCACCTCGATCCAGAAGCTGGTCGATCAGGCCAAGTCGGTCGCCAACCAGGCGCTGTCCACCCAGATCACCACCACCGGCACCGCCTCGACCGCCTATTCGGCCCCGGCCGCCAACACGACGCTCAACCTCTACGTCAACGGCTCGGCCACCACCGTGTCGCTGGCCACCGGCGACACCCTGGACCAGGCCCTGACCAAGCTCAACGCCGCAATCGGCGCCGGCAGCTTCACCAGGAGCACCGACGGCACCAAGGTCGTGATGAACGCGTCCTCGGACTTGGAATTCAAGGACACGGCCAGCCAGACGGCGCTCGGTTTTGCAGCCGGCACGGCGAATTCCGGGCCCAGCTACGGGACGAGCACGCTGACCACCATGGCCAGCCAGAGCTCGGACCTGAGCGTGTCGGGCGTCTCGGCCCGGACCTCGCTCGCCACGCAATACAACAGCCTGCTGACCCAGATCGATCAGCTCGCCGGCGATTCGAGCTTCAACGGCACGAACCTGATCAACGGCAAGAGCGACAACAACAACCTGACGATCAACTTCAACCCGAAGGGCAACTCGAACCTCACGGTCACCGCGACCGACGAGACCTCGAGCGGTCTCGGCCTGAAGGCGATCACCAGCACCTCGACCAAGACCTCGACGATCGGGCAAGGCAACTTCCTGCTCAACACCGACATCAAC
This sequence comes from Methylobacterium sp. J-001, assembly GCF_022829565.1. Taxonomy (NCBI): domain Bacteria; kingdom Pseudomonadati; phylum Pseudomonadota; class Alphaproteobacteria; order Hyphomicrobiales; family Methylobacteriaceae; genus Methylobacterium; species Methylobacterium sp. J-001. The sequence goes on from NZ_JAKSYN010000022.1 coordinate 1,578, forward strand.
ACGACCCTGAACAACCTGACGACGGCGTCCAACCAGCTGCGCACCGATGCGTCGACCTTCGGCTCGAATCTGTCGGTGGTGCAGAACCGCCAGGACTTCAGCAAGAACCTGATCAACGTGCTCGACACCGGCTCGTCGAACCTGACGGCGGCCGATCTGAACCAGGAGGCTGCGAACTCGCAGGCCCTGTCGACCCGCCAGTCGCTAGGCATCTCGGCCCTGTCGCTGGCCAACACCGCCCAGCAGGGCATCCTGCAGCTGCTGCGCTAAGCATCGGCGATGTGACGTTGGAATGGCCGGGCCGCGTCCCGGCCGTTTCCGTTTGCGCTTTGGCCGCCCGGAATGCGACCGCGGGAATACCGTACCGCGTCCGGGTCAGCTGCGCCTGAACGGGGGCGCCCTGCGACGACGCGCGCCCCCGCCGGCTCCGCCCTCGGGAGATCCGGGCTGGTTCGGACGCCGGCCCGCACCAGTTTGTGGGGCCCGGAGTATCCCATGCCCCAACCCGCACTCGTCCTGCATCACTACGGTTCCTCTCCGTATTCGGAGAAGATCCGTCTGGCCTTCGGCATCAAGGGCCTCCATTGGGCTTCGGTCGAGATCGCGGCACTCCCGCCACGCCCCCTTCTCGATCCGCTGACGGGCGGATATCGGCGCGTGCCCGTGCTGCAGGTCGGGGCCGACATCTACTGCGACACGAACGTGATCCTTCCGGCCCTCGACCGCCTCGCGTCCGGCCCGAGCCTCTATGCCGGCCTCCCGGCCGGGTTGTCCAAGGCGGCGACCTTCGGCTTCGAGCGCGACGTATGGCTTGCGGCGATCGGCGTTCGCGTTCACTTCACGGGGGATGGGCCGGCCGATTTCCTGCGCGATCGCAAGGAGGATTATCTCTACATCGACATGAGCCATGCGGCGATGGAGCCCGATTATCTGCGCCATCGGCAGCGGGTGGCCGCGCATGTCGCATGGCTCGCCGACGCCCTGTCCGATCCCGGGCGGCCGTTCCTGGGCGGCAACCAGCCGGGGGCTCTGGATCTCGGGTATTTCCACGTCCTGTGGCTCATGCGGAACGGGCCGCACGCCGAGGCGGTGGATCACGCGCTCGGCCTGGAGCCGATCCTGCCCTGGTACGCCCGCGTCACGGCCCTCGGCCACGGTCGGCCGACGGCGCTCTCGCCCGAGGCGGCGCTGACCCTGGCGCGGGACGCCGAACCAGCCCCGATCGAGATGCGCGTCGCAGGGATGGAGGCTCCCGGCCTGGCTGTCGGTCGTGCGGTGACGGTCACGCCGGACGATTTCGCGCGCATCCCGGTTCGCGGAAGCCTCCTCGCGCTGGACGCCGAGCGCATCGTCATCCGGCGTGAGGATGAGAAGGTCGGAACGATCCACCTTCATTTCCCCCGAGCCGGCTTCGAGGTCGCCGCAATCGCGTAACCGGGATCGATGCAGCCCACCCTTGCGGCCCGCGCGGCGGTGGCGGCCGACCAACGCAGTATCGGCGGCCGGCAGCGCACCCAGGACACAGTATCGTCTACTCGGACGTCGCCTCTTCGCCATCCTCGATCCCGAGCGCCGCCTTCTCCGCCAGCAACGTCGCCAGCGCCGCGCGGATTTGCTCGCCCTGCTCGCGATAGGGCTGGTCAGAGGCGGCGATCATCGCGCGGCGATAGCGGTCTTGGATTGCAGCCAGCTGCGTGGCCATGCCGACCTTGGCCGGCGCCTTCTCGGCCGGCTTCGGCTTGGCGGGCGCCTTCCGGGGTGGCTTTTTCTCAGGCATGGCGTTGCGTGACCTCAGGTGTCCGCGGCGTCGCTCTCAACCGGCTTGGTTGCCTCGTCGGAACCAGTCTTGTTGGCCGCGTGGTCCTGGTACTGTTCCGTCTGAACCGTCTTGCTGTCGAGACCGCGCTCGTCGTCGTGCTGGGCCTTGTCGCGGTTGCTCAGCACCGCGTTCTCTTCCAGGACGCCCTCCGGCAGATCGGTCATGGCTCCCGAGCCCGATCCCTTGCCCTGAAGGCCGGGGTGCATGCCGTGCTTGCCTGCATTCGCCATCGTCGTTCTCCCATGCCGAGGGCAGACAGGCGCCCCCGTTGATCGAGCGGGGCCAACCGGTCGGCATGGCGCCCGTTCCCGCGTCACGCCAACGCGGCACCGATGGCCGACCGGCATGCCCGGGCGATCGACCGCGCACCGGCGCTTCGTATCCCGTCAGCGGATCGGGCCCGGAACGAGCGGGCCATGCGTGAGGATCGATCGCGACAGCACCGGATGGGAACGCCCAGGCTCGCGGCGCGTAGCGCTGATGGAACGGAGGCGCACATCATGAGTCACGCAGACACCCCGATGCCGGGCGAGGATCCGGGCGCCCTGATCGAAGATCCGTCACGCCTTGATGAGATCGAACCGCCGCCCAAGCCCACCGTGCCGACAGAGGACGATCCCGAGGTCGAGGACACCGAGGTGCAGCCGACCTGAGCCAAGCCTGAGCCAAGCCTCCCACCTGCTGCCCGAAGGCCCTCACGAAGAGCGTCCCGCCCATGATCGAGCCGAAGCGTCCCGAGACCGATCCCGCCGAGACCCCGCCGGGGGAACGCGCCTATGCGGACCTGCCGGTCCGCGGGACCTCACAGGGTCCGCGCTCGCTCGGCGCCTCCGAGCCTGGGGACATGGGTGCACCACGAAACGATGAAGTGAAGCGGGCGAGCGAGCACGGCGGCACAGACGCGCCCGCTGAGCGGGCTGCCGACGATGAGGCGTTCGACGAAGCCCGCGCGGCAACACGGTTGCGGACGTGACCGCCCGTGAGGCGCCGCGACCGATCGGTCGATCGCGGTCCTCTGCCACCGCGACAGACGATCGGGACGTCAGTACCGGACGTTGGAATAGCCGTTCCCGCCCCGGCCCATGACGCCCTGGATGACCGCCTTGGTCGAGGGGCTGATCCCGCCATCGCTGCGTAGCCGCCGCCCATCCGCGCGTTCGACGCGATCGAATTCCGGGCCACACCGTTCCAGGGCGGATCGGACTTTGGAGGCCGGCGTCGCCCCGCGTTGCGGGCCGGCGCCGTTCATCTCGAACCGCAAGCAGGAGGCCAGATACCCTTTCACGTCGTCGAAGGCCGCGGCGTGAGCCGGCGCCGAGAAGAGGACGAGAAGCAGTACGGATCGGATAAGCATCGGACGCTCCGGTCGAGGCTGGACGATGCCTTCAACGCACGAGCTGAGCATTGGTCGCCGACGCCTTGAGGGGGTTACCACGGATTGCCACCAGCCTGCCCCCCAGCTTGGTTTGCCGGCGCGGCCTGTTCAGGCGCAGGCGCGCGATGCAGCGGGCCGGCAGCCCTTCGGTTTCAGCCATCCTCACGGACGTCGTCTCGCGGTGGAGGCGCAGCGGATCGATCACCGGGTTCTCGGAACCCGATCGCCCGGTTACGAGCCGGCCGGGAGCGTTCCCGGACGCCACCCGTCGCCCCCCCCGCGCCGTGAGCCGTTGATCAGCAGCTCAAACGACGGCCTTCGGCCATCCCGACCTTCCGATAGTGATACAGGCCGGATTTGACCTGACCGCTGATGACAGCCCGGCGCACGTCCGGATTGCAGCGCAGATATTCCATCTCGTCGAATGCGTAGTCCCCGCGCCCGCCTCTCTGGCCGCGGTCATAGTCCCGTCCGTAGTCGCGGCGATCGCGGTCATCGTAATCTCGGCCGCGGGGACCGTAGTCGCGACGGTCGGAGTCACCGCGGTCGTAGCCGTAATCGCGCCCGCCATAGGGCTGTGCCAGGGCCGGAGCCAATCCGCCCAATAGCGCCAGACCCAGAACGGTCGCCGAGATCACCTTCATGGGGCACTCCTCATCGTTGAGAGCCGAGAACGCTTTCGGTGAGCGGTGGTTCACGGCGTTGGCGGAGCTGCTGGCCGACGGGATCCAGTATGCCGCTCAAATCGCGCCGCCAGCCCATACGGGTCGCTGGAGCAGCCCGATCGTAGCCCTTCTTTTGCGCGCGTCTCCCAGCGACCGCCTCCGCGCCCGCGCGCGGAACCACGGGTGGCATGCGCTATACCGAAGCGTGTGATCGTCTGGGATCGCCGGCAGACCGTACCTGCCGGCTCTGGTCGCAGCGCACCGGCGCACGGCCCAAGCGCGGAGCGATACCGCAGGCTGGTGCCCTGCCCCTCCTCAAGCGCTGCAAAAACCTCGTCCGCCAGGGCGCGTCGTCGGCGGCTGCGCCGACCGTACCCCGCGCCGTTTTCCGTCATGAAGACGCCGCCGGAGGCTTCCACGCTCAGTCGCCAGCGCCCTCACGTCGCTTAACCGCACCGAGGAATTGCGTCAGGTGGACGACCGCATCGTCACCCTCGGACGCGGCCGGAGCAACGTCAGAGACCGCCTCGACCTGTTCGATGCGCCGCGCCACTTCCATCAGCACATGCTCGACGGCGGGCGGCCAGGCGACGCCGTTGTCCAGAAGCATCCGGGCGGCCCTGACGAGCATCGTGAACTGCTCCGGCGGAATCGTCGTACCTGCTGCATTCTGGGCAAGGATGCGGTCGGCGATCGCTGTCGCCAGCCGAGCGACCTCGGCCACCTTGTCGGGCTCAGCGTGGGAGCCAATCACGTCCGGTAGCCCTCCGTCTTCAGGCGCTGGATTGGAAGCTTCAGGAAGCGCGTCCAGTCATATCACGGTTTGAAATTCTGTTGACCTGCGCTTGCTGTGCCCACGATGGCCCTCCGAATCAACGCGGAGAGCGTTCGGGAGGTGCGCAAGGCCGGGATGTCGCCCGCTGGTTGGACCCAGCCGTTCGCGTCACGGTACCGGCAGGCTCATTCCGGGCATGGCGAGGAAGACCCGGCCTTTGGCTCAACGGCGACTGCGTGCAGGATGATGCGGCACTGGACATCGTCTTCAGCCATTCGCAGGTGGCTGATAAGCTGACACCAGTGCGCCGCATCGAACGGCAATCGCGTGCGGCCAACCGGCGCTGGCGGACGCGCAGGACGACGAAAGATCAGCCTGACGCGGGTCCGGCGTGTCCGATCGATATTGCTGGTGACCGCGCGGCGCGATCGCTTGACCGTTCGCGGGGCCGGTGGCTCACCGCCGACGATCGGCCGCGGCCTGACACGCTGGAACGGCCGCAGGCCGAGCCGACCATCCCACCCCATTGATCATAGGCTGGCGAGGGCGGCCAGCGCCGAGCCACATGCGTGGATATCAGCCCGTGATCCGGTGAACAGCGCAGAGCTTGTTGCCGTCCGGGTCTCGAAGGTAGGCGAGGTAAATAGGACCGGAGGCGCCGCTGCGCTCACCCGGCGGGTCCTCGAGGGTGGTCCCACCGTTGGCGACGCCGGCATCGTGCCAAGCCTTGGCGTCCTCCGGGCTTTCCATGGTGAACCCGATGGTGCCGCCATTCGCCCCGGTCGCGGACTTGCCATCGATCGGCTTGCCGATGAGGAAGCGCCCGCCCCGGTGCGCGTAGATCACTCGACCTTTCGCATCCGCGACGCCCGGCTCTCCGCCCATTGCCGTGAACAGCGCGTCATAGAAGAGTTTCGATCGGGCTATGTCGTTACTGCCGACCATCACATGGCTGAACACGCAGGCTCTCCCTGGCCTCGAGGCGTCTCGATTGCGGCGAGGGCGATTCTACTTTCCGCCACCGCTCTTGTAGGCATCGATGGCACGACGGCAATTCGGCGACATCTGGCTCATGTTCTTCTTGAAGCAGGCGTCCATCTGCGGGCTATTTGGGTCAATGCCGGCGCAGAACGTGATGGCGTCGCCCGCACAATAGGTCTGCAAGTCCTCATTGCCGCGTTTGGGCGTCTGAGCCGAAGCGGGAGCGACGATCGCGAAGAGGCTGAGGGCGAGGATAAAGCTGCGCATGCACGCTATATAGGCGCCCTCGGATCGCTGACGAGGCCCAATCGGCGCATCGGCCTTGGTCGCCGCTCCAGAGGATGACCATGGGCCCGTCCGAACCCAAGCGTCTGATCTACGCCAGTCCGAACGGCGACCGTTGGCACCTGCTACGCGCCCCCGCGACGGGGCTCAGTTTCGTGCGACACACCGGCAATATGGCGTCGGGCAGCCACGTGACGGATTTCAGCCTCGCCACCTTTCTCGCCTCCGGTCGCAACGGCCCGGAGCATCAGGCGCTCCGGCGACTGATCGGCCCCCTTGTTGGTGCCGCCGGCCCGCGGCACCCCTGATCGCCATCGCATCGTCAGGACGATGCCGCCGCCCGGGGTGATCACGGGCGGACGGGGATGTGCAGCGTGCGCTACGCGGACTTGCGCTCGAGATAGGCATGAACGAGGTTCGGCAGGTTGCTGCCCAGCCAATCGCCCATCTCCTGCTCTTCCTTCATCGACTGCTCGAGCGTCGACGTGTCGTCGCCGGCGCCGGCCGCATCGGCGAGCGCAATCAACACCTTGTAGGAGCTGATCTCGTAGGCCTTGTAGCCGATCGCCGCGAGGACGTTCTTCAGGACCTCGTCATCCGCACCGACATGGATGAAGCCCGCGACCGTGGCGACGGCGCCGGTCACAGCCTGCTTGATCACAGACTTGCTCGACCCGTGCTTGGCGAGGAGATCGTCGAGCCTGGCAGCCTGCGTCACCGACCGCTCGTGGTCGGCCTTCATCTTGGCGTACAGATCCGGATAAGGCTCCATCCGGGGCATCTCATTCTGGATGGTCCCGACGGCCTGCATCTCGACGGCGTGCTGATTGCGCAGCCCTTCGAGATAGAGATCCATTGCCTGCTTCACGTTGCTCATGGCTTGATCCTTCGCGGGATGATCCGACGCGTCAGTGCGCAGGTTCAGCAGTTGTCGGCGCCGGGCTTTACAGGCTGACCCTCGGGCGCCTTCTTCGAGCCATCATTCTTCATGCTGGCGGCACCGACGTTGTTCAGCGCGCCAACCGTGCCCGGGGATTCACTCTTCGCGCCGGGGCTCACCTTGGCGGTCGTGCCGCCATCGACATTCGAGCTGGTATCCTTGGATGCGCCGGCCATGTTCGTCGTCGTGCCGACGTTGCACGGCGCAGCAAATACACCCGTCGCAGATAGAGTGACTGCCGCGATGACGACGCCAATATTTATAATTTTGGACACGGGCCCTCCAAGATATTTGGTCCGTGGGAAGAGATCCTGGAGGCCGATGTTCCTGCCGAGCCGGTGTGACAACTGCTCGCGTACAGGGGCATCCACCCTCTCCCGCCTCCGAATCCCGCCCCGCCATCCGTCCCGCGAAGGCAGATGTGCTCGCAGAGCCGGCGCACCCGAGACGCCGATGCCCCCTGCGGCCCGGCCTGTTCGCGGGCGTCTGCGAGCCATTATGTCGCGATCGACCGGCGGGCACCCCGCCATCTATCCAGGTTGCGAGCCGAACCGCGGCGAAGGAACGATCGTGACATCGAAGCTGCTCGCTCTGACGCTCAGTGGCGCCGCAATCGCCATGGTGGTCCTGTTGCCGCCAGCGCAGGGCGGCTGGAAAGGGCCGGAGGCCCAAGCCCTCTTCGTCAACGAAGCGAACCCGAAGGGCTACAACTACGCCCCGAGCGTCATCACCGAGAACGGGCAGACCGATTTCTGGTGGTGCGGACAAGGCAAGACCGACGTCATCTTCCACCGCTCATACAATCCGGAGACGGGGTTCTCACCGGCCCGGATCGTCTTTCAACCCACGCCGGGATCCTGGAACCGCCACTACGTCTGCGATCCCAGCGTGATCAAAGGCCGCTTCCTCAACCCGGCGGATGGCCATCGATACAGCTACGCCATGTACTATTCGGGAGCAGACAATCAGCCCGGCAACAACAATCAGACAGGCTTGGCTTTCTCGAACGACAAAATCAGCTGGGTCGATTACCCGACGCCCGTCATCGCACCACTCAACCCGGCTGTCGCGCAAGGAAACTACGGCACGGGGCAACCGGCGACCGTCAACGTCGATGGTCGTTCCAGCCTGTACGTCTTCACCACGGATCTGACCGGGCCGCAGGGCATCAGCGGCTTTGGCGATCTCTACGTCCGCCATACGGCCGATGGCGTGCATTTTGAGCCGCCGGTGCGGATACCGAACGTGGCCACGGACGGTACGACCATCAACCCGAACTCGGATTTCGGCTACGACCCGTCCACGGGCAACGTCTACGTGATCACCGGCCTGCCGGGGCGCAATTGTCAGCAGGTGGCCTGCAAGGACTCAACCCGCAACCCAGACCGCGAGACCTACCAGATGGGTCTCTTCACGATGCCGATGAAGGCCCTCCTGAGCGGAAGCCCGGCCCGGTGGTCCCCCCTCGGCTATCTGAACTCCGACGTCACGGGCTTCTACCTGAACCACAGCCCCGGCTTCCAGCGCGACCCCTCCGGCACCATCACGCCCTTCCTGCCGAACGTCACCGTCTTCTTCTCGGGCGGTGACCCATACCCCGGCACGTGGCGGATCACTTCGGCGACGCAGACAAGCACCTCTGACCGCGCCCCTCTGAAACGGTCCCGTGGCCCCGGCGGGCACTGGGTGACGACGGGTTACGTCGCACCCGGCTACACCTTCGAGGCCCATGTCGGCTCATTGTTCCTGCTACCGAAGCCCGGCACCTCCAAGCTCATGAGCTGTGTGGCCGGGGCGGATCATTTCCTCAGCCGCGATGCGACCTGCGAGGGCCAGACCCCCTTGGGACAGACCGGCTATCTCTACGATACCCACCAGCCGGGAAGCCACGCCATCTTCCGGTGTAATGCCGGCGGTCACGATCATTTCGTATCAGCCGATGCGGGATGTGAGGGGCAATCGACCGAAGGTGTTCTCGGCTACGCACTCGACTGAAACGATCGGGCGCACCAGAAATGCTTGGCGACCCCGGTTGGGCTCGAACCAACGACCTGCCCCTTAGAAGGCGGCTGTTGTGGTCATCTAAGCCGTTGCCGGCGTGTTCTTTTTTATCGCGTTGTCGTTACCGTGTTGCGTCGGTGTTGCTGGCTCGATCGCACCGAGCACAGAAAGCTCGCCCGCAGTGACTGCCCGGCGGTCCGTTCGCCCAGCCCTGAACAAGTGCCCATAGACGCGCTGGGTGAACTCGGGAGACTCGTGCCCAGCCCATTCCGACACCTGCCCGATCTTCGCACCTTCATCGATCCACAGGGACACGGCAAAGTGGCGGAAGCTGTGCGCCGTCCATCGTGGAGACCCATCGGCCGCCACGATGCCGAGGACGACCTGTAGGGGCCCGAGCTGCCGATTGACGATGTTCGGGTAGCCGATTGGTGTCCCGGTCTCCGAGGGGAACACGAGACCACCCTCCCCTGCCGTCCTTGCCCGCCAGTTTCCTAGGATCGTCGCGAGTTGGGGGCCGATTGGCACGCCGCGCAGCGCAGCCGACGTCTTCACTGTGTCCCGAACGTTGTAGCGGTCGACTCCCTCGCGGATCTGCAGGTGTTCTGGCTCAACGCTCGTCCAGGATAACCCGCGTGCCTCACCAATGCGCAGACCAGCGAGGGCCATTGTGGCAAGAAGCGGCCGCAGCCATGGCGTGGGGCGGAAAGTCTGGACCACCACCTCCGGGTGCCGCACGCGGAAGGCACGCGCCTCCCTTATCGGATGCTCAGCACAGACGCGCTGAACCTCGACGATACGAGCTCCCTCCCCTTGTCGTTCGCGAGCGATTAGGAACAGCGCTTCGGTGTCCGCGGCCGCGGCAAGCATTGCCCTGACGACCTCACGCTCTGGGATTCGGATCGTCTCCTCGACCTCACGGATCTCCGCGCGCCGGGTCTTTCGTCGGCTGCGAAGCGATCGAACGGGATTGGTGTGGGCGAGACGCCGGCGGATCGCCTCATCGAAGACAGCACCCAGCACGATCCTGGCACGCCGGCACGTGTCGTCGGTCCGCCCCTCGCCTTTAAGCCGCTCAAGCCAGTCGCCGATGTCTGCCGGGTGTAGCTTCGGCAGCAGCCGCGAGCCCAGGTACGGCTTCACGTGGCCACCGTAATAGACGCGGTAATTGTGCAGCGTAGCACCTGCAGCCTTATCCGCCTCCAACGCCGAAATGAGCAGCGCATAGGCGTCATTCACCGTGCTTGCTTGGCGATCCGGAACGTGGGTGCCAGCGGCAACCTCAGCCTTCGCACGGGTGAGGAAGGCGTCCGCATCGCGTTTGCGTTCGAATTGCTTGAAGCGGCGCTTACCACCGCTGTCAATGTATGCAGCCAGCCAGACGGTTTTCCCTGACGGCAGCGTTCGTTTCCTGATGGTCGCCATTCCAAGCCTCCTGGCTCGATGCCATACCGGCAGGAGGGAGCGTATCACGCTTCTTTCAGAATTTTCCAGATAGCGCTTGACGCTCTATCGGAATTATCCTTATTGTCGGTTCTTGCGATGGCGCTCTTTCGAGACCTTATCAGTTCCGTCGCGCAGGCTGAAGGCCTGAGCGAGATGACTGTAACTGGTATAGGCCAGTATCTTCGTGATGCAGGCTATATTTCAAAACATGGTCGCGGAAAAGCAGCTGCTCAAATGACATCAGCTGATGCAGCAAACTTGTTAATAGGCGTAAACGCGAGCGATCTAGCGAAAAATGCTGTCGAAGCTGTTAAGTCTTACAGCGAATTGAGGATCGTCCGAGAAGGAAAGAACGGTTTCAGCGATAAGACCATAGGAGCGGCGTTCTCAAGATCTACGACACTGGCAAATGCAATTCGAATTGTGATTGAATCTTTCATTCCTTCGTCTGATGGCCGCACGCCATTTGACACAGAAATCGGAGCCTCAAAACACAAGGTAGAAATTGGTTTTGGACGACCCGTCGCGTCGGCGTTCATCAGTGTCTCGGAGGTTATACCTCCGTCTCCGGTAAATCCATTTCTGTGGCTGGAGCAGATAGAGCCAATCTGCTTCGGTCATTTCTGGGCCAGCAAGCAAATATGGACTCAAGTATCTGGTCGACGAGACCTTACAATAATTAGTAGCGGCGCGCTAACCATGATCGGAAACGCGCTCTCAGCTTAAGGAATTATCGAAATGACAAGTATGACCACGCGCCCCTCGGGCGCGAATGATACCGGCTTGCCTCTTGCCCAGGATTTGATGTCCGGCGCTGGAGCTATCGCACAGTTCATGTTCGGGGATGATGCGGAGGCCAATCGGCGGAAGGTCTACCACGCAGCTGACAAGCTCGGACTGCCCTGCTTCAAGATTGGCGGCACCTTGTGCGCCCGGCGTTCAACGATCTTGAGCTGGATCGAACGGCAGGAGAATGCCGCATGAAGGCCGCCGGTACAGTCCGCGGAGATCGCAGCATCTACGCTGGCAGGTCCCTTCTCGGAACTACTCGCAGCACCACAGGCGGCGTCATGGCCTTCGATGCCGATGGCAGAATCATCGGCACCTTTCCGAATAAGAAGGCTGCTGCTGCCGCTCTCGATCGGCCACTTTGCCCCGGAGGTGGATTATGACGGCGATCGTCCTTCCCTTTCGGTACGCCCGCCGTCTGCCGCAGATCAGAAAAACGGCGGCCTACATGGCAACGGTCCCTGCCAATCATGCAGAAGGCCACCTTCGCGAACAGCTCCGGCGTCTCGAAGAGGGGCTCCGCAAGAAGGGGGTTACCGAGCCACTCATCCGGGCCGAGGTCGGATCATACGAGGGTGCAATTCGTGCACATCTCTGGCGCCTCCTAATCAGCCAAGGAGGTGCAGCGTAAGCAAGTCCAACAAGACTGGCCGCTCTAAGGGTGAGGGTCGGTACATCGCGCTACGGCATTGGCTGTACGACAGCTGTGCTTGGCATTCGCTATCGGCGGGTGCTCGTGCCGTCTACCTCATGCTCCAGCGCAGGTATGCTGGTCCTGGCAGCAACAACGGAAGCATCCCGCTTTCCATTCGAGAGGTGGTTGACGAGTTTCATGTTGGGAAGAGCACCCCTCATGGTTGGTTCGTGGAACTCCAGGAGCGTGGCTTCATCGAGGTGGTGATCCGGGGCACATTCTCCCGCAAGGACCGACGTGCCACGGAATGGCGGCTAACTGAATATGTATGCGACTCGACGGGGGAGTTGCCGTCCAAGCTGTTCATGAGGTGGCAGCCCGGAAGCAATTTCACGGTTCGCCCTCAGGTACACTCGGTCCTCCCTGGCGAACCAAACGGTATCTGTAGGCGAACCGTACACCTACAAAAGGCGGCTCACGGTATCTGAGGCCGAACCGTCAGAGCTGAAAACTTACGTCCACGGTTCGGCTGCAGGTACACTGTATAGTCTACCAGTCCCCGGAGGGATCGCCTGAGCGTTCCCGATGCACGCCGACTGCCGGCTCTGCCGAAAATCACGAGACCATTCGCTCCGACGGCGTGTGCTGCGCATCTGTGGTCCGTCGGAACCAAAACGGCCGAGGAAGCCCCTGCCAGGGCCCCTCAGCCTGATCACGAACCCCAGGAAGGAATTTCGATGACTGAATCAGCCTGTACCACAAAGCCTGAACAATTCGGAGCTGATGCGCCGAAAAGACGTCGAACGGTTCTGATTGGCGCCGCCATTTCGCTGACCGGCGTGTTCGAGCGGCCAAGGTCTGATCAATCAGCTCGATCGGCGCAGCGGGACGCTAATTTAATTAGTCATTGTTTGCTGAAGGGACGCCGGTGATGTGGCGGCTCTTGATCCTGCTGATCGTCGCGCTGCCCATGCTGTGGGTCCGTCGTTGCCTATGGCCCTGGTGGCAGGAGGCGCTCGCTCACTGGGACCGGCGCGCTGCCGGTCATGCGGAGGCTCGTGGCGATACAGATGCGGCGATCGCCCATCTGGAGCGCGCTGAATACCGCCTCGGCCGAGCGATCTGCGCTGTTCATGGACCCTGAATCAAATCGCCCATGCCGGTTCGGCGTGGGCGGCCGCCATATCGCATCGTGGAGGTTGAACAGATGAGCGGCGTTCGCATCGCCCGGAAGGTGGGAATTGCAGGTGAGCGTGATCACCGCGCAATCGTCAGCACCATGATGGTGAATGGCAGGCCTCAGGTCCGCCTCCGCCTCCGGGCGGGCGCCGGTGAATCGTCGAAGGCCACTGATCGGATTGAACTCACGGTGGCTGGCGCAGATGCGATGATGGCAGCGATTCGAGCGGCCATTGAGGTAGCAGGACTGGATTCGGATTTCGACGACATCCACCATCCGATCACTCGTTCGCCTGAACGCTGACGCCTGCGTCAAGCGGTTCGGCAACTCTGCCCTCCTGATGCGGTTGCCCGGTGCCACCCGGAGGAAAACCGCATGTCCGAGAACAATCACAACCAATCGGCCAAGGCGCAAAAGGCTGAAGAAGTGCAGGCGGCTGGAAGCGCCGAGGCCGGGGCCGGTCATTCCGATGTGACCGAGGGCGGCAAGGCTGAATCGCCGACCAATAGCAAAGGGCATCCGAAACAGGCGGCTTCCACCGCGGCCACCGACAACTCGCCGGAGGCCGGCACTTCGTCCGCCACCGCCGGCAAGGCCGAGAAGCTGGCGGCGGCTGAAGATGCGGCGATGACGAAGGAGCAGCACGGCCGCGGTCGACGCAAGGCGGAAGAAGCCTGAGGCAGCTATCCAGGAGACGACGGCCATGGCCGATCTCGCCGCCCACGGGGCAACCTTCGCCAAGGCCGTCTCGAGTTTCGGACCGGAAGCTCCGGCGATCCTCTGCCATGACGATGCCGATGGCTTGTCCGCGGGCGCCATCCTGGCGAGAGCTTTTGAAAGGGCTGACCGCGGCCCCGCCCATGTCCGAGTGATCGGTCGTGGAGAGTCTGCCTGGTCTACCGCGATCCGCGATGAGCTCGCACCGCTCGCCCCTGGTGGCATCGTGGTGACCGATCTCGGCGTCCAGGCCGGCGCCATCCTGCCCGGCGTGCCCACGATCCTGGTCGATCATCACGTGCCCCGCTCGATGCCTGGCAAAGCTGAGGCCGCAGTGATCAGTGGTCATGCGGATACGCCGATCCCGACCTCAAGCCTGCTGGCCTATGCCTGCGCGTCCTCTCTCGGAGGAGCTGATGATTTGGCTTGGCTCGCCGGGATTGGGCTTGTCGGCGATCTCGGAGAACGGGGGGCGAGCGCTGATTTTCCCGATGTGATGGCGCCTATCAAGAAGACGCACACGGCCAAGGCCCTGCGAGAGGTGGTGAGCCTCGTCAACGCACCCCGACGCTCTGCCTCCGGCGATGCCGGTCCCGCCTTGCGATTGCTCCTACGGGCTGCCGGGCCCGCCGATATTCTGTCCGCCGCAGATCCGGACGCTGAAGCTCTGCATGCCGCCCGGGCCGAAGTGAAGGCCGCGCTTGATGCTGCCCGTGCGGTGGCGCCGCTTTTCGCCGGGTCGGTGGCGTTGATCCGAGCCGACTCGCCCTGTCAGATCCATCCGCTCGTGGCGCAGTCCTGGACCCACCGTCTGCGCCGACAAGTGGTGATCGGCGCCAACGCAGGCTTCCGATCTGGTTACGTCCACTTCGCCGCGCGCAGCGCCACCGTCCCGGACCTGATCGCATTCCTGCAGGAGCGTGCGCCTGAGCTCGGTGCTGATGACCAGTTCGCACAGGGGCATCGCCGCGCCACCGGCGGCCAGGTCCGTGTGGAGACCTGGAATCGGTTTGTGTCGGGCCTGGGCTTCGGCCCTGAGGCCTTAGTCTCATGAGCCAGCGCCGTGCGTTGATCGTCGGGGCGTCACGTGGGCTCGGTCTCGGGCTCGTTAGACGGTTCCTCGAATGCGGATGGGACGTCACCGCGACGGTGCGGCGTCCATCCGAGGCGCTCGCTGAGCTCAGCGCCACCGGTCCCCTGCGTATCGAGGAAGGCGTCGACATCGACGATGATGCAGCGGTGCTACGGCTTCGCACAGCGCTCGTCGAGGTGCCTGATTTCGACCTCGTGTTCGTGGTCGCCGGTGTGGCTACCCAAGCCGGCACGCCGGCCGCCCTGTTGCCCCGCGAGGTAGCGACGGCAACCTTTCAAACGAATGCCCTGAGTCCGATCCGCTTCGCCGAAGCGTTTCACCGGCGCATCAGGCCGGGCGGGCTCATCGCGCTGATGACGTCGAAGCTCGGCTCGGTCTCCCTGAACCGTGGCGGCGGCTGGAGCAGCTATCGAGCGAGCAAGGCGGCGCTGAACACCCTCGCGCGCTCGTTCATGGGCCAGCACTCAGGAGCAGATTGGGGCCTGGCGTTGATGCATCCTGGTTGGGTCCGCACTGATCTTGGCGGACGTCGAGCGACGCTGGATGTCGAAACCAGCGCGCGGGGAATGGTCGAGGTGCTGGAAGCGCGTCTCGGGCAGCGCGGCTGCGCTTTCCTCGACCATACGGGCCAGACCGTGCCTTGGTGATGTTGGCGCTGCATGCAGCGTCGCGTTTCGAGCGCGTCGGCCGGGGACGAGCGGCTACATGAAAGGGCTCGTAAGACGGCCTCCAATCAGGGCGACCGCTACGGCGCCACGAACGTAGTTAATTGAATGATGCTTAACCGATGCCGGTGTGCGCTCAATTGCAGATTTACCATCTCAGGCAACTTAACTGGTTTCGCCGAAACCAATTTTACTCAGTAATTTCTGCTTAAGGTGTGCGGCTGATAAGTGGCAAACCTGCCCAATTTGCAAAGTCTCGCCGCCATGTTTGCGACGTGTCTCACCCTCTGGGTGACAGCAGTCTTACTGCTGCTCGCCTATCTGCACCTGCACGCTCGCGCGGCGACGCGGTGTCGTGACAAACTGGGTCCATACGCCGAGCGCCTTGTCATCGAGAAGCGCTGGATGGAGCGGCATGCCAAAAGCAGAGCCGAGTTCCAGGCTCGCTGGGACCACGAGGTCCGGCAGCTTCATAAAGCCCACGTCTCCCGGCCGGTCCGCCTGATCTATCGCCTGAACAGCTTCGAGCGAACCCTCAACGCAACGTTCGCCACCATCCTCGGGGATGAAGTCGCCTCGTGGACTTTCGCCGATCGGATGAGCTTCTCGCCCGCAAGCTACGAGAAGCTCATGCTGCGATGCCTTCGGTCCATTGGCTGGCGGCTCGATTATCAGGACGGAGAGCATTTTGTTCTCATCCGCGATCGGAAGCGCGTCATCGTGCACTTGGTGTGGGCGGATCGCGACCTTGAATGCCTCCCGGTTGGGGAGGTCGCGGCGGCTGCGAGCCGCATCGGCTGCTCGGCCGCGTACGTGATCACCAACGGACGCCTTGGCGGCGCCGCGAGTGCGATGGCCACAGAGATGAACGTTGTTGCGCTGCATTGCTCGCAGCTCGACTTGGTGGCGCCACGGGCGGCAGCTTTCAAAGTAGTCCGGTCGACGGCAAGGGAACGCATGCGCTTGGCAGCCTGATCGCGCTTTATCCAGGGCGTGCTTCCGTTCTGTCGCCGAACAGATTCCCTTCACGCCATCAGCATTGGCCTACGCGCGAAGTTTTCACGCGATCGCCTGCGTGGGTGTGATTGTTGGTCAACGGAATCGGTAGTGGTGAAATTATCGCGCACGATGCTACCGGGTTCGGTCAAATCTGTAACCGCTCGCAATTAACACTGCACCAAACGCTAGATGCCGCTCGCCTGATCGTCGATGCCATAAAAGACCCACATCGATATAATAGACGGTGCTTATCAATACGGGAAATGGGAGTTGCGTCTCGAACTTTTGTTTCAGAGTGTGTTTATCAGAGCGTTCGAAAGCTGCGGCGCGAGCGTCCACGCCTATTACGAGAACGACGCACCTGTGGGTATCTTCGTCGACTCAGACGCTGCGGCGCTCCTCCATCGCCTGCCGGTGGCGGGAGGATCCTTCGCGGCATCGCAGAAGTAGCTGAGGGTCTCGATCTTCCGCAGCACGTCCTATTCTTTTCGAAGGTTCCACAATATCGGGAACCCCAAAACGCGGCCGGTGAGATTGCGCCGATAGGAGGTCATCGATCGGTAGGAACCCACCGGCACGTAGACTACCTCATCAAGTGCAACGCGTTGCATTTCCGCACAGAGCGCCTTCCGAGCATCTACATCGGGAGCGGCAAACCAAGCGGTTCGAAGTTCCTCCAGTTTCGGAATCGACGGCCAGCCGAACCAAGCACCGGCGCCGTTGGCCCTGAGCGGTTGAAGCGCGGCCGGATCAGCATTGTCGAAAGACGAGAACGTGGTCAGCAGCACGGACCAGCCCCCCTTCTCGACCGGCTCGCGCGAAACACGGCGTTGGATGACCGTACCCCAGTCGCTCAGGGCCAGATCCACGTTGAAGCCGAGACGAGGCAGCAGATCGGCCGCCACCTGGGTGATCGCCGAGGGGGCCAGGATGTCTGTCGGACCGATCAGCCGAACCTTCGCGCCGCTATAGCCCGCGGCTTTCAGCGCCGCCCGCGCCTTCTCGACGCTACGCGGCCCCGTGAGCACCTCCATGCCAGCATCCGTCGCCATCGGCGTTCCTGGCGTGAAGATCCCGCACCGGTTGTCATAGTTGGCGGGATCATCACCGGCCACAGCTGCCATGAAGTCGCTCTGCATGATGGCCGGCAGCACCGCTCGACGCACGGCAACATCATCGAACGGTGGCTGCAGGTGGTTCATGCGCAGGATGGCTGGGTTGGTGAAGCGGTCGAGACCTTCCACGACGATGTTACGATTGCGGGCGAGGAGCTGCTGGAGTTCCGGCGGTGGCTGCTCATACCAGTCGATCTCGCCGTTCTGCAGCGCGGCCGCCGCGGTGGCACCGTCAGCGATGATCTGCCACTCGACCCGGTCGAAGTGAGCGATTTTACCGCCGGCGGTCAGGCTCGGGGCACCGGGGGCGGGCACGTACCCGCTGTGCCGCTCGTAGACCATCAGACTGCCCGAGTTGAACTCGTCCGCCTTCCAGCGGAACGGCCCGGAGCCGGTGGCGTCCGTGATCTGCTTGAACGGATCAGTCAGCGCGATCCGCTCGGGCATGATGAAGGCGGGTTGGCTGACGCTCGCTAGAGCATTTGGCAACAGCGGAAACGGCGCCTTAAGCCGAAACACGATGGTTGTATCGCCGTCGTGGCTGAGCTCGTCTGTTGCGGCCATCAAGGTCTGGCCGAAGCCGTTGCGTGCGGCCCAGCGCCTTATGCTGGCAACGCAGTCGCGCGCCAGTACAGGCGTGCCGTCGTGGAAGCGCAAGCCCTGGCGGAGGGTGATCGTGACCCTGCGACCGTCCGGCTCAACGTTGTAGCCAGCTGCCATCTGGAGCTTAGGCTGGAGGTCGGCATCAAGCCCGAAGAGCGTATCGTAGACGACGTAGGCGTGGTTACGCGTCACGATCGCAGTCGTCCAGATCGGGTCGATCGACGTCACGTTCGCTTGGGGCACCATGCGGAGCACCCGCGAACCTTGGGCTCGACCGACGATCGGCGCTGCCAAGGTGGAGGCGCCCGCGGCGAGGAACGTGCGTCGCTTCATCGTCGGCCTCCGCGTGGGATGCACAAGCTTTGCAACCATCGGACCAAAGCGAGAGGCTGGAGGCGATGAAACTCTTGTGCGGGAGGATGCCTTGCTCGGCCAGGATCGTGAGCGTCCACAACCGACACTGCATCAATTAGCGGAACCTGCTCGACCGATCCAGTGTGCTATCTATCGATACCTTCGTTATGATATACGATGTCTATCGATAGGGGCGATGCGAGATGCGTCTCCAACTCTTTAGCGACGGGGTGTTGATCGGCAGTGTGGTCCGCGGTGGGACACGCTGTGTGTACGCCTACGATTTCGAGGGAATCCCCATCGGGTCCTTCGTCGACATTGATGCTGCAGCTGCGGAGCTAGCGAATCGGCAGGTGGCAGCATGACGCCAAGACAGGCCGTCGACATCGAACGGATGCCACCTGGCGACCGTGGGCCGTTCTTGCGCAGTCTCGCAGTCCGCTACGGAGCCAGACGAGATGCCGCGCTCGCCTATGGGCCGGACTTAAGCGCAGGCCGAAAAGCTGCTCTGTCTCGTGCAGAGCGATCGCTGAGGAAAGTGCGCGCCCTCGCTCACCGGTACGGCGTCTTGCTCAATCGGGATAACATGGAAGTCGCACCGGGCGGCCTCACCGATGTCCAGAGGCGTGCCTTGGCTCAAGCGCTGGCCGACCCCGTCTCGTGCGCCATCCTCGCCAATGCAGCCCTCGCACAGGCCCAGCAAGGCAGGCCCGTATGACGCCGACGGTCGCCGTCCATTCGCCATCGGATCAATCTCCAGGCAATGGGATGTCGCGTCCGGCGATCCGGTCGGCCGATAGTTGGGGGCCGTTCGCTCCGGCTCTCGAAACTGGGGAGCGTGTCGCGCGCCTGCGCGTCCTACGAGCCGTCACCCATCTGCTGCTCGGGCCTCGCGGTCTCGATCTCCAGGATGCCATCCGGGCCACCGAGCAACACCGCACGATGGGCCGCTTGTCCGATGTGCTCAGCGAGATCGACGCCCTGGCCGCCAAGGACCGGCGGAACATCCTGACCAGCTACGCCGCGGTGACACGGCTGTAACCGGAGGAGCCCCATCCATGCCGGACCGGATTGTCAGCGAGATCCCGAAGAGCGCTCGCGAGAGCATCAGGGTGAGCCTGCGCGAGAAGGGCGGCACTCTCGGTTGCGATCTGCGCGTGGCCACTACCATCGGTCGGGGCCCTATGCGCGAGACGCCAAAGGGTATCAGGATACCGATCGAGCGCTTGGCCGATGTGATCTGCGCATTGGAGGAAGCCCGACGCCTCGCCCAGAAACTCTAGCAATTAGAATCTGGTGGCTGTGGGACCTGGCAAAAGCCACGTCCTGGCGGTTGCTCCGCCCATTTAGTTGAGATCTCAATAAGCAGGCGCTCAAAGGTTTATTACGCTCGGCCGCACATCGGGCATGTTCTTGGCGGGGGCCTGCCGATAATGGTCGCTGGAATGCTGCTGAATTATAACTGATCTGGGTCGCATTGGAGGTTGCAACTTTTAGGCCCCGTCATAATGCTGTTTCGTTGCAGCATGGGGCCGAGCCACAGCTATTAGGTGCGGGATCAGAAGCGCTTGAAGCGCCCGGGAAAAGCAGCCGTCCATCAGCCTATTGCCGGTTCAGAATTTCAATATGTCGCATATTTGAACTGTTTTCGATCTGATGCATTAGCCGCTTATGCTGAGGAACATCCCATTCACCACGCGGGAATTGCAACCCCTGGGCGTATCTCGCCCCCTCTCGATCGTACAGCGGGCCGAATATCCCTCAACCTTCACCGTTATTTCGCTCTCCTGTTTGTCCACGCTCGTACTGCTCGCTGCAGGTACTGCTTGGCTTGGATCGCCAGGTGATTGGCTTCCTCAAAAGGCTTTCGACAGTTCCGTCGGAACGGCTCCTTCGGTGGTATTCCCATCATGGGTGGAGGTCCCACATCTGACAGGCCCTCTTGCTCAGCAGGACGATGCCGCTGGTTTGATTACCGCGGACGGGCAAAGGTCATTCTTGGACCCCAACCCTTCCGACGCGACAGAGCAGCCCGTGTTTCTTGCTCCGCGCATCAATCCACGCGTTCCGCTCATTGGGCTCGCGCCGCTTGATACTGCACGTCTGTCACGCGAACAGCTCCCGGCCTGGAATGAGCATACAGAACATTCCCCAGCCAATACGGAGACGCCCACCCCTCTCACTAAGGTGCCGCCGCTCAGCACGGGCATTCTGCAGCCGACAGAAATCCGAACCGAGATTGCCCAGACGCGAACAGGTCCGCCGAACTCAGCAACTATTCCCGCTCCGCCGGCAGTCCCAGAGATAGCGCCTCCCCCGTCCGCGGTAGTCATGCGCCCGACATCGCAAGCCGAGGTATCTTCGTCGTCCAAGCCTGAAGAGGCTATCGGCCCGGGGGTTACGCAGAAAGCAATCGATCAATCCGCGGAGGTCCCGCCGGCGCAGCGAGATGTTTTAGTCCCATCGATATTGAAGCTTGTACCCACAAAGCAGGCACGATCGTTCAGGCGGCCGCAGCCCATAGCAACGATCAATCGGGGTAGAGCTCCCTACCGCGATACCGAGGAGACGGCGAGCATCGTCAGCTCGTCAAGGCATACACGGTCCCGGATCGACGTAGGCGCAGTCTCATATAGCTCTACGCATCGCGTATCAGCTGGGAACACAAGCTTCACCGCTCCGATACCAGCCTCGTCCCCACAGTGGATGTTGCCCTCGGTTTTGGCGCGAACGCCTTAGCTCGCCGCAGCGATCCGCGGTTTATCATTTTGAAAACAGAGAGACGTGATGTTCAAGCATTCAATCTGCGCAACCGCCATCGTATCATTCTTCGCTATACCTGCATCGGCACAGGAGGCGCCTGCAGTGCCTAGCAACTCTCCTTCCTCTTGGGAGAAGCCTTGGCATTTGCTGCCGATGGGACCTGATTCGGTGCCTGCCAATGAGCAAAACATCCTGTCGATGGTGCCAGGCACGGGACTAGTGATGGGTACATCTGCCGCTCTGGATAACATCGGACAAGCTTTGGCCGCAGCGCCTGGGCGCAACCGTACCGTTGAGGCCTGCCGCAACACCATCATGAGCAAAGCGAGCAAGGACGGTATGAAGGATGTCGAAGCGGTCTCAGTCGGTGAAGACAAAGTGGACCGGAAGGGCGATTATTTTGCACCCGTCCGGTTTCGCATCACCTACGAGCAACCCATGATGTATGAGGTGCGCGAAGCAACGATGATTTGTATTGTGAGCCGCAAAGGCGAGATCGTTGACGCTTACGTTCCGGCAGCCGATGAAGCACCTAAGGCCTGGACGTCGCTCCGCCCATGAGCTGCGTGTCGTAACCGCCATATCCCGTTGAGCTATTTCTTGCCGAAACTTCGACTTGGCAGGCCACGGCGTGAAGGCGGACGAGCACCACTCAACAGGTATCACATGTGGGCGTTGGCCCTCGTCATGAACTGCAGGGGATCCGTCATGGAAGTCAGCGACATGAAGAACCCGCCGTTCGTTCTGCGTGTTCACCTACCGTGACGGCCAGCAGGTCCTGGCAGAGGATGTGGAAACCGACATCGCCGCGCGTACCCGCTTTGCTTCGGCGATCGACCTCTGCAAGACGCGGGACGATGCGCACGCCCACCGTGTCAAACTGCGGGCCGGTTCAGACCTATTGGACTCCTGGCCTCCGAGCTCGAAAGACGCCGCTTGATTCGAGACACGGTTTCACGATACGTTCTCGTGTCGCCATCGGCATGAGCCGACGCTGCGACATGCCATAGGGCCACCTGAGACAGGGTTGGCCGCGGGCCCCTCGATCCGGATCAACCGGTGGAGCCCGCCCGCATGTTGCCTGAGACCGCAATCAGACAGAAGCCCGGTCGCAAGAGCACCATCGCCACGCACCCGCAGCGTGAGGCGATCGAAGCCGCCTGTGCTGCCGGCATCAGCCTTCGCAGGGTGGCCATTCGATTCAACGTCGGCATCATGGCCGTCCATCGTTATTGGAATGGCCTCGCCTTCGAATACCGAATGGCGCTCTCCGCCGCGGTGTCCAATCTGGACGATACCCGGTGGCGCGAGGTGGCGACCGGTCTCGCAGCCATCGCCCGTCGCCATCCCGATGCCCGAGCCGATCTCGACGCATTGGTCCAGCGCATCAGCATGCCAATCGCCGCCTCGGACATTGGAGACCGCGCCCATGCTGCGTGAAGCCATTGCCAATTGCCGGAATGCCGGAAGGGATAGGGGGCCTCGATTAAGGAATTGGATCGAGGGAGCGGCAACCGCATGGGAAGCCTTTTTCCGAGACGCGATCCGAAAAAAATTCCGCGGTGAAATAGCCCTGGCCCGCGCCTTCAATCGCGATCCGATGATTCTGGTCGGAGGCTTCTGATGGCCGCGGTCGAACAGCACGTGGACGAATACGTCTTCCGCTACACGACGGAGGGCGTGGATCAGACGAAAGTGAAGGTCGACCTCTCGGCACATCGCTCGACAAGCTGACCACTTCGCAGGACCGGTCCGCGGCGAGCAACGACAAGGGCAGTGCTGCCAGCGACCGGGCTGCTCGGGCCACGGCCATGCGGGAGGCGGCGGCAGCCAAGGCGCAGCGGCAGCTGGATCAGGAGGCCCGAGCCCTTGCGCAGGTGCAGATGGCGCAGGACGCGGCCGCCGTATCAGCTGGTGGCCTTACGGCCGCGCAGGAGCGGGCGGCATCCTCGGCGGCGGCCGTGCAGAAGGCTGCCAACGATAATTCAGCCGCCCTTGGCAAACAGAACACCGTCTATGCTGAAGTCGGAAAGGCGGCCGCGGCACATCCGATCCTGGTGCTGGCCGCCAGCGTTGCGGCGGCGCGGGCGCTTGGAGGCCTCGCTACGTCGGCGGCCGGTTATCTCGGCACCGCGTCGGCGGCCACAGCGGCATTCGCGGAGGGCAGCACCGCGATGGGCGGCGCGGTGGCGGCTGGCGGCACGCTGGCAGCCCGTGGGCTCGCCGTAGCAGGCGAGGCGGCGACTGTCGTAGCCGGCGGCCTGGCCGCTTATGCCACGAAGGTGGAGGGCGCCACGAGCGTCGTTGGCCTCCTGGTCGGCGCGCTGAGGCTCATTCCGAACGCGCTCCTGCCGATCGCCGCTGCTTTCGCCGTTTTCCAGGTTGCCTCGGCGGTCATCGGGAAAGCCTATGATGACCTGCAGAAGCTCATCGACCTTGGTCAGAAGGCGCAGAGCCTCGACGTCGGAGCGCCTTTCCTAAAGAGCTTCGAGTCGCTCGGAAAGGTGATCGGCGCGACCACCGAGCAAATGGATCAGGCTCTGTCCAAAGCTTCAGGTTTCCTGAAAGACAGCTGGGGACAGGACAACAACAACCTGTCCAAGATGCTCAACAGCATCACCGCCACAGGGGCAGCCGGCGCCAACGGCCTGCAGTCCACCGCGCTTGCTGACACCGCCACGACCCTGGAGGAACGGCTGAAGGCCGGCCTCGCCGCGATGAAGGAGCTCGACACCCTCGGCCTACATCTCGCCAGCATCCAGGTCGGCGAGAAGGTGCTCGGCCCGGAGACCGTCGAGCGGATGCGCATCACCGGCACGAGCGCGGAGCAGCTTTCCGCCGCGTTGCAGGCCGCCGCCGAGAAGGAGGTGTTGAAGCAGGAACAGGTCGACCGGGCGCTACAGCTCAACAAAAACATCTCAGACACCAAGCAAGCAATTGCCGATGCCTGGGCGGTCAACTTGGATTTCAGCGCTGCAGCTACACTCCTTGACGGTATCTGGCTCAGGATCCTGCAGACTGTTTTGTCGATTGTGCTGGCGATCAACAGCGCGATTGATGGCGTGGTGGCGTTCGGTGCGACCATAACGTCGGCGGTCGGAGGCGCCTTCAGTGCGGTTGCTGGCCAGATCTCCGGTGTGCTGGCTCAGCTCGGCATCATCTCCAAGCAGGCAGAGCAGGTGAAGCAGGAAGTCGCTGGGCCGCCCGAAGCCGCCGGCCCCGCCCCGCAGAAGATCACTGGCCGCGATCTGGGGTACGTCTCGACAGTCGTTGATGGTCGCAAGTTCGACAAGCCAGCCGCCGCCGCCAAGCAGGCCCAACAGGCGGCTCAGGAGGCCGTCTCCTCTTATGATAGCCTGATCCAGCGGACGAAGGACCGGATCGAGGAACTCGACCTGGAGACCCGCAGCGTCGGCCTGAACAGCGACGCCGTAATCAAGCTGAAGCTCGCCCACGACCTGGAGCGGGCCGCGCAGAAGTCCGGGACCGAAGTCACCGCCGAGATGCGGGCTGAATGGGATAAGCTCGGTACGACGCTCGCAGCAAGCACGGATGCGCTCGCGCACGCCAAGCGGGGCATGGAGCTGACCCGAGATGCGCAGCGCGAGATGGCTGACGATTTTGCCACCTTCGCCGATGACGTGATCCTGGGCGGCCAGAAGATCGGCGACGCCTTCGCCAGCCTGGCCAAGACGTTCGGCAGCAGCAGCCTCAAGGCGCTCCTAACCGGCCAGGGCGGGCTCTCGGGCCTGTTCGGGACTGCCGGTGAGAAAAGCGGTGATCTCGGCGGCCTGCTGGGCGGCAAGATCAGCCTCGGTGGCCTTTTTGACGGCGACAAGATCACCTCGGCCCTCGGGCTCGGGACTGAATCCGGGATCGGCAAGGCACTCAGCGAGGCGCTCAAGCCGCAGAAGGCGGGCGGGGGCATCATGTCTTCGCAGCTCGGCCAGGGCTTTGCCGCAGTCGGTGCCGGTGCCTCGATCGGCTACTCGTCGCAGTCGCCGCTTATGGGGGCTGGCGGCGGTCTCCTGGCGGGTCTGGCCAGCGGCAACCCGATACTGGCGGTCGCTGGCGCAGGCGCCGGCGCGATCGGCAGCATTCCCTCCAGCAAGAAGGATCGGCGGCATGTCGCTCGTCAACGTCTTCGCGACCTCGCGTAGGGTCGTCGTCCTCACCGACACATCGCTGTACGATAGGACGGGCCGGATCCTCGGCTTCGAGCAGAAGACCTTTGGCATTTCGTCCTGGACCGGCGCGCTCACCTTCCGCGGCAACGCCTGGGGCATCTGTGCCGGGTTGGAATTGGCCGAGCGCTACGGCAGCTTTGACGAGTTCATGGCACGCAGCCCCAGCGAGTTCGAACGTGACCACAAGGCTGCGCTCGCAGGTGGGCTCCTGTCGGGACAGACGTTGATCGAGATCCACGTCGCCGGTTGGTCGGAGCGAGAGGATCGCGCCCGCGCCTTTGTCCTACGCTCTCCCGGCGCCCCGGGGGACGAGGCCCCGCCCTATACCTGGGTCGAGATCGAAGGCGCGTGGCACGATGACTTCGACCTGATGGCGCTAAGCCGGCTGCACCGGCAGGGTGCCGAACCGGATGTCGACTGGACGCCCGAGACCTTCAAGGCGATCACGCACGGTATTTCCCTCGCGGAAGAGCAGCGCCGGAAGGGCGCCGCTGCCTGGACCGAGTTCGCTGGTATGCACGTGATCGGCGGCGAGCTGTGGCTAACGGTGGTGGACCGCGACGGCGCGCGCCTCGGCGCCATCCACGAATGGCCGGACGTTGCCGGTGAACCCATCCAGCCGGCGCCGTTCGACGAGAGCCGGTGGCCCGGGGCTGTCCCATGTGGCATCCCCTGGTCCTACGAGAAGTTCATCGCCGCGGTTAAGGCTGGCGCGATCAACGTCGAGACGTTCGAGGTCGACCACAGGAAGCTGGCACTGCTGGAGCGCGCGCACGCCCCGGTGAGCAGCATGTCTCGTCAGCAGCGCCGTGCAGCCCAGGCGCAGGCCAAGAAGGCGCACGCCCATGCCCGCTGAGCGCACGGTGCTGCTCGTATTCGCCGACGCCGCCGAGCATACCACGTTCAACCGGCTGTTGGCTGAGCGGCCCGAGCTGCAAGGCTTTGTGCAGGGTCAGATCGAAGCCGTCATCGAGAGCTTCGTGCCGAGGATGCACGCAGGTGCCTGGGGGCTGACGGTCGGCGAGATCGATCGGGCCATCGCGGTCACGTGCGCGGATGCCGATTGGCGCAACGCCACCGCACCGAAGGCGCAGCGCCTCGATGACGACGAGCGCCTCATGTGCCGGCTTGCCTACCAGGCCGCATGCCGGAGCGCGCGTAACGACTTCCTCGCCGCGCTGTCTGAGCACGAGCCCGCCGCGAAGGCGCTTATAGCGCTGGCCGCCTACGGCAGAGCCGTCGCTGACGGGATGGACGCCCTGCGCGCCGCGCTGCCGGTGCACGCCCTGGCGACTCCGCCAGCGCACCACCGCCGGCTTCGGCCGGAAGACCTCAGAGCGCTGCCGCAAGGGCGTCACGCTGTCAGCATGCCTTGGGCGGACCGGGTTCGGCGAACTGCGGATCATCCGAGCCGCGGTGTCGGACGGATACACGGAACAGGCGAGCCGCCCGCAGCGGACGTCTAACAAGGCGCGCCGGCCGACGACGGCGCGTGTTAGCCCTGGCCGCTGCCCGACACGGCGGCCGGGGCTGCGCAGGAGGTGTCCGATGCTTATTGCCCTCGCTACAGCGGCCAGCGTCGCAGCGGTGTTCACGCTGGGCGGCTTCGCAATCACCCGGGCGGGCCAAAACGCGGGCCAGACCACCATGATCCTGGTCGCGGTCGCTACTGGGCTTGGGATGCTGGCACTGATCGGCGGGCTCAGCCGGCTTGATGCCCAGGGGCCCGCGATCTCTCGTGCTGAGGCCCGTCCGGACTATGGGATGAGCTGGCGACCACGCGAACAGGCTCCGGTAGAGCACTGAAGGTTCAGCCCCGACCACTGCCGGTTGCTACCGGAGGACTTCGGAGCGCTACCCTCTCGGCGGCGTGCCATAGGAGGTACGTGGAACGGGCCATGCAGGCGGCTGTTGGCCTGCTGACACAGAGCGGAAGCGCCGCAGGTAGAGATGTACCGCGCCTTTCGGGAGCGGATACCATGATACGTCAGCTGGTTTGCACCGCCTTGCTGCTTGTCGGCGTCGTAGGGCAGGCCGTGGGTGAGCCCGCCGAACGGCAGAGCCCGCGACCTGCAGCGGTCGAGACCGGGTGGGCGGGTGCGCTTGACGGCACTTGGCACTGGCGGCTGCCGGATACGCCTAACGGCCTTCACCCGACCCAGAGTTGGCACGCCACAGGGTCTGCGCCAGACGGCAGTGTCTACGTCGGCGGTATGGATCACGCGACGAACGCAGCCCTCTACCGCATCGACCCACAGGGGGGTACGCTGCGGTATGTTGGGGATGCGCGCGCAGCCTCGGAGGCGGCGCGCAACTGGCTGCCTGGCGAGACGGCGCAGAAGTTTCACACACGACCACTCTGGCATAACGGTAAGATCTACGTCGCGACCATGGACCGGTCGGATCTCAACGCAGGCTACCTCGAACGTCGTGGCTTCCACTGGTACGCCTATGACCCTGCGCACGACAGCTTCACGGATCTGAGCGCCTTCGAGCCAAGCGGCAGTGCCGTGCCCCATGGCAATCTCGTCACCCTCGCGTCTGATCCGATCCGCAACGTCATCTACGGCGCGGGCGTACCTACTGGTGCGATCTACCGGTACGACGTCTTGAGCGGACGTACTCAGGACCTCGGCCGCCCGGCCTCCTACAAGCAGCCCTACGTCTACACGGGGCGGGTGATGTGGGTCGACGCGCGCGGCCGCCTCTATTTCACGGCAAGCAACTGGGACGAGCCAGGGGTGCATGACCATGTGCACTACTATGACCCGGAGACCGGCTTCGGCGAAGAGAAGGGCTGGCTACTGCAGGACGGCATGGCCCTGGAAACGGGGCAATGCACAGACGGGGGGAAACGGTGCGTGTTCGGCGACGATCGCGGTCACGTCTACCGCTTCGATCAGGACGCACATTCCTGGACGTACCTGGGCCAAATCGAAACAGGGAAGAAGGCGGGCTGGGGTGGCGTCGAGTTCTGGCTCTTCGCAGTTAAACCCGACGGCAAGAGCGCCTACGTTGGCACCAGCACCTCACCACGACCAAGCGAGGACACAGCCCTCTACCTATTCGATTTCGGGACCGGCCAGACGCGGCGTCTTTGCGCAATGACCGAGTTGGATCCAGCCTTGGCTCATCTTCACGTCCACACTGGGTTCAATGCTTGGGACGCGGAAGGGCGTTTCTACTTTGCTAGCTTCGACGGGAGCCCTGACCATGGCGTGATCGTCACCCGCATCGATCCAATGCGCCTCGAGGCAGCATTAGCTAGCAGCACAGGGGCGGTCAGATAGGTCGGCCGGCACACTCCCTGGATCATCAGCCCGGGGAGCGATGTGCAAACGGCACGGACTTCGACACAGGACCGCCCACCGAGATACGGGGCTTACCGTGCCCAGCGCCCGAGACGCCGTTTCCACCGCTCGCCAGGTGCGAGGTTCGGCTCTGGCTTAATCTTGAGGGAGCGAAGCGCTGGCGCGAAAGCCGCCACAGCGTAATCTTCCGCGGACAGCGGCACAGCGGCTACCGAGGGCGGGGAAGCAGGCGCAGCATCAGCCAGATCTTCGAATGACGCGCACGGGGCGGGGGCGGTCTTGCGAGGCCGGCCGCGCGGACGCTTCATGCGGATCGCATCAGCGACCGGCACCAGCTCGACCTCGAGCTCGGCCGCCTCGGGTACAATGAGGCTGGGCAGGACGCGACGCTGCTCTGGGACCGGTGCTGGCGGATCGGGCGAGACGATAGTGCTGAACCACGGTGAGGTGACTGCTGGCGGAGTCGAGCGCCGAGGGATGATGGTCGCATGCCGACGATCGGTAGACTTGATCTCGACGGTGAACGAGCGCCGTGAATCTCTGCGCATATGGGTCCGAAACTGTCATGCCGATCCAAGTCGGCTGTAGCGGCTAGGCTGAGCATGCGGAGCTTAACGAAGCGATACGGTCGCTTATGGAAGAGGCGGCGGATCGGATAGCTCGTTTAGTCCAGCTTGGGTTGGAGTGTGGGCAGCATTCGCTCGCCGCCCACGTCCTGGATCTGCCTACAGCCTGGATCGATAGGCTGTCGGCGCCGAACACTCTCACTCGGCCGCGACAGCTGCTGAAGCCTTCTTGCGGCCATTGGTCGACTTCGCTGCTGGCTCCGCAGCCTTCTTCGATCGGCCAGCCTTCTTCGGCGTCTCGGCGATAGTCTCGTCGGTCTGGGCGGTCTTTGCCGCCGCCTTGCGGCGCTGCTGACCCAGACCAAGGCTCTTGGCGAGCGCAGAGCGCTGCGCCGAGTAGCTCGCAGCCGTGGAGGGGTAATCCTTCGGCAGGCCGAAGCGCTCGCGGTATTGCTCGATCGTCATGCCGTTGCCGCTGAGGTGCCGCTTCAGCGTCTTGTAGGGCTTGCCGTCGATGAAGCTCACTAATGCATCGTCCTTCACGGACTTGCGGATCTGCGCAGGCGTGGGCTTCTCGACCACCGACGCCTCAGGTGCACCACCCTGGCCGAGCCCGGACAGAGCGGAGTAGACCCCGGAAAGCAGGGCGGGGAGTTCGGAAACCGGAACGCTGTTGTTCGACACGTAAGCCGCCACGATGTCGGCGCTCAGTTCGATATGGTTATTCTGCGGGGTGAGTGTGTTCTCAGACATGTCATGATCCTTTCGTGCTCAATCACACGAACGATCCGAGCCGGCCCGGATGTCAAGAGATTGAGATATAATATTTGATCTCGGATGAATTTTATTCAGATATTTCCCCAATCGTAACGCTTAAAATCGGATTTACATTCTAGGGCCCGTTCATGCTGCTGCGCCGGACTCCGAGGCTATTCTAAGCTGGGCGTTTTGCAGCTGCGCGGCGGGCGCTACCCAATGGAGGCTGTCCGGGTCATCTCCCAGTGATGTTGCTCCAGCCTCGCGCCGATCATGCTCTTTGCGCATCAGGATCGACATCGGGCTGACGTCCGCTCGCGCCTTGTGGCCCTTCCAGACCCGACGTAGCGTCTGCCCGGCGAAGCCCTGGGGCCGGGACGCAATGGAGCGATCGGCGATGGCAGCCCACTCGGCGTTGATCGGGAAGGCCGGCGAGATGATGGTGGCCGCTGAGCTCATGCGCCGTGGCGTCGAGGTCGCCCAGCCCCATTCCGATGTGGGCGTCGACCTCCTGGCCTACCGCCTCGAGCCGGGCTCGACCGTGCCGAGCCGCATCGTGCCGGTCCAGGTCAAATCAGCCTCGAACGTTGCCTTCAACTTCCATAAGAGTTGGCTGACGAAGTCGACCAACCTCGTGCTCGTGTGGCGGCTCGAAACCTCGCACGAGTTCTACATCTTCGATTCGATGGTGAGGATTGAGGAGGCGCTCGGCGCCACGTTCAGCGCGTCCAAATCCTGGGCCGAGAACGGGGTCTACGCGGTGACGAACCCAGGCGCTGCGGTCTTGGAGCGAATGAACCCGCATCGTGATCGGTGGGATCGCATAATCGAGCAGCTGTGAGCGCGGCTAGAAGTCCGATTACCCGCGCGCCGCCCGCCAACCGGCCGCCCTCGCCTCGTCTTCGCTGCAAAACATCCTCTCACCGGAGCCGGTGTTGATCGCGGTGCGATCGTAGTCCCGAGACCCGGGCAGGTGATAGATCTTGTCGCCCTTCCGCGAGATGTTGCCCTTGATCGAGCAGGTGGTCTGCGCAGGCGCCGGCGCTGCTACCGCAGGCTTCTCTATCTCGGGTCGGGTTTCGATGCCCCCGGCACGCTTGGCACGCCTCCAGTCCGAGGGTGGGTCGAATGTGCCGGCCCAGAGTCCGCGCTTGGCAGCCCTCGCCGTTGTCTCGGCCGGGACGTAGTCGTGGGAATACCGCTGGTAGGCTGTGGCGTAGCCCTGCTGGACCAGCCAAGCGTTCAGATCCTCGGTGCCCTTCCTGCAGATCGCGACGGTGCGCCCGTAGCGATCCGTATCCCGCGGCTCACAGGAGATCGGTGCCTCGCCGATGCGGTCGGCCAGCGCCAGCGCCGCCCGCTGGCCGCAGCGGTAATCCTTGCCCGCCGCGTCCTGGCAGAGCTGCGCGCTCTCCGGCGCGTCAATGCCGAACAGGCGGATACGGGTCCCGTGGATCATCACGGTGTCGCCATCCGTGACGGTGGCGCGACCAGTAATAGGCTCGGCAGACAGAGCGGGACCGCTGAGCAGCAGGAGGGCAACGAGGGCGTGGCGCATCCCGAAGCGATAGCCGATCTACAGCTTCCGGCAATCGGATAGCGTCGAATCGACCACCCTGAGTTGGTACTGAGCAGTTGCGAAAACCGATCCGAGGCATGCACGATCCTGTGCCCGACCGCCCCAAACCCATGGCCGGTGCGGCGCAGTGGCGGGGTTCTTTGCGCCGGCGTCTGGGGTATGTCCGATGCGATTTCAGACTCCCCCAAGTTCGAGGTCACAACCTTCGCCCGCCCGGTTCGCCGGCGCGGGCTTTTTGTGTCGCGATCCCGACCCGGGACGGCCGGCCGAGACGACCAGCACAGCGCGGTAACCGCCCAGCCCCATCCTGCCTTCCGAGCCGCGTCGCGTATCGGCTCTCGCTGGTGAGATTGTCGACATCCTCCGCCAGCCTATGATCAAATCGGGCGGCGTGGCTGCGGCGGAAGACTTCTAATATAAAACGATCTTGCGACGCCTCCTACTCGCGCCTCAACTCACCTGGCCAAGCGGGAGCTTCGGATCATGCCTCCCTACGCGCATTCCAGAATACGAATTGATCCTCGACAACATCGCGAATATCGCGCCGGTAGGCGGTTCGATAGAAGTACTGTCCGGTCGGCAGGTACGGCACCTGTCTCATGGCCACCGCCTGTAGGTCACGCGCGATCGTCTGCCGACCGGCATCGTCGGGGGCCTCGATCCAGGCCTCGCGTAAGCTCTCGATCTCCGGGATGTCCGGCCAGCCGAAAAAGCCCTTCTGGCCGCCGCAGCGCAGGACCTGCTCGCCGACCGGATTGCTCATGTCGAGACCGGTCCAGGTGGTATTGAAGATGTTCCAGCCGCCCTGGTCGGGGGGCGCCTTGCTGGCACGGCGTGTGACCAGGGTGCCCCAATCGGAAACGACGTATTGCACGTTCATCCCGAGGCGCTTGAGCAGGTCGTTCATCACCTCCCCGAGCGCCCCGAGGACGGGATTGTCGCTTGCCGACATCAGCACCACCGGTTCGCCCTTGTAGCCGGCCGCGATCAGGTCCCTCTTCGAACGCTCAATGTCACGCGCACGCATCAGCACGTCGAGGCCCGCATCGTTGGCCATGGGCGTTTCCGGCGTGAAAAGCCCGACACCGGTGCGCCAGAGCTTCCGATCGTCGCCGCCAGCCGCGGCCATGAAATCCTCCTGCGACAAAGCTTCGAGCACCACGCGGCGGATCGCCGGTTTGTCGAAGGGCGGGTAGAGGTGGTTCAGCACCGCAGTGCCGAGATTACCGAGGCGGCTGGCAAGCTGCGTCACGATCTGTGGGCTGCGTTGGAGCGTCGGTAGCAGATCGTTGATCGGGTTCTCCCACCAATCGACTTCGCCGCTCTGGAGTGCTGCGGCGGCTGTGCCGGGATCGGGCATGACATGCCACTCGACGCGCTCGAAATGGACCCGCTTCGGGCCCGCGGCCCAGGATACGGCGCCATCCGCGCGCGGCTGATAATCGGGATTGCGGTCATAGACCACGCGGGCGCCGACCAGCCGCTCTTTCGTGTTGAAGCGGAACGGACCGGAGCCGATCACCTCCGGGATCTGCTGGGCCGGATCGGTCATGGCCAAGCGCTCGGGCATAATCACAAGTACCGGCGGCCCCAGCTTGGCCAGGGTCTCGAGCATCAGTCCGTAGGGGCGCTTGAGGCGAATGACGAAGCTGCGGTCGTCAGGCGTAGTCATGGCGTCGGTACGCGCCATTAGCGCCTGGCCGAGGCTGTCGCGCTGGGCCCAGCGCCGGATCGACGCGATGCAGTCCCGGCCCCGCACCGGCTCGCCATCGTGAAATTTCAGCCCGTCCCGGAGCCGGAAGGTCCAGAGTTTGCCGTCATCCTCGACGGTGTGACCCTCTACCATCTGCGGCTGAGGCTTCAGTTGCGCATCGAGCCCGTAGAGCTGGTCGAACACCATGAGGGCATGGTGGCGGGTGATGTAGGCGGTAGTGGTCACGGGATCGACGATGGTCAGGTCGGATTGTGGGACGAAGCGCAGCACGCTAACCCGCCCAGCCTGCGCCAGGGCGGACCGAGCGGGCAGGAATGGCGCGGTTCCGGCCGCGGCCGCACCGCCGAGGAAGGTTCGTCGCAGCATGCTGTCAGGCTCCAGACACGGGGTGACACCAAACCGGACTGCAAGAGCCGTTCCCCATACGCCCTGGCGCGGCACATGCCTGCCTGTCGATGGCGTGAAGATCTGCCACTACCGATAGGAGACTGGGCGTGACGCAGGGGACCGAGCCGTACTACCCCGCGGGGACTTGGGGAGGCGTGGATCCTGAGGCTGCCGGCTTCGATCCCACGGCGCTGGCCGGAGCGGTCGCCTATGCCGAAGCGAACGACAGCACTTGGCCGAGGAGCCTCTACTACCCTGACGGACGCTATGTTGGTTTGGTCGAGTGGAACGAGCGCGGGCCGTGGAGCGACATCGTCGGGCCAGTACAGCCACGGGGCGGCCCGGCCGGGGTGATTCTGAAGGGCGGTCGGCGCGTCGCGGCCTGGGGCGATACGCGGCGTCCAGACATGACCTTCTCTATCGCCAAGAGTTACTTGGCGGTGCTGGCCGGACTCGCGCATGATGACGGGCTGATTCCGGACGTAGATGCACCCGTAAGAGACAGCGTCCCGGATCCGCTGCTCAATGGTTCGCAGAACGGCTCGATCACTTGGCGCCATCTGCTGCAGCAATCCAGCGAGTGGCAGGGCACGCTGTTCGGCAAGTCCGACCAGGTCGATCACTTCCGCCAGATCGGTCCTGGGGCAGACAACCGCCGCAAGGGTGAGCGCCGTGCACTTCATGCGCCGGGTAGCTATTACGAGTACAACGACGTGCGGGTGAACCTGCTCGCGTACTGCTTGATGCGCCTTTTCCGCTGCGCATTGCCGGAGGTCCTGCGCACGCGGATCTTCGATCCGATCGGCGCGTCCCACGACTGGGCATGGCATGGCTACGACAATGCCTGGGTCGAGATCGACGGTGCCCGGATCCAGTCCGTACCAGGAGGCGGTCACTGGGGCGGCGGCCTGTTCATCGGCTCGGATGACCACGCGCGCTTCGGACTCCTCATCGCTCGCGGTGGCGTCTGGGCAGGGCGCCGGCTTTTGTCGGAGCGGTGGATACGCGCGATGCTGGCTCCGTCACCCACGCTCTCGAATTACGGCTTCCTGTGGTGGCTGAACCGTGGGCCGACGGCAAAGCCTGAACTGTCGGCTACCTCGTTCAGTGCCCTCGGTGCGGGCAACAACGTGATCTGGGCCGATCCGGATCGAGACCTTGTCGTAGTCCTACGTTGGATCGACAAGACTGCGCTCGATGATTTCCTACGCCGCCTCGTCGGAGCTATGCGGGCTTAATCGATTATCGCAAGCTGATATGGATGGGTCGCAGTGGCAGTTCGTTTCCACTCTTCGCCTTTTCATCGGACTTATCTGCGACCGCATCGGCTTGGTGGAGTTCCGAAGCAGTTAGGTCGGAGGCCATTCTGGGAATCGCCGCGAGCAGCCCTGATGCATCGAACACATAGCTGAGATGGCCATATCGTCATGGCCGCCCGGCCTCGCACACGCGATCAGCGTTGATCCCTACAGCCATC
Organism: Methylobacterium sp. J-001; assembly: GCF_022829565.1. NCBI lineage: Bacteria > Pseudomonadati > Pseudomonadota > Alphaproteobacteria > Hyphomicrobiales > Methylobacteriaceae > Methylobacterium > Methylobacterium sp. J-001. The sequence continues at coordinate 36,754 of NZ_JAKSYN010000022.1, forward strand.
GTGGCCAGAGTGAGCGTGGGTCACCGGGATCCCACGGTGCGATACGACCGGACGCGCTTCGTGAACCGCTTGCCGGGCGATCGAAGGCGAAGGGCTATTTGAAATGAGCGACGCAGACGCCCAGCCACAAGAGCTAGACGAGATCCTCCGTCTAGTGACGGCGCTCGCCGAGCAATTGCTGGCGTCGGGGAATTCAGAGCGCTCGATCTCCCCGGAGAGGCTCAGGGTGATGGTAAGCGCTGCCCAGTTTCTCCATGACAACGATGTGCCCTGGTCACCGGCGGTGCAGAGGATTTTAAACGAGATTGCGGGGCAAAGGGAGGCACGCCATGGACATTGAGGACCGCGAGATAGAATACGCCTTGCTCTCCGGCCGCGTGACACGCGAGGGGGGTGACGGTGGACGTGAAGATCTATCGCTACGCCGACACCGACGATCCCTGGCAACTGGAGGTCGTCGACGAGAAGGATTGGTCGACGGTTTGGGATGAACAGTTCCCGCTCCCTAAGGACGCCTATCGCGCCTTCTACGCGGCGGCTGACGAGGAGGGGATGGCTTCGTTCGTGGGCGACTCCGGGCCGACGGTTCACTGACCCTATCCCCCCTTGTGGAAGAAGCGCTGAAAGCGAACAGGTCCTAGGAAGGTGAGCATACGCATGGGACGATCGAAGCGTAGGCTGCCCGACAGCCTGACCCAGCACCTGTCGGATCCGAAGATCGTTGCCTTCAGGCCTCGAACTAATCAGCGCCGTGCCAATCTTCGGACCGAAGCGGCAAAGAGGTTCTACCTCTCGATCGTAACCCTCACCGTCATCGTGCTGGCTGGTGGTTACCTGCTGCGCCTCTGGTAGCCGCCCTTGAAGCCGCCGGCGTCATCTTCATCAAGAAGAGCGGCTGGGGGCCGGGGGTTTGCGACGGGTGCGATGCTTGGTTCTCGGCGGCCAAGCGCCGGCATCATCCAACTGCTCCAGGATGTATGAGTCGGGATCGCGGCCCATCATGTGTTGCCTTGCCCGCCAGTCGCGTTGCTGCTGCGTGAGCAGGTGAATCCAAGGCGGCGGTCCGTTGGGGTCAACGACCCGGTCCTTCTCGTCATCCATCGTGGCCTACCTTGGGTTTGCGGCAAAGCAGAGCTTACACGAGATCGGTCCGGCCTGGGTTTTGATGGGTTCGGACGGTAGTCCCGATCAGTCCGTCACCATTTCTCAGGCCCTTCCCAGCCGGATTCGATCGCTGCCGCTGTCCTGGCGAAGGAGGGCTGCAGCTACCTGCCCGCGAAAAGCATCACGTCATCCCGGGCAGCGCGAGACCGCTGCGAACGAGCTCGTCAACGCCGCTCGCTGATAATCATCTCGGCGGCGAGCGAGCAATGGGAGAGGTAGGAGGCGGTCGGCATCGTCCAGCTTTACCGCGTAGGTTCGGCCGTCGCGAGATCACGCCATTCCGGCTCTGCCCGGTGTCCACCGCGTCTGCGCCAAGTCGCAGGCGGAACGAACGTGTCGGCGGTCCGCTTTCCTCGACAATTCGAAGAACCAGGGAGAGCGCCGTGGACGATGATCGCGTGTGGTCGTTCGAGAAGAGCTTGTGGACCTGCGACGCAGATCACTACCGCGAGCTCGTCGACGAGGAATGCCTCATGGTCCTGCCACAGCCGCCGTTCGTCCTCAGCGGGACCCAGGCGATCGAGGCGGTCGCGTCCACACCGCGGTGGGCTGAAATCGAGATCTCGGACGAGCGGATCAGCCGTCCGCAGGAAGGCCTCATCGTGATCGCCTACCGTGCCAAGGCGAGCCGCGACGGTGAGACGTACGAGGCGCACTGCACCTCGACCTACCGACAGCTAGAGCACGAGGTCTGGCGCGTCGTGCAGCACCAGCAGACGCCTCCGCTCGTGACACCCGCCGCAAAAGTCAGCGGCTGATTGGTGGGATATGGGCGGCCCTAACAAGCCGCCCGCAGAACCACCGGTGTCGTCATCATCAAGAAGAACGGCCAAGAGCCAGGGCGGCCCGTCCTGAAAGGAGCAATTTATGCTGAGTCCGGTCGAAGCCCTGCGAAAGATACGCGAAGAAATGGTGATGGATCGCCGCAGATCGGTAGATCAGCAGGAAAGTATTCAGAACGTTCAGGCTGAGATTGAGGCAATTGATAGGGCTATCGTTGACGAATTGGCCATGCAGAGCCGCGCCGACTCGAAATCTGGCAGTGTCTTAATTTGAAGTCTGAGACTGGTTCTGCGTGCTCCTCGACCCCGTCTCGTACGTTCGCACGTCCAATCCCGCTGCCGTATGTTTGACGACAAACAGAAGGCCCCCATGGCCGATCAAGATCGTGCACTCATCGACACGCACGGCGAACAAGATAATGTGGCCTTGGCCCAATTAGGAGCGGCCGTGATCCTGGCGTGGCCCTTATTAGATCCCGACCTGCAACGCGATTTAATCGCAACAGCCGCCGTTGTGGATGGCGTCAAACGAGATCCGAGCTTTGAAGAGATCCTGACCCTCCTCGTTCAGATGAATAATCGGGGCGGTGGTTAAGTATGCCCGCTGGACCCATGGGCCAGCGCCGCGATGCCAAAGCGATCAGCAGCCCCATCTCGGCGATTCTGATCGCTGTCGGCGTCATCTTCATCCAGGAGAATGGCGAGGGGCCGAGGGTGCAGTTGCGGAAAGCTGCCTCAACCGATGCCCCGTAGCGTACCCCGCGCGCCGGACGTGCGGTTTTCGGTGGACCCGGCCGATATCCCGGCCGAGAAGGTCGCCCGCCGGATGCACCTGACCATCGTGCAGTTCGATGCGTGCAAGGTCCGGCTGTTCACCCGCGGCTTTCCGCGGCCGGACCCAGATACCGGCATGTACTGCCTGGAGGCTGTCGACCGCTGGCGCTTGCAGCGGCACCCAGCCCTGTTTCCAGAACTCATGCCGAGGGCCGCAGCCGCGACTGGCGCCGATCCGGAGAAGAACCTGGGAGTGATGGCCCGTGAAGCCTACTAGCGCCGCGCTGCCGAAAGGAGCACTTCGGCGATACAATCCAAAATGAGCAGGGGCGCCAGACCGAAGAAACACCCTTGCGCAGCTGATTAAATTGCCCGGCCGCCTCTTGCTGGCGATCATGATATTTGCCCACTTCAAAATGGCTGGTCTCGCGATTAGGGAGGCAGGCTGGCGACGGGCACCGCTCTGGTGGGCGCCTCTGGCCGCTCCCGCTTCTCCACGATCCGGCATCGATCCCGAAGCGTGACCTCGTGCTTGGGCCACAGGTCGCACGCCACCCGGAACGCGGCCCGCGCCATGTCGATCGGGTAGATTATCGCGAGCTGGGCCTCGATGCCGCCGCCCGTCTCTGTCCAAACTTCTACCGTGTAGGGCACGCCCGGCGGAACAGGGATGTCCGGCCGGGCCGGCGGCGGCAACGTGATCGCGGCCAGGCACAAGTGCTCGTATTTCCGGGCCGGCGGCGAGCCGGGCGCGCGCTGGTAGCGGCATGAGGCCGTGAGGTGGCGCAGCATGTCGAGCGTCGAGAGATCGGGGCCGAACCGCTCCCGCAGGCTGGCGACGGTGTACCGGCCGGACCGCTTGCAGGACGAGCAATCCACGTAGACCCGACCGGGCTGAATATCGCGCAGGAGCCCCACCACCGCTTCCCTCCATTCTGGAACGAAGATGGAACATGCCAGATCGGTCGGCGCGGTTCAGCTGGGAGCAGCACTGGCTCGAGCGATGCCGGTGGAGGGCTGTGGATCGGTTCGGAGAACGCGAAAGCTTTCAGGCGCTTCAGCTGACCTTCGCCTTGAACTCCCAGATCGGCAGGCCCCAGACCTGGCCGGGCTTGTCCCGCCGTGCAGCCGTCCGCTCAAACATGATGCGGTCAGCGTCGACACCCTGAACCCGGTTGCCGGCGATCATCAGCGCACCGCAGTAATCCACTCGGAGCGTACCGTGCTCAGGGTGTACCCCGAACAGCTGCCGATCCGTCCACGCGAACGCGAGCGCGTCGGCGCCGAACCGGTCGCAGAAGTCGATGGCCGATTCCCGCATCGTCGCCCATTGCGTCGGCGTGAGGTAGCGGCAGGGCGAGGCGCGCTCGGAGATGCGTTCGAGCTGGTCGCGCCATGAGGCGACGGCGGGCGGGAGGTCGGACATGCCCGCGGGGTAGCGACCAGTGGTTAACGATCTGCGGGGTGACGCTTCGACGAGCTGCACCTGCACCGGCTACGTCGCGGGGTTTGACTTCTGGTGCAACAGTCGGGTGGAGTTGAACGAGCGGAGCGGGCAGATTGCACGCTCAAAGGGGCTACGGGCAAGTGCCTGACATACCCTAACTTGACAAGGCGCCGGCGGCATGAAGCGTTGAATTTCGACGCTGAATTCACTAGATTCTTGGCAGCCGACGGGTGCCCAACCGGGTCATCCCAAAGCGCCTTTGGGCGCCTGTGGGTGCGGGGAAGAAGGAACCGACCCGTCGAGCTTATCATTTAGATGCCTGCACTAAGCCACCGCATTCGAGGCTCCATCGGGAGAGGCCCTTCGCATTCGGGCGGGAATAGCTTGATGCCATGATGCTTTATCTCTCTGCCGAGAGAAAAAATCTTCCGACGCATTTGAATGATGTATCGATCATCCGTTAAATCAAATTGCTTATATTCAATTGCGCTGCCAAAAGAGCTTGCTACAAAATCAGCTATACGAAGTCCGTCGCAGTCTTTATGTCTCCGAGTGTGAATGTTGGCGAGATCCACGAAATCCCAAGCCACATTTGAAAAGTATCGAGACTCTCCGACCTTGATCTTCGTTACGTAGTCCGCAAAAGTATCCATTCTTAGATTCGCGCGTTCACTGAATATTATTTTTACCGTTCCGTCGCCGGATGGATAGAGCGGAAAAGTCTCGCGGCAAACCCAGGAGATCCGTTCGAGCAGCAGGTGCGATAAATAAAAATAAAGATCGCCGAACTTACCAGTCTTTCCAAGATAATTTATGGTAGGCTTGTGGGCTATTACAGCCACAATTCTTACCGGCAAATCGCTAATCAGGCGCGATATTAAAAACTTGTGCCCAGGCGAAGAAATGTCTTTAAACGATTTCCAATCCCAGGTTGGTGATTTTTTCGCGTGTCGCCTAGCTAGATCCCACACATCGGTTACGCACTGCTGGGCCACTGATCGAACTACAACCGCAGATATAATCAAAAATTCAGACGCGCCAGCCTTCTCCGGATCACCCTCGTGGCCCGATTCATCAATGAAGGCAATGAACGAGTGATCGGACATCTAAAGCCCGACGTTCAATCGTGCTCTTTTCTCCCGAATTGTTGAGGTGGCAGTACACCAGTAGGAGGAGGCTGCAGGCCGCTTCTAAGAGCCGGAGGCACTACTGTCCATGCTGCACGTAGATTCGCACGAGCAGCATGGAACCGCACCAAGAGGTTTTGAAGCTCAGATGCTGATTTCCAGTCCGATGCCGGATATTTCTGCCCGCTAAAACTTCCAGGAGGGAGGTCGTTCTCGGTGTCGCTGAAACAAATACGCGCCGGATCCTTTTTTATGAGGGCGCCTACACGAACAATCTCGTCCGCGATTGTCTCAATCTCGGTCCGGCATTCCTCGAAAGCAAGGCGCGCGTTCAGGTACGCTTCAATCTCGCCGGCCACAGGCGACCTCCGTTCGCAACACGAGGCGCAAGCTACACGGACTGGGCGCCGCTCGCTCGCCGTCCAGGAGAGTTATGAACGGGTTCACGCACAGCCGCACCCCCGTATGTGACCGCGGCTACCTTCGAGCGCTCATCATAGCGCTCAACGCATCCGACGAGCCCGAAACCGCCAAGATCGGCGCCGAGAGGCTGACCTTGAGGACGCAGAAGCGTCGGTGCATCAAGGCAGGCGCGCGCGAGGATAAGGCGGAGCTTGCCAGAGCGCCCGGGTGACTAAACAAGCGCAAACCGAAGGCGGCTCGTCATCGTGACCAAGAACAGCACTTTAGATCGGCTTGAGCCGGCCTTTGATCGTTTCCAAGAAGCGCACTTCTGGATACATGGATTAGAGCGATACTACCACCAAGCCGAGCCTTTTCGGTGGCATCTCAACGTGTTCATCAAGGCCATTAAGGAAATCGTCCCACTTGTGCGCAAGGCGTTACAGAATGAGAGTGGCTTCAAAGATTGGTTTGAACCATTTGGTGAGAAATTATCGGCGGACCCTTTACTCCGCCATCTGTTCAAAAATCGTGACTACGTCGTTCATCACGGTATGCTAGCCCTCGAAAGCTCAGGGTCGCTCGGTATTACGGAAGGCCGCGGCATAAAGCTCGGGCTCAACTTCCCGGTTAATCCAAACGAAGACAGCGATGATGCCATGGGAGCATTCATCCGTGCCTTGGCAGTGAATGGAGATTTCTTAGGCTTTCTAGCAGAAGATGAAGACTCGCTACCTTGTGTTGAGAGATACTGGCGACTTCCCGGTATCGATGAAGATGTCGTTGATGCATGCGCGCGGGCTTGGCTCATTCTCGGCGAAACGATGGCGGCAGTCGCCGAGTGGTGTGGCATCGAGCGACCGCAATTCAACCTACAATGCAGGCATTCTAGCCAGCAGCTCCACTTCAAGGTCTATAATCGGAAATCCTTAAGAGCCAAACTTCTGGATCTACGAGCCCAGCCCAATTTTGTTATGGCAGCGGATGCGCACGACGCAGCGCCCCTTTCCATGGAGGACGAAAACTAGATCAACTCGCGCTGTCTCGTTTGCGCGAAGGAAGCGTTCGCGAGACGTAGTCCATTAAGCCCGACGCTGCAAAGGATCATAACTGTCATTGCTTCCGCTCGGCCCCGCCCCGATCTGCTCACGGAGCGGGGCGGAAGTCGGCTGATCAAAAGCGGCGCATGTAATCTCCGAGTTCGAGGCTCATCCCCGCTTTGAAGCCGATGTGCCATGCCTGGACGTCAGCAGTTCGCATGCCGGACTCCTGATGCCCCCGGGCCACAATGATCCCGACCTGCTCGATCCGGCGCACGACGCCCTCAACGCTGCCTGTCTCCGGGCTCAGCGTCTTGATCATCTCGCTCGTTGCAAGCCGGCCAGATTTTTCGCCTCGATCGATGGGAGCTAGCGGCTTGCTATGCGGCGGCATGGGTCTCGAATGCCTCACCTCAGTGAGCCGATACGCAATGCGGCTCGGCAGCAGGATGAGACCGGACGGTTACCGGGGCGTGGCGGAGGTTCGGCGGCGGCGTCCCGCGCCGGGATCGCGGCACGAAAAAGCCCGCGCCGGTGGGCCCCGGGCGGGCTTGTCCAGATCCGAGCCCCGAGGGGTGGCGGGGCAGGATCCGTGAGCATTGTATCGCGGCCGCGGATACAGAAAAGCCCCGCGCGGCGGATGCCGGCGGGGCTGAAGGTGGTTCCGGGACGAACGAGCGGTAGACCCGCGCCGGGCCGGCAAGCCTCTGGTCAGGACCGTTCCGCGAGATCAACCTCACGCCCGCGGTGATGCTGGCGCATGAAGTCGGCGATGTGGCTGCGTATCTCGACCTGATGTCGATAGATCCGGCCGGCGGCTCGGACGAGTTCGCCACCGCGGCCCAGCTGCTCGTCGGCGAACTCCATCATGCGGAGGTTCGGCCAAGCCTTCGCGCGCATGTCGAGCACCCGTGACAGCAGAGTGTCCGCGCTCTGATCTGGGTAGACCTGGGCCAGCAGCATCGTGAGTGCTGCGGTCGAGCGTGAGATCCCCGCATGGCAGTGAACGAGGAGATGGCCCTTCCGACGGCCGGCTGCGGACGCCGCGAGATCGCGCCCGAACGACAGGATCTCGGCGACGTGCGAGGCCTCCGGCAAGATCACATCGGGTCCGGGCTCGATCGCGTCGTGGAAACGCAGCGTCGTCCGGTGATGCGGGGCAAAGCGCACGAGCGCGGCCGGTTCGGGCTCCTCCGGATCGAGGATCGAGAGCACGTGCGTGACCTGCCGGGCCTCGTGCTCGACCAACTCCGGGATGCCGCAGACGGTCAAGATGGAGATCGCGATCGGCTTCATGATCCGCCGGTAGCATGAGCAGCGTTGCCGACGGTAGCGGTCAAAGCGCCGCCAATTGGCTCGCCAGCCGCGATCGCAGAGGCGACGAAGGCCAGCAGATCACTTCCGCCAGCGTCAGGAAAGGCTGCAGCCCATTGGCTTGCCTCTCACGGTCTGCACGGCCAGGCCTCGCCCAGCGCCTGGCTCACCACGATCGCTGCCGGGAGTGGTCGGCTCTCGGGGCGGGTTTCGAGGTAGCACAGCACCAGCATGATGGCATCCTGGGCCGCAGCGGTCTGAGGATCGCAGATCATCGGCTTATGGGCTTGGCCCTCGGGCGCTCCTGCCGCATCCCGCATCCCCTGCAGCCGAGCTCCGTCTATGAGGCCTCGGATGAAGCTGGGACAGACCCACTGTCCGGCGACCTCCCATTCGGCCGAGGCTTGATCGTGGCAGATCTCGTAGAAGCGCTCACCGGTGAGGTGCTGCGCGTGCGCTGGGCCGCACGAGCCAGCGACGATGGGGAGCGCGAGGCCGAGCGCCTTCCCGGCGCGTCGCGCCCGCGATAGCTTCACCGGGCGATACCGCCACGCAGCGCGCTGGAGACTGCCCGCCATGATCCGCCCCGTCTTATCCGCTGCCCTACTCTCCCTCGCGGCTGCCGGCTTCGCCACGCCTGCAATGGCTCTGTCCACCAAGGACTGCTCGGTAAAGTACCAGGCCGCAAAGCAGGCCGGGACGCTCAACGGTCAGAAGTGGAACGACTTCCGCAAGGCCGAGTGCGGGGCGGCTCCGGATGCGGCGACGAACACCGTGCCGAACCCGGTAGCGCCGGGCGCCACCAAGACCGCTGCACCCGCCCCAGCGCCGACAACGTCAGCTTCTCGCGCCGCGCCGGCGCCTTCTCCGGGATCCGCCGCATACCCCCGGGCGATCGATCCGAAGTACGCCAAGGAGTCGGCCGGCAAGGCTCGGATGCACACCTGCCTGGACAGCTACAACGCGGCCAAAGCCGCAGGCACGCTCGGCGACGCCAAGTGGATCCAGAAGGGCGGCGGCTACTACTCGGCGTGCAACAAGCAGCTTAAGGGCTGAGCCATCGAGGCCTAATAGCAGTCGCGGCCCGCGGAGATCCAGAATCCCACGCCGCCGTGGTGCGAGCACGTGCCCTGTCGGTGCTGGCTGAAGCTCCAATCGCCGTCGCGGCAACGGGCGGTGGCGTCCACCGAGGGCGACGATCGCGAGCTGCCAGCGGTCCTACTTGCTGGCGAAGCGGTAAATCTCGACATCGACCTCGATGTCATCTCGGGTAAAAGCTCCGGACAGCGAGGAGTGCTCGAACTCGCTGTCGTCGTCCTACATCCCGTCCCTCCCAGCATCGCTGCGCGTGTGCTGCTCCGCTACTCTGCAGCCTGGGCAGGCTCATCGTCCGACGGATCAGACTCCGCGCCCTCAACCTCTTCGTTTTCAGGGTCATCGTTCACTAAAGCCGTGGCTGGGGTGCCCGTCCGGTAGAAGTCGCCATTCCGCACCAATTCGCCGCTCGTCGACATCACGCTGAGGTACGTGGCCAAGGTGTTGGCTGCCACGTCCGTCAGGCGCTCGGTGATTTCAGCGTGCGTCAGCCCCTCGGACCCGGCTTCCTCCAGGAGCGCTTTCAAGCGTCCCTTGGCAGAGTTGGCCCGGGGGCCACGGGGACCACGAGTGGCACGAGGTTGACCGTCTTCCGCGGGAGCGCGGTGGCGCTTCGGCTGTTCGTCGGAATGCTCGTCCATCGACGTGCCTTCAACGATCGATGCGAGCGACCGCTCGGCCATACGGAGCTTCGTCAGCTCGCCACTCATCCGCTCGTACTCGGCCTCAAGGGTCTCGCGCTGATGCCTCACGCTGGCCAGGGCCTTCGCGAGCGTATCGTCATTTGCCATCGGTGGATCGACTTCTTCGGTTTCGGGACGTGGATCTGCGGATGCGGTCGCGATGCGTATCAAGTGGCGCGCTCCAGATCCTCGCGGTGCTGCACATATCCCCGGCTGATGGGTCCGTCTGTGACGAAGAGCGATGCCGTGTTCATCTGCTGGCCCCGGCGCGACGCTTAACGGCGCCCAGGAACTGCGACAGGTGCCCCACAACCTCGTCGCCGACAGACGCGGCTGGGGAAGCGTTGGAGCTTTCCTCGACCCGCTCGGCGCGCTTGGCGACTTCAATCAGAACTTGCTCCACCGACGGGGGCCAGGGAGCCTGATTATTCTGAAGCATCCGAGCGGCCCGGACCATCATAATGAACTGCTCCGGCGGGATCGTCGTCCCGGCGGCATGCTGCTCAAGGATGCGGTCGGCGATCGCCGTCGCTAGCCTGGCGACCTCGATCAGCTTGTCGGGCTCAGTGTGAGAGCCCTTCATTTCAGGTAGCCCTTTGCCTTTAGGTGCTCAGAAACGACCTCTCGGACGGCGTCGGGCCGAGAAGGTTTTGGCTCTGGTTGATCTGCAATCCAACCATCGAGCGCGTCTAGCATTGGCCGGTGCATGCGCGCGCGGACCTCCTCGCTGTCAACAGAGGGGCGGCCACGCGTCGATTTTTTGCGCGCATTAATTGACATACCTATTTTATACGCGCATAAAATACGGGCCGCAACGGGGCTGGCACCCCGAAACGGCCCTCACCAGACACGTCCTTCGGAGACGATCATGGCTACCAGTAAGCCTACAGCACCGGCGCGCGCCGGTGAACGCCCGCGCTCGCCTTCTTGCCCCTTTACAGACATCCCAGACTTCAGCCAGCCAGTCCCAATTCGCCGGCCGGTCGTGATCGACACAGTCCGCGAGCTTCCGACCGAACGCCGTACCCCCATCCTGCCGAATGAGCCGATGCCTGGCGCCATCGAGCCGTGGGAGGCTGTAGCTCCTATTCGCCCCGACACGGCGCACGTCCGTGCCCGGCGCTTCCTGGATCTCGCTGGCGAGGCTTTGGCCGCGGCTCTCATCATCGCCGGGGGCATGTTCGCCTACGGCTACCTCCCTCTCGCGTGAGGGAGAGGACCATGACCAAGTCCTCCGCTAGGAAGGCACCTGCCACCTCACGCCCCTCTCTCCGGGACCGCGCAGCTGATGTGGGCGCCTCGGCCGCGCGTGTTCTGGGACGGAAAACCGAGGACCCGGCCGCGCCTCGACCCATGCCGTTGGCCAAGACGCAGGCTGACGCTGTAGATTTGAGCGGCTTGGGCATCACCCAGCTCAGCAATCTCTTCGACGTATTCGAGGCGATCCACAACCAGTGGCTCGCGGTAGGCTGTCAGCCGTTCGCAGAGAGCCATGACCCAATCGTCGGCGTGCGTCCGAATGCAGCTGGCAATCTTGCTGAGCAGGAAGCCTCGCGTGCGGCCCTGATCCGTGACCGCATCGCCGATGAGGTGCGCCTGCGAAAGCCTCAGGACGACTGGCAGCGCGACGAAGCTCTAAGCCTGCGCATCAAGGACGAAATCTTATGCGAGGGGGCGATCCGGGATCGCGATCTCCTCATGGAAGCCGTGAAGGCCTGGGGCTGATCATGAGCAATGTCGTTCCATTTCCCACCAGCCGTCGGGTGATGGCCAAAGCCATTCCGCGAGAGGAGTTCGAGCAGCTCGCGGAGCTCGCGCTCGATGTCGTGGAGCGGATCGTTGCGCTGTTAGATGATCGGGACGGAGAGCCTGCCGCCCAAGCCGGCGACAGGGGTTTCCAGCCCAACAATTTCCACAGCACGCAAATCCAGTCCAATTATCGTGGCCTTGAGATGGAGTGATAGGCCGGACACCGACGAGAACTATGGCGTTTCAATCCGGCCGGAGGTGGTAAAACGCGCTCCGCTTGATGTCAGGCGAGGGAAGAGCATGACGGACTTGGTGCGCAACAACGTCGACCAAAGCCGCTTCGAGCTGGTGGCCGGAGATGCAGTTGTGTTTGCAGATTACCAGCGCGAAGCAGGCTGCCTCATCATCAGCTACGTCTACGCACCACCTGCCTTGCGAGGCACCGGAGCTGCTGGACGGCTCATGGAAGGCGTGGTGGCTCAGGCCCGGGCAAGCGGTGAGCGGATTGTACCCCTGTGCGGCTACGCCAGGACTTGGCTGCACAGGCACCGCGCGCACCGCGATTTTATCGCGTGAGGTAGCCAAGACAGGCTATTCATATCAATCAGGATCGTCGGCCTTGATAAGCAAGGTGCGTGGCCGATCCTTTGTGTCCATGGACTTCATAGAAGCAGCAGGTCTGTTAGGCCGCGGCGGCACCGGCCACGTAGCTGCGCCAGCCGCCGAACTGCGTGATGTCGACCGCACCTGCGATGCCAGCCGCCTCGACGAGAAAGCCCTTCGGTGCTGTCCCGTCGGCGAGCCACAGGGTGCCGATGCCGAGGGGCGTCGGGATGGCAGCCACGAAATCACCGAAAGCGGCGGGCGGCAGCGCCCAGACCTCCGTCTCGATGCGGCTGCCTTCGCCTGCGGCCACCCGGAGTAGACCTGGGCGCTGCGGCGGCCCGCCCGGCAGGGCGTAGAGGCGGTAATCCGGCCCGGTCGTCACAGCGCGCAGGTAGCGGGCGCCGCGCTCAGTCAGCTCGCGGTTCAGCGGCAGGCCCGAGAGATGCGCGCCGACGACCGCCAGCTCAATCTCGCCCGGCCCCGCCCGGGCTGGACCCGGCTCCACCGCCGGAACAGCCATCGTGCTGGCGCCGATCCGCTCAGCGGAGGCCGCGTGCAGGCGCGAGCCGAGAGCGGCGAGGAGGCCGTCCGACCCGCGCGGCGCGAGCAGAGTGATCCCTGCGGGAAAGCCGTCTTCCCGTTTCCGCCCCGGGACCGCGAGGGCGCACCAGTCGAGCAGGTTGACGAAGTTGGTGTAGGTCCCGAGCTCGCTGTTGGGGCCGATCGGGTCCGCCGCGACGGCCGCGCAGGTCTGTGGGCGCGGATAGGTCGGCACTGCCAACACGTCGACGTGCTCCCAGACGGCATCCGCATCCCGGCGCAGATCCGCCAAGCGGTAAAGGCCCGCGAAAGCGTCCGCGGCGCTGTAGCGTTCGGCGGCGCCGATCACCGCCCGCGTGGTGGGGTGCAGGATCCCGGGGCGCGTCTCCATCACCGGGCGGATCGCTGCGTAGCGCTCTGCGACCCACGGTCCGTCGTAGAGCAGCGCCGCCACGGCGAACATCAGGCTCAGGTCGACCCGCGCCGCTGCGCCGGCAAGCGTTTCAAGGTCGGCGACGGAAGCAGCGAAGGCCGCCTCCGAAAGGTTGTCGCCACCGAAGCGCAGGCTTGCCGCATCCGGGAGCCCGAGGCGCAGGCCCGGCGGGAGCCCCGCGGGGACGGGAGCCACGGGCAGCACCCGCGACCAGGGATCCATCGCGTCTGGACCCAGCATGGCGCGGAAGGCCGCATCGGCGTCGGCGACAGTACCGGCGAAGACCGAGAGCGTGTCGAGGGTGCGGCAGGCCGGGAGCATCCCGCGGCTGGAGATCGCGCCGAGGGACGGCTTCAGCCCGACGACGTTGTTGAGCCCTGCCGGCACCCGGCCCGACCCCGCCGTGTCGGTCCCGAGCGCGAACGACACGATCCCGTGGGCGACCGCGACTGCTGAACCACTGCTAGAGCCCCCGGGCACATAGGCTGGGTCGATGGCATTGCGCGGGGCAGGATGGGGGGTGCGCAGGCCGACGAGCCCGGTGGCGAACTGGTCGAGATTGGTCTTGCCGATCAGGATCGCCCCGGCCGCGCGGAGCCGTGCAACAGCGTGCGCGGTCTCGGTGGGGGTGTAGGCGAAATCCGGGCAGGCCGCAGTGGTCGGCAGGCCGGCCACGTCGATGTTGTCCTTCACGGCGAAGGGCACGCCCCAGAGCGGCATCGCCGCGGGGTCGAAAGGCGGGAGCGCAGCCGCTTCGGCTTGAGCCTCCGTCTCCGGCACCAACGCGAGGAAGATTCCGGGATCATCGACTGTCACGAGTCGCCGGTAGCACTCGGACACTACTTCGCGCGGGTCCAGGCCCGCCGCATAAGCTGCGTGCAGGTGCGGGATCATCGGGAAGGGGGGCACTGCGGCTCTCCTCGTCTTTGGCCGGCTCGGGGGTTCAGGATTCGTCACCAGAACCGAGATACCAGTCGAGGATCTCGGTCCCCTGCATGAAAACCGTGTCGCTGCGCGCGACCAGGGCGTCTAGCAGCCGTTCCAACAGGCCGATGCGGTGTGGAACGCCGGTGATGTAGGGATGGATCGCGAAGCTCATCACCTTGGCGCCGCCGAGCGGACCGGGACCTGCGGCCTCGGTTGCGAGGCGGTCGAGGTTGGCCAGCGCCCGATCTACGAACTCGTCGGCCCGGTGGTGCTGGATTGCTAGCAGCGGAATGTCGTTCAACTCGACGGAGTAGGGCAGCGCTACGAGGGACCCGGTGCGCGTCGCCACGCGACAGGGGCGATCGTCGACCACGAAATCGCCGACGTATTCGATGCCGGCCGCGTGCAGATGATCGGGCGTATCGAGGGTCTCGGTGAGGCCCGGGCCGAGCCAGCCGCGCGGCGGACGCCCGGTGACCTCCGCGATCGCCGCGACCGTGCGCGCAATCATCTCGGGCTGGTCCTCGACCCGGTGGGTCGGGACCTGATGGAAGCCGTGGGCCATGAACTCCCAGCCCGCCGCATGGGCGGCTTCGGCGATGCGGGGATAGGCTCTGCAGACCGAACCGTTGATCGACAGGGTCGGGCGGATGCCACGGCTGGAAAAAGCCTCGAGGAAGCGCCAGAAGCCGACCCGCATCCCGTACTCGTGCCACGCCCAGTTCGGCAGGTCGGGCAGCAGGCTCGCGGCGGTCGGCGGCACCAGGATCTGGCGCGGCATCGGATGGTCGATCAGCCAGTGCTCGACATTGACCACCGGCCACACGGCGACGTGCTTGCCTTCGGGCAAGGTGAGCCGAGGGCGGTCGACGGCGGCGCGGTAGGCCAGACGGTTCTCGGGCCTGCGAGGGTCGTCGAACGTGAGGTCCATCAGGCAGCCGCCCGCGGCGCGTGGTGACTATGAAGTTGCGCGGCCAGCATTCGGCGCAGGTCGTTGAAGGCCGGGCTCGACACATCGCGCCGCCGCTTCAGGTCGATCGCGTGCACCGCCTCGATCCGGCCGGGACCGGGCGACATCATCACGATGCGGTCGGCCAGGAAGATGGCCTCCTCGATGGCATGGGTGACGAACAGGATCGTCAGCCCGGTGCGCGACCAGAGGTCGAGCAGCTCGTCCTGCAACCGCTCGCGGGTCATGGCGTCCAGCGCCCCGAAGGGCTCGTCCATCAGCACGACCTCGGCCTCGTTGGCGAGCACCCGGGCGATGGCGACCCGCTGCTTCATCCCACCCGAGAGCTGGTGCGGATAGGCGTCGGCGAAGGCCTGGAGACCAACGAGCGAGATGTACCGCTCAGCGACGTCGCGCACTTCGGCTGTGGGCCGCCCGCGCGCCTTCGGGCCGAAGCCGATGTTGTCGCGCACGGTGAGCCACGGAAACAGGCCATAATCCTGGAAGACCATGCCGCGGCTCGGCCCCGGCCCCGCGATCGGCTTGCCCCACATTAGGGCCTGCCCGGAACTCGGCGCCTCGAAGCCGGCGGCGACTCGTAGCAGCGTCGACTTCCCACAGCCCGAAGCGCCGAGCAGGCAGACGAACTCGCCCCGAGCGACGGTGAGGTTCGCCTCGCGCAGGGCCTCGGTCCAGCGACCGCCCGCTGTGTAAGTCTTCGATACCGCGCGCAGGTCGAGGATCGGGATCGAGGGATCAGCCATGGTTGGGGCTCCATGCGAGCAGCCGACGGCCGAGCTGCATGACCAGCCAATCGGAGACGAAGCCCGCGACCCCGATCACCGCCATGCCGCAGATTACGATCTCGGTGCGCGACAGCTGGCGCGCCTCCATGATGATCGCGCCGAGGCCGGTCTGAACGCCGGTCATCTCGCCAACCACGATCACCACCCAGGCGAAGCCCAGGCCCAGCCGGAGACCGGTGAAGATCGACGGCAGGGCGGCCGGCAGAACCACCCGGGCGAACTGCGCCGGCCCGGTGCAGCCCAGCATTGCGGCCGCCTCGAACAGGCGCGGCTCCACCGAGCGCACCCCGAACACGGTGTTGACCAAGATCGGATAGAACGCTCCGAGGAAGACGAGAAAGAAGGCTGAGCGCGGACCAAGGCCAAACAGGATCATCGCCAGCGGCAGCCACGCGGTGACCGGGACGGGCCGCAGGACTTGCAGGACTGGATCGAGGAGCGCCCGGACAAGCGGGACGCGCCCGATCAGCAGGCCGAGCGGTAGGGCTGCGGCGGCGGCCAGCGCGAAGCCGCCGTAGACGCGGCCGAGCGACGCCGCGAGGTGCGTCCACAGTGTGCCGCTGAAGGCGTCGTCGTTGACGCCGCCGATCGCGAGATCCTGCATCTCCGCCCAGACCTCGGCGGGCGGCGGGATCAGGCTAAAGGGCCGGCCTGCGGTGGCCACCTGCCAGACGGTGACGAGCAAAGCCGGCACCACGCTGGCCAGTCCCAACCGGCGCAGGCGTGCGAGCCCGGCCCCGGTCCTGGCCGCGGGCCTGGATGTCGATCCGACCGGCGACGCCGGCAGGGCGCCGGCCTCGATCCCGGTGCTCACGCTCGCCCCATCGCTTCGACGAAGCGGGTGTCGATGAAGCCGGGCTCCGGCAGGCGCTTGATCTGCTTGAGCGCCAGCATGTGCTGGGCGTAGGCCCCGGCCTGTCGGACTTCGTCCGGACCGAGGCGCCAGGTCAGCTCCACGTTCGGGGCTGAGAGCTCCAGCGCCTCGCGCTTCTGCCCGAGCTTGGCCACGGCCATGGCGATCATCGCGTTGCGGTCGCCGGCGGCAAAATCCGTGGCCTTGCGGTGGATCTCCAGCATGGTCCGGACGAGGTCCGGGCGCTCGGCCAATGTGTCGCGGTGGGCGCCGAACACCATGTTCAGCGCTCCCATCTCGGTGCCGTAAGGATACTCGACGAGCTGGCCGATGCCCGAGGCGAGGCTGACGCCGGGACCTGGCTCGGCGCCAACATAGGCGTCGATGTCGCCGCGGGCCAACGCGATGTGCATCTCCGAGAACGAGATCCGCACGGGGGTGATGTCCTTCACGGACAGTCCCTCCATGCGCATCCGTTCGAGGACGAAGACCTCCTGGGTGCTGCCGGGCCAGATCGCGACCCGCTTGCCCCGCAGGTCCTTGATGGCGCGGATGTCCGAATCCTTCTTAGCGATCACCGCCATCCCGCGGTTGCAGGTGGAGGCGATCACCACGAGCGGCTCGCCCGCGGCGGCTCCCAGCGTCGCGGCAGCGATGCCGAAGGTGCCGAAATCAACCGACTTGGTGACAACGGCGTTCTTGCATTCCGTCGGGCTCTCGAAGGGCACCACCTCCACCGTCACGCCCGCGGGAGTGAAGCGCTCGTAGAAACTCGGCGCGATCGAGTGGATCAGCTTGAGCGATCCCATCCGGATCGTGACGGGCGTGCCCTGGGCGCGCGCGCCAGCCAGGGGGCCAAGAGCGAGGCCGGCCCCGAGACCGGCCATAAGGGTGCGGCGGCAGATCATCGAACGGCTCCTTCAGAGTCCCGATGCCGCGAACGCTATGAGTCTCCCCTGTTGCAAGGAAGTGCTATTTGATGATCGTGCCGTTGCTTCGCAGGCAACGGCAAGCATGATGGAGGCATGAAATACCTGCGCACGGTAACCTATGTCGCCGAAGTCGCCCGGGCCGGCTCGATCCGACGCGCGGCGGAACGTCTGAATCTCACGCCCTCGGCCCTGACGCGGCAGATACAGGACCTTGAATACGAGCTCGGCACGCCGATCTTCGAGCGTCTGCCACAGGGAATGCGGCTCAACGCGGCCGGCGAGCTCTTCGTCCGCCACATCCGCGACCAGGCCGCGGATCTTGAGCGGGTGCGCTCGCAGATCGCCGACCTGTCGGGGGTGCGGCGAGGGCACGTGGCCCTAGCCTGCAGCCAGGCCTTCGTCACGCAGGTGGTGCCGGAAGAGGTGGAGGCCTATCGTGCTCGCTTCCCGCAGGTCGGCTTCACGGTGCAGGTCCGCGACCACGCGCAGGGAGTGAGCGCCCTGGCGGACTTTGAGGCGGATCTCGCCCTGATCCTGCAGCCGCCACCTTCGGCGGAGCTACATCCGCTCTATTCCGGCCAGCAGACGCTCTGCGCATTGATGCGCAAGGGCCACGCGCTGGCGGCGGAGACCGGGCCGGTGCGGCTGCGTGATTGCCTGGCTCACGCTCTGGCACTGCCCGACCATTCGTTGGCCATCCGCCACCACATAGAGCACGCGCTGGCTCGGCGCGGCGTCGAACTGCGGCCGGCGGTCGAGTCAGGATCGCTGGAATTCTTGCGCAATCTGACTCTACGCGAGGACGTGATCAGCCTTCAAATCCCCAGTGGCATCCCCCAGGATCCGCGTCTGCGCAGTCGTCCTATCGACACGCGCGATCTGACGCCGATGACGCTGGTTCTCGCGCAGCTACGCGGGCGATCTCTATCGGTAGCCGCAGCGAAATTTGCCGATCAGCTTGTTCTTCGGCTCAATCGGGAAGCAGTCTGACCAATCGTTCGGTTGGGTGTTACTAGCAGCGCTGGCTAACGTGCCTTTTATTTTCTAATAATCTTTCCGAATTCTCCAGACGATCGCAGGCATTTAAACGGATATTGATTTATTGCATTTTATGTTACATACATAAATTACTAATCAATTATCTCAGAATGCTACCAGTTATGAATTAAAATTGCTAAATCAGATGTCTGCGTCCTGATCTAGTTTCTGTGTTGTGAAATGCTACGTATTCAAAGAGACAATTGACTGATTTTATCTATTTTTACATCGGTGAGCAGAACATGCCGCCTGCTCCACCGCCCGTCACTCCTGCCTCAGACAAGAACGTAGATTTTAGAGCGGCAGGGAAGCGTAAATGAAAGACACCATTCGATTCACGCGCTACTTCGCAGCTGTGATCACGGCCTCGATCAACACTTTAGGACCTAGCTCAGCAACGCCGATGGTCGATCGGCTTGGCAGAATTTCTGGAGCCAACCATGCGGTCCAGGCCTCGTTCATCTCGTCCTTCAGATTCATGTCGGTGATGTAGAGCGTGGCTGTCAGGATCTTGCTCTTGTCGCTCCCCGTCTCGCTGAGCAACGCATCGACGCGAGCCAGAACCTGCTCTGTCTGCCCCTTCATCGAGGCCGAACGGTCTTCAGCGACGATGCCGCCCAAATATAGCACCCCACCATGCTCGACGACGCGATGCATGATGGGCGTGCGGATATGACGTTGGATCACAGGTGAGGTCCTCTCTGCGGATGGTGAACTCAGCCTGCCGGCTGCGGCAGGGCGGGCCGGAGGCTTGAGCTGAGGGGGACGCGGCCGAAGCGGTCAGCCGCGAAGGGCTCGATGGGGAAGCGGGTTCGTCCATCGAGGAGGAGGTCGGCGATGATGTCGCCGATCACCGGTGCCAGGGCAAAGCCGTGACCGGAGAAGCCGAAGGCGTGCACGAGCCCGTCCGCGACCGACGAGCGGCCGATCACCGGCAATTCGTCCGGCGTGACGCCCTCGATGCCGGCCCAGGCGTGCACGATGCGCGCGTCGCGGAGGATCGGGAACAGGTCGAGGGCTGTGCGCGCCGAATAGGCGAGACGCGGGACGTCGAGGCGCACCTGACCGGTGTCGAGATCCGCCAGGCCCTTGTGGCCGCCGCCGATCATGACGTGCCCGCTCTCGGATTGCTTGAAGGAGAGCGGCCGCCCGGCTGCGCCGACCACGGGTGTCAGGAACGGCGGCAGACTGTCGGTGAGGAGCATCTGGAACGCGTTAAAGCCGAGCGGGATCGCTTCACCCACCGCCCGGGCAAGGCGCCCGCCCCAGGCACCGGCCGCATTGACGAGATACGGGGCTGCATAGGTGTCCGCGTCCCGGCTCTTCAGGATCCAGCGTCCGTCCCGCCGCTCGGCGTCGGAGACGCGCACGCCCTCAAGAATCTCCGCCCCGGCGGCTGTCGCTGCGCGGCCGAAGGCCTGCGTGGTCCGGAGCGGGACCGCGTAGCCGTCGCGCCGCGCGATCAGGCCGCCGACCACGTGGCCGGCGACGGCCGGCAGCAGGCCGCGCAGAGTTTCGGCATCCACGACCTCTTCGTGACGGAATCCCAGCGCTTGCATCTGCGCCGCGCGTTCGGCGAGGCGGGCAAGTTCGGCCCCGGTCTCGGCCACCCGCACCTGCCCGACGCTGCGGAAGCCGCAGGTCTCGCCCACCAGAGTGGCGATGCGATGCCATCGGTCGAGGGCTTCCAGCGCGAGCGGCACCTCGGCGACGTGGCGGCCCAAGGTGCGCACGCCGCCGGCTGAGTAGCCTGACGCGTGCGCGCCGACCTGCTGCGCTTCCAGTACGCGGACCCGGATGCCGCGCAGGGCGAGATGCAGGGCGGCAGAGAGGCCGTGAAGCCCGCCGCCGACCACGAGGACGTCGGACTCCCTCATGCGAGCTCTCCACCGTCCAGCTGCGGCGGATGCGGCTCCGGCGCCTCCGCGACGAAACTCGCAAGTGCCGCGAGGCTGACGGGCCGGGCCGGCCGGACCGGACCCGCAAGGATGCCGTGCGCGCGCAACCGCGCATCACGGGCCGGATCGGCGGGACGCTCCAGAAGCGCCGCGAGGTCGAACGGATCCAGCCACGCCGTTCCGCTAGACTCCGGAAGCGACGCCGGGAACGGGGCTGCGGCAGACCCCGCCATCAGCGCCTCGGCAGCGGCAGCCCCCTGCCTTGCCGCGGCGTCCGCCGAGTCCGCGCCGGTCACCCGGCCGGCGGCCGAGATGCCTGGGACGGTGGTGCGTCCCGCCCCGTCGACAACGAGGTGGCCTTCCGTGAAGGCGCAGCCAAGGCTCGCCAGCAGCAGGGGCTCGTCGGCGCAGACCAGCAGGCGATCGAAGGGCTCCGGCCGGATGCGGCCTGCGCTCTCGATCCAGAGGATCCCGGGCTCGGCATGCCAGCCAGTCGCCTGCGGGCGCGCGATCAGCACGGCCCCCGGCAGCCGGGCCAGGGCTGCCCTCCCAGCCGGACCGCCGCCCAGCACGCAGATCCGGAGCGCCACGGGCGCGCTCACGCGGCCGCGTCCTGTGGTTCCCGCGCGAGCTCGCCGACAGTCATCGGCTTGAACGGCGCCCGCGGCCGGAGCGCGCCGACCTCCTCCATCGAGGTCCCGCGGATTTCAGCGATCAGGCCGGCGACCACGGTCCCGCACATGCGGCCCTGGCAGGGGCCCATGCCAGCGCGCAGGAACGCCTTGACCTGGTTCGGCCCGGTGGCGCCGAGCCGCGCGGCCTCGCGGATCTGGCCGCCGGTGATCTCCTCGCAGCGACACACGATGGTGTCGTCCGCGGGCGCCAGCACAGTCGGTGCGGGGGCGTAGAGCCGGTCGAGAAAGGGTCGCAGCGACAGCGCGGAACGCAGGGAAATGCGTGGGGCCGCCGCGCGCGCATCACGGGCCGCGGCATCGAGCTTCCCCAGGCGGTGGGCCGCGTCGATAGCCGCCAGCCGGCCGCTGGCAACCGCCGCCTCCCAGCCACCGATGCCGCCGCCATCGCCCGCGACTGCCACGTTCGGGTGGCTAGTGGCGCCCCAGGGGTCGAGGCGGGGCCGCCAGCACAGCTGCCGCGCGTCCCAATCGTGGTCGAGGCCGAGGGCCCGGGTGATGTGCGTCGACGGGATCACGCCCTCGTGCAGGAGCAGCGTGTCGCAAGGCAGCGAACCTCCATGCCAGTGCACCGCCTGGACGTGCGCGTCGCCCTCCGCCCTCAGGTCGCGTACGCCCCGCACGACCTGAAGGCCGCGTCGCTTAGCCTCCCGGACGAGCGCAACGCCCTTACCGAGGAGCCGGCGGCCGGTCCAAAGGCCGCCAGCGCGGAACGCATCCCAGAGCGCGCCGCCGGCACCGGTCTCAAGCAGCGTCAGCGGCCCGACCCCGGCACGCAGAAGCTGGACCGCCAGCAGCCAGCACAAAGGTCCCTGGCCGGCGATCACCACGGCGCCCTGCGGGACGGCGCCGGCGGTTTTCAGCAGGATTTGGGCCGCGCCGGCGCTCATCACGCCGGGGAGGGTCCAGCCGGGGATCGGCACCGGTCGCTCCTGAGCGCCGGTGGCCAGCAGCACGCGCCGGGCCGCGAGTTCCGACGAAGCCCCACCGGCTTTCACCGAGAGCGCTCCTGTGTCTGGCGCGAGATGCCACAGCGTCGAGGAAGGCCTATAGGCGATCGTCGTGACGCCCCGGAATGACCCGGTGAGTGCACCGCCGGCGTCCAGGAACTCGCCCGCGAGGGCCGGGTCGCCGGAGGCGGATTCCACCGCGCGGAACACCTGCCCGCCAGGGGCAGCCTGCTCGTCGAGCACGGTGACCGAGAGCCCCAGCGCGTTGGCCTCAATGGCGGCGGCCATGCCGGCCGGGCCGGCGCCCACGATGGCGAGATCGTAGTTCATGCGGCCTCCGGGGCATTATGGTGGGGCCGGGCCGCGCGCGGTCCCTGCTGCGGCTCGATGCGCATGCCCGGCGCCACCGGGACCAGGCAGGCCTGGCGGTTGGCGACGCCGTCGATCTCAGCGAGGCAATCGAAGCAGATGCCGATCATACAATAGGGCAGGCGCGGAGCTCCGCTTACCGGCGTCGTGCGGATCGCCGGGGCGCCGGAGAGCAGCACCGCGGCGGCGGCGGAAGCGCCCTCGGGGACGCGGACCACCGCGCCGGCCACGTACACGTCCACCAGCCGGTCCCGCGGGGCGGGGCGGGCTTCAGGCCGCCTTCTGAACATCGAACCGTCTCGCGCTGAAGGGGGACATCTCCGGCGCCAACGCGCCGGCTGCGATCATCGGGGCGAGCAGGTGCGCATGCGCCCCCGCCAGGGTCACGCCCGAATGGCAATTGGCCAGGAACGCCCCGGGGCAGCGCTCGGACTCGTCGTAGATCGGCTTCCCATCGGGCGACATGACCCGCAGGGCCGCCCAGGCCCGGACGATGTTCAGTTCAGCGATCCACGGGAAGGTCTGCACCGCCCGTTGGGCGATGGCCCGCATGATCGCGGGGGTCTGGCTCAGGGTGTCGAAACCCATGTCCTCCTTGCTGTCTCCAAGGAGGAGCGAGCCCTCGTCGGTCTGGCGGACGACGTGGGTCGGCAGAGCGAGCACCTCGCGGGTGCGTTCCGTGACGAGGATTTGGCCGCGCTCGGGGCGCAGCGGAGCGGCGAGGCCGACGAGCGGTGCAAGGTCGGCGTTGCCCAACCCGGAGGCCAGCACGAGCCGGGGCGCCCGCACGATCGCCGTGCCAAGGCTGACGGAAAAATCGTGGGGTGCCGCCGTGACGGCCTCGACCCGGGCATTCGGCCGGTAATGGCCGCCCGCCCGCTGGAACGCCGCGTGGAGCGCGCGCAGGAGATGCAGCGGGCTCGCATGCCCATCGTAGGGGGTCCAGGAGGCACCCACGACCTTGGGCCCGAGTCCCGGGACCATGTCGCGTAGCTCCGCGACACTCAGCATGCGGTATTCGTAACCGGCATTGCCGGCCTCTCTGCGGAGCTGCCCCATCAGCGCGTCGCGCTGCGCCATCTCCGCGTCCGAGAAACAGAAATGCAGGCCGCCCGGCTGGTGCAGGCCGACGCCGATGCCGGTAGCCTCGGACAGATCCTCGGCGAGCCCCGGCCAAGCCTGCGCCGAGCCATGGGTCCAGTGCTGGTAATGGGGTGCGCCCAGGCCCTTCGACTGGACCCAGATCAACCCGAAATTGCCCCGGCTGGCCCGGTGGGCGATGTCGCCCTCGTCCAGCATCAGCGTGGACAGGCCTTGCCGCTGCAGCCCGTACGCGATCGCCGCGCCCACGAGTCCGCCGCCAACCACGATGGCATCGCGCGTCTCGTCCTGCAGCGTCTGTGTTGCCGAAATCATGCGCGGCGCTCCCCGGTGAGGAGGCGGTCGATCGGGTAGAAGCGATCGAGCACCAGGAGGACCAGGGCGGTGCCGAGGATCAGGGCAGCCGACACGGACGCGACCAGCGGGTCGGTCATCTGGTCGATGTAGTTGAACAGCTGCACGGGCAGCGGGTTGGCGGACGGGGAAGCCAGGAACAGGCTAACCGTCAGCTCGTCGAAGCTCGTGACGAAGGCCAGGATCCAGCCCCCCGCGACGCCCGGGGCGATCAGCGGCAGGGTCACCCGACGAAACACGGTCAGGCGCGAGGCCCCGAGGCTCTCTGCGGCGCGCTCGATCCGCGGATCGAGACCCGACAGGCCGGCCCCCACGAGGCGCAGCATGTAGGGGGTAATCACGATGACATGCGCGGTGACCAAGCCCGCGAAGCTGCCCGAGAGGCCAAAGCCGGAGAAGAAGCGCAGCAGCGCGACGCCCAGCACCACGTGCGGGATCATCAGCGGCGAGGCTAGGATCGCCACCAGAGCCCCGCGACCGGGGAAGCGCCACCGGGCGATCGCCAGAGCTGCCGGCACCGCGATCAGCGCGGATAGCGTGGCGGCCGTCACGCCGAGGCGCAAGCTGAACCAGAAGCTTTCCAGGAAGCGCGGGTTGTCGCCGATCGCGCGCCACCAGCGCAGGGAGAGCCCGTTGAGCGGCAGGGCGAGGTAACCCTCCCCGGTGAAAGATACGCCGATCACCACGAGCAGCGGTGCCAGGATGAAGGTGAGGAACAGCGCGTGGAAGGCCAGCGCCAGGGGACCGTTGCGGCTCATGCCCGGCTTCCTCCCTTGCCACCTTCCGCGACTTCGCCCAGGCGGCGCATGGCCCGCGTCTCAACGAAGCGTGTCCAGATCAGCGTGGCGGTGAGGATCGCCACCATCAGCAGCGTCGCGAGCGCAGCGCCGAGCGGCCAGTTCAGCGTGTTCAGGAACTCGTTGTAGGTCATGCTCGACACGACCTTGAGGCGCTTTCCCCCGAGCATGGCCGGGGTCGCGAAAGCCGAGGCCGACAGGCAGAACACCATCAAGGCACCGGCCATGATGCCCGGCATGACGTTCGGGAGGACGACGCGGCGGAACACCGTCAGACGGCTCGCCCCAAGGCTGAAGGCCGCGCGCTCCAGCACCGGATCGAGCCGACCGAGACTCGCCCACACGGACAGAACCACCAAGGGCACCATCACGTGCACCAGGCCGATCACCACGGCGAGTTCGGTGAACATCAGGCGGAAAGGCGCGCCTGGCACACCGAGGATCGTCAGTACCTGGTTCACGAGCCCGGTCGTGCCGAGCAGCACCATCCAGCCGAAATTGCGCACGACCACCGACACGAGCAGCGGCCCGACCACGATCAGCAGCATCGCACCGCGCCAGCGCGGAGCCATGCGGTAGATGATCCAGGCTTCTGGCACGCCAACCAGCAGGCAGATCGCCGTGGTCCAGAGTGCGATACGCAGAGTCCGCAGCAGCGATTCTGCGAACAGGCTATCGGTCAGCAGGTCGCGGTAATTCTCCAGGCCCCAGCCGGGCAGGATGCCCTTCTCGAAGTCGAACCCGTGCAGGCTGAGGAGCAGCACGCCACCGAGCGGCAGCAGCAGCGCGCCGGCATAGACGACGAGGGAGGGCGCCGCGAGAAGCGCAGGGGTCAGGTTACTCCGGCCGTTCATGCGCGTTCGAGCCGGCGCAGGCTGTGGGCATCCCAGTCTAGCGTCACCGGGGCACCCTCGTCGTGCGGCACGGAGCCGGTGTTCTGCAGCATCACGGCGAAGCTCCCGAGCGCCGTCTCGACGGCGTAGAGCCAGAAGCCCCCTAGGAAGAGGCGCGACTGCACCCGCCCGCCGAGCCCTGCGGCCCCATCATCGCCGATGCGCAGGCGCTCCGGCCGGATGGTGAGCAGGATGTCGCCCTGGCGATCGGCCAGGTCCGGCGGCAGTGCGAAGCGATGCCCCCCAGCTTCCGCCTGGCCGCCCCCCGCGCAGGCGGGCAGGCGGTTGCTGCGTCCCAGAAAGTCGGCGACGAAGTCGTCCGCTGGGACGTCGTAGGCCCGCCACGGTGCATCGATCTGGACAATGCGGCCGCCCTGCATGATCGCAACGCGGTCGCACAGGGCCATCGCCTCCGACTGGTCGTGCGTGACCAGGATCGTGGTGACGCCGATCCTGCGCTGGAGTTCGCGCAGCTCGACCTGCATTTCCTCGCGCAGCTTCGCGTCGAGGTTCGAGAGCGGCTCGTCGAGGAGAAGCAGGCGTGGCTCGATTACTAGGGCGCGCGCTAGTGCGACCCGCTGCTGCTGGCCGCCCGACATCTGCCGCGGGAAGCGGTCGGCGAGATGGGCAAGGTGGACCAAATCGAGCGCCTCAGCGACGCGCTTTATGCGCTCCGCCTTCGACACCCGACGCATCTCCAGGCCGAACGCCACGTTCTCGGCCGCGGTCATGTGCGGGAACAGGGCGTAGGATTGGAACACCAGCCCGATGCCGCGCTTGGCCGCCGGCACCGTGGTCAGATCGCGCCCATCCATCGTGATGCGGCCGCGGCTCGGGGCCTCGAAACCGGCTATCATCTGCAGCGTGGTGGTCTTGCCGCAGCCGGAGGGGCCGAGCAGGCCAAGGAACTCCCCCGGGGCTACCGAGAAGCTGACCTCACGGATCGCCGTGAAAGCCCCGTAATCCTTGCCGATTCGGTCGAGGGTGAGGAAATGCGGGGCGGCCATCAGCGCTCGACCTCGCGCTGCCAGCGGCGGGTCCAGTCAGCGCGGTTGCGGTTCACCACATCCCAATCGAGCCCGATGAGGCTCTTCACCTGATCCTCACCGTAGATCACCCGGTTGGCGACCTCGGGAGGCAGCTTGGTGGCTGGGTTGGTCGGTCCGGCGCCGTACTGGGTGGCAAAGGCCAGCTGCACGGTCGGCGAGATCATATAGGCCAGGAACTTGTCGGCAAGAGCGGGCTCCGGGCTGCCGGTGACGGCGCATCCCGCGGTCATCAGGACCACGGATCCCTCCTTCGGCCGCACGATGGCCAGGGGGAAACCCGCCTGCTGCATCGCTGCGACCCGCGAGGAGCCCCAGACTGCGAGCCAGATCTCGCCGGACTGGAACATCTCGCTCATCTTGCCCGGGCTGCTCTCGTAGGCGAGGACGTTCGGGTTGATCTGCTGGCGCAGCACTTTGAGGCCCGGCGCAATGTCGGAATCGCTGCCGCCGTTGATGCGCGAGACCATCGCCAGGGTGTGGACGCCGTACGTATTGTCGATGCCCGGGATGGCGATGTGTTGCCGGTATTCAGGCCGGGCGAGGTCCATCCAAGACGTTGGGAGCGGTAGGTTCTTCTGCGCGAAGACATCCTTGTTGTAGGCGATGCCGGTGAAGCCGAAGCCGGTGCCGACGGCCTGATCGCTCGCAAGGCGGGCGATCGGGTACACGGCGTCCCGGGTGGTCTCCGGCAACGGGCGGCAGAGGCCGAGCCCGGCCGCCTGGACCATCGGACCGTCGTCCAGCACGGCGACGCCGATGGTCTGATTGCCGCGCTGCGCCTGCATGCGGGCGAGATTGTCGGACGAGTTGCCGGTCAGGTAGTCGATCCGGACATTGTTCTCACGTTCGAAAGCCGGGATCACGCTGGAGCGCATGACCTGCTCATAGCTGCCACCGTAGCCGGCAACGGTCAGGCGCTGTTCGGCCGCGGCCGAGGAGGCCGCCATGCTGAGCACGGTGGCCGTCGCAGTAAAGAGACCTAGTGTCGACCGCAACATTGCTTGCCTCCGTGAGCAATCGGAAAGCTATTCATGGGCATAAAACGAGCACGTCGCTTCCGGCCTGAGCATCTCCGCGAATTTCCGGCCCCGAATGCTTTACAGCGTGCGATCTCTTGACGAGGGACGCAAATTCATAATTTTTGTCGTTTCATTCCTTTCAGTAGCGAGTTGCAGGATTTTGGATGACCCCGAGCCGGCTTCGCCAGCTGGAAGCATTCCGCGCAGTCATGCAGAGCGGCTCGGTCAGCCGCGCGGCGCAGCGGATGTTCCTCTCACAGCCGGCCGTCACGAAGCTGCTGCGCGGCCTGGAGGACGAGACCGGATTGCCGCTCTTCGATCGCTCGCGCCGCCACCTTCAGCCGACGCCGGAAGCCGTGAAGCTGGAAAGCGACGTCGCGACTCTGTTTGCGGCCGCCGACCACCTGGATCGCACCATCGACGATATGCGGGGAGTCGGAAGCGGAGAGTTGCGCGTCGCCGCCATGCCACTGATGGGTCTGTCGCTCATTCCGCGGCTGCTAGCTAAGTTCGCCCGGGAAGTGCAGCCGGTGCGGATATCGCTCGTGGTGGCGAGTTCGCGTGAGGTCCATGATCTGGTGCAGGCAGGCAATGCCGACCTCGGGTTTGCCCTGCCGGTCGGCCGAAGCGCCCTCGTCGCAGCACCACCGATCGACCTACCTGGACTTGTTGTCCTGCCACCCGGGCATCGCCTCACGCGGAACAAGGCGATTCCGCTTTCTGAACTGCATGACGAACCCTACATCTCACTCGGTCGGCAGTACCGCCTCCGCGATCAGGTCGACGAACTCTTCACTGTCAACGGTGTCGTGCCTCGCCTTGTCGCGGAGACGCAGAACGCGGCAGCCGCCTGTGCCATGGTCGCCGCTGGCCTCGGCTTCGCTGTAGCGGAGGCTGTTACTGTGAGGGCCCTGAAGGGACAGGTTGTCGTGCGGAGATTGCAGCCGACTGTGACGTTCTCGGTCACTGTACTGGGAAGCCCTGGGCGCCCGCTATCAGCCGCCGCCCTGTCCTTCCTTAAACTGGTCCGCAGCGACTTAGATAACTGATCTTTCACTTAATGCGCTGCTAATTTTTGTTGCATGGGCGATTAAAACAATAAATTAAATTTTTTTATCATATAAACAGCAGCCACCCAATTTTACATTACAACAAATCTTGGTAGTTTTGTAGCATTAAATTGGACGGATTGGGCAGTTATTCCGCAGCTTGCTATTACGCGTCCTCATTGCGTCGGCAGGGACTCTGTCCGCTTCTATGGCACCCCTTGCTTCGGGATGATTATCTCGTCCAAACCTCTTGCCTCAGTCCCCACGAACATCAAGCTTCACGCGCTAGCCACTCGCGCAGTTTGGTCCACCGCGGCCGTGTGTTGCCGCCGCGGACCGCGATGCCCAGCGCCTTGCGCTGCCCGAGGAGCACGACCAACCGCTTGCCGCGCGTCACGCCCGTGTACAGGAGGTTCCGCGCCAGCATCGTCCAGTGCTGCATGGCCAGCGGGATCACCACCGCCGGGTACTCCGAGCCTTGCGACTTGTGGATGGTCGTGGCGTAGGCTGGGACCAGCGTGTCGAGTTCACCGTATGGGTAGACCACCTCGCGGCCGTCGAAATCGACGATCACCGCGCCCTCGTCCTCGTCGATGCGGGCGACGGTTCCGAGATCGCCGTTGAACACCTCCCGGTCGTAGTCGTTCTGGCTCTCCATCACTCGGTCGCCGGGTGAGAAGCGCCAGCCGAACCGCTCCACCGAGATGGCGGGGTTCGGGTTCAGCACCGCCTGGAGCTCGTGGTTGAGGTTGCGCGCGCCGAGCACGCCGCGCTGCATCGGGGTGAGCACCTGCACGTCGCGCACCGGATCGAGGCCGAAGCGCGCCGGGATGCGTCTGGTCACCACCTCGATCAAAGTCGCCACCGCCGGCTCGGGCTCGTCGATCTCGATCAGGTGGAAATCGCTGTCCGCGCCCCGCGCAGCCGGCTCGGGCATCTTGCCGGCGTTGATCCGGTGCGCATTCACGACGATCCGGCTCTCGGCCGCCTGCCGAAACACTTCGGTCAGCCGCGCCACCGGGATAGCCCCCGAGGCGATGACGTCGGCCAAGACCTGCCCGGGCCCGACCGAGGGCAGCTGGTCGACATCGCCGACGAGGAGGAGCGCCGCGTGCTCCGGCACCGCCTTGGTCAGGGCGTTCATCAGCGGCACGTCGACCATCGAGGTCTCGTCGATCACCAGCAGGTCGCAGGCGAGCGGGTTGTCCTCGTTGCGCGAGAAACCGCCGTGCTTCGGGTCGATCTCCAGCAGGCGGTGGATCGTCTTGGCCTCGAGCCCGGTCTGCTCGGTCATGCGCTTGGCCGCCCGGCCGGTCGGGGCGGCAAGCAGCACCTGCACGCCCTTCGCCCGTAGAATGCGCAGAATCGTGTCGAGCGTCGAAGTCTTGCCCACGCCCGGACCGCCGGTGATCACCGCGAGCTTGGCGCCGAGCACCAGCCGCACGGCTTCCCCTTGCGAGGGCGAGAGCGTCTTGCCGGTCTTGTCCTGGACCCAGGGCAAAGCCCGGGCGAGGTCGATCTCCGGCCAGGGCGGCGTGCCCTTCGTTCGGCGGAGCAGCCGCTCGGCGATCATCCGCTCGGCGGCGTGCAGCCCAGCCAGGAAGATGCACGCCTTGTCGCCGAGGATGTCCTGCACGACCTCGCCGGTCTCCAGCACGTCGAGCAGCGCCGAGCGGATCAGCGCCACGTCGATGCCGAGGAGGTCGCCCGCGAGCTTGATCAGTTCCGCAACCGGT
>NZ_JAKSYN010000024.1:0-303 GCF_022829565.1 Methylobacterium sp. J-001
TGCGGGTCTTGACCCGCATGCCACGTCCAAGAAAGCCCGCCCGGCCCGGGGGCCGGGCGCGCCTGTGGGTCTTAGTACGAGCCGAACTTGTAGTTCAGGACGGCGCGGACGGCGGGGAAGTCGTAGTAGCGGCGGCAGATGGAGCGGTGGGCGACCGGGACGAGGTTGGCGGGGGTGACGGCTCGGGCGCCCTGGTTGCGGTTGCCCGTCTCCAGGATGACGGACAGGTCTTTGATATTGGTCGGCACTGCCTACGAGCGGCAGAAGGTCGGGAACGACGTGGCTGGGGTGGGGATGATGAGG
>NZ_JAKSYN010000043.1:0-54568 GCF_022829565.1 Methylobacterium sp. J-001
GCGGGCAGTCTGCGGATCTGATTCGCTGTTGGGCTTTCCGAGGAGGTCGGGATGCCGTCAGCGCTATCGATGGATCTGCGAGAACGCGTGATCGCGGCGATCGCGGCGGGAGCTTCGCGCCGACAGGCGGCCAAGCGCTTCGGGGTCGGCCCATCCAGCGCGATCCGCTGGCATGAACGCTTCCAGGCGGAGGGCGCGATCGCGCCCCGGCCCTCGTGCGGGCAGCGCCCCGCACCGGCCATCGAAGCGCACGCTGAGCGGATCCTTCAGGTCGATCGCCGCGATCACGCGTTCTCGCAGATCCATCGATAGCGCTGACGGCATCCCGACCTCCTCGGAAAGCCCAACAGCGAATCAGATCCGCAGACTGCCCGCAACCCCCAACGATTCAACACAGCCGGACACGGCTCTAATGGCTGCCTGCACCTCGATCAGCGATCCGAACAAGCCGCACCACAGGCGGCATTAAGCAACGAGGCTGAGGTCGGGGTGAAGTGGAAGGTCCAGCGCGGGCGGCGGTCGAGCCAGGCGCGGACCTTGGGGTGCTTGTGGACGGCATAGTTGTTTAGGATCGCGTGGACGATCTTACCCGCCGGAACCGCCGCCTCGACCGCGTCAACGAAAAAAAATGAACTCCTGATGCCGGTGGCGCTGCATGCAGCGGCCGATCACCTTGCCCTCCAGCACGTCCAGGGCGGCAAACAGGGTCGTCGTGCCGTGGCAATTGTGGTCTTAAGTGCGCGTCATCAGCCGGCCCGGCTTCATCGGCAACGGGTCCTGCGTGCGGGCGAGCGCTTAGATTTGGCTCTTCTCATCGACTGAGAGCACGAAGGCATGGGCGGGCGAATCGACGTAGAGTCCGACGACGTCGCGCAATTTGGCAGCTAGCTTTCGCCCGCTTCTGTGCAAATCCTGCCGGGATTGCGCGCGACGCGCCGCGCCGGGCTGGTCTTAAACGCAACCATCGTTAACTCTCAGCGTCACATGCCAACTTCAGCAACAACCCAACCTACCCTCGAAGATCCCGCGCAGGTTCCGCGCCAAATTCCTTCGGTCGAACGTCTCGTCAGCGGGGTCTCGGAGGAGATCCTCGCTTCCTACGGGCGCACGGCCTGCACCGAGGCGGTGCGAGCCATCCTGGCCGGGATCCGTTCAGAGGGTGGCCCGGTGCCGGACGAGGCGGCAATCCGGTCCGCGGCAGGGGATAAGCTCGCGGCCGAGCGTAGGTCCTCACTGCGGCCAGTCTTCAACCTTACCGGCACGGTTCTCCACACCAATCTCGGTCGGGCGCTCCTGCCTCGCTCAGCTGCAGAAGCCGTGACCGCCGTGATGGTCCAGGCAAGCAATCTCGAATTCGATCTCACCACCGGCGCACGGGGCGAGCGCGACGACCACGTGGAATCGCTGATCTGCCGCTTGACCGGGGCCGAGGCCGCGGTCGTCGTCAACAACAATGCCGCCGCCGTCCTACTGGTGTTGAACGCGCTCGCCATGCGCAAGGAGGTGGTGGTCTCGCGCGGCGAACTCGTGGAGATCGGCGGCTCCTTCCGAGTGCCCGACGTGATGGCCCGGGCTGGTTGCCGGCTGCGCGAGGTCGGCACCACCAACCGCACCCATCTGCGCGATTTCGCCGAGGCGCTCGGGCCGCGCACTGGCCTCGTCATGAAGGTGCATCCGAGCAATTACGCGATCACCGGTTTCACCGCCGAAGCGGACCCGATAGCGCTCCACGCCCTATGCCGGGAGCACAGCGTGCCTCTGGCGGAGGATCTTGGGAGCGGCAGCCTCGTCGACCTCTCTGCCTACGGCTTGCCCCCCGAGCCCACCGTTCGCGAGGCCCTGGCGCGAGCGGATGTGGTGACCTTCAGCGGCGACAAGCTCCTCGGTGCGGTCCAGTGCGGAATCGTGGCCGGGCGCAAGGATCTGATCGCCCGGGTGCGCAAGAACCCGCTGAAGCGGGCTTTGCGGGTCGACAAGATGACCTACGCGGCCCTGGAGGCGGTGCTGCGGCTCTATCTCCATCCCGAACGACTGGCCGAGGAGTTGCCAACCCTGCGCCTGCTCACCCGCCCGCGCGGGGCAATCGACGCGCAGGCCCGGGCCATCGCGCCGGCGGTCGCCGAACGGATATCCGGTTGGGCGACGGTCTCGGTCACCGAGTGCATCAGCCAGATCGGCTCCGGGGCGCTGCCGGTGGAGACCTTACCCAGCGCAGCCCTGGTGCTGACACCGGAGGGCGACGGCCGCCGCGGCGCCGGGGGCCGCTGCAAGCGCCTCGCCGAACGTCTGCGCGAATTGCCGGCACCGGTAATCGGCCGCATCAGCGGCGATGCCATCGTGCTCGACCTGCGTACTCTGGAGGACGAAACCGGGTTCTTGAACAGCCTATCGAACTTGTCATCCCCAGGTGACGGAGCGCCCGGGCGCCGGGGTTGTTGAGAAAGAGCAAGTCGCGCAGGGGCTTGCGCTCGTGATGCGCGTGTTATGCTAGGGTGGCCAACCCGCGGTCGCGGTGCGAGACAAGCGGCCCTCGGACCGCGATGGGCGAGAAACATGTCGTATTCAGTGGACACGGTCGAGACGGAGCACGTGACGGACCCGCTCCTGCTCGATAACCAGCTTTGCTACGCGCTCTACGCTGCCGCGCACCGGATGACGAAGTCTTACCGCCCACTCCTGGAGCGGCTTGGCCTGACCTATCCGCAATATCTCGTCTTGCTGGTGCTGTGGGAGCAGGACGGCGTCACGGTTTCGGAGATCGGCCGGCGACTGCGGCTCGATTCCGGCACGCTCACACCGGTGCTGAAGCGACTGGAGAGCGCGGGATTCCTGGTCCGAACCCGGCGCCAGTCAGACGAGCGCGAGGTCGAGATCGCGCTGACGCCGCAAGGGGCCGCCTTGCGAGCGGAGGCCGTCACCGTGCGTGAGAGCGTGATGTGCCAGCTCGAACTCAGCGAGCCGGAGATCCGGGCCTTGCGCAAGGATCTTGGCACTCTGATCGAGCGGTTGAGTGGGAACGATTGAGGGATTCTACCGTCGCAGGCGATTGCCGAGGACGAAGCCGTAGAGTCCCATCAGGATGATGCCGACCGCGCCCTCCAGGCCGACCAGCAGATTGGTAACGCGCCCGGTCGGCTTGAGGCCGATCTCCGGTGGATTGGCGGTCATCATGTTGAGCGCGCTGTAGCTCATCAGGTCGATCGGATTGTAGGTCGGCCCCGCCTCAGGCCCCTCGGTCAAGAATAGGCCGCCGGTGAGTCCGTATAGGCCGGCGAACACGACAATCAGCAGCGCGAAGGCTCGGGCGATACGCGACAGGCTCTCGCCGTAATCGCACAGCCACTCGACGAATCTGTCGGCGGTCCAGCGGTAGCCATGGCCCAGGATTCCGACCCAGTCTCGCGCGATCCAGGCGACGCGCGCCTGTTGCCCGGCATGAAAGCGGCCCATCCGGCGGCCGCGCTTGTAGGCCCAGCTCGCAGCGTCCTGGCTGCCGATGCTCTTCCAGTTCTGTTCTAGGGCAAGATAGCTCGCCTGCGCCGCCTCGTAGGCACCGGATACCTCTTCGCCCACGGCGCCGCCGAGCTGCTCGACGCTCATTCGAGTGCCGTTAAGCCAGGCGCCAGCGAAGCGGGCATGCCGCAGTCGGCAGGTGGCGAGGTTGAGCCGAACGAGATCGGTGTCGGAGAGGTCGGCGCCGGACAGGTCGGCGCCGTCAAGCTTCGCTCCGGTGAACTTGGCGCCACGCAGGCGCGAGCCCGCGAGGGATGCCTTTGTAAGGCTCGCGCCCTCGAAATCGGCATGGGTCAGGTTGGCGTCGGCGAGCTTGGCTTCGTCGAGCCGCGCGCCGCGGAACACGGTGTCGTCGGCATCGGCACCGGAAAAATTCGCGCCCCAGAGGTCAGCTTCGGCGAAATTCGCCCCGTCCAAAAGCGCACCCGACAGATCGGCGAAGCGCATGGCGGCCTGCCCGAAGCGGGCATCCTCCAGCATCGCTTCGGCGAACCTGACCTGGCCCGCCACGATGCCGCTGAAATCCGCCCCCGAAAGGTCGGCCTCAGACAGATCGGCTTCTTCTAGGATCGCCCCGATGAATCGGGTTGAGCGCCCGACCGCTCCGGTAAGGCTGGCCCGGCGCAGATTTGCGCCGGACAGGTCGGCCTCCTCCATGCGGGCCCGGGACAGGTCCGCACCGACCAGGGGAAGGCCGCCGGATTCGGCATCGGCCGGCGCGACGGTGGCAAGCGCCGTGCTGCTGGCATCCACATGCGCAAGGTCGAGGCCCGGCTCGCGGACGGGCGTGCCGGCTGCGATCAGGTCCAGGAGGCCGCGCAGGCGCGGCTCCACATCTCGGGGCGTGACCTGATCCATCCAGGCTCTTTGCCGGAGAGAACGGCGCCGCGCCAGATCCCTCGGCTCAGGTCGTGGCCGTCACCCGCACGGTGATGGCCTTGGCGGCGGGGGTCTTGGACTGCTCGTCGTGATGCCAGAGCGGCAGCAGGACATTCAGCTCCGGGTAGTAACCACCGCAATTCCCCTGGGGGATGTCGTAGGCGATCACCCGCAGACCGCCGACGCGCCGCGTGACCGCGTCGCCGGCCACCGCCTCGACATCGACGGAGCCGCCGTCCTTGAGCCCGAGCCGGGTGATGTCGGCCCGGTTCATGAACAGGATGTCGCGGGTGCCCTTCACCCCGCGGAAGCGGTCGTCGTAGCCGTAGACCGTGGTGTTGAACTGGTCGTTCGAGCGCAAAGTGATCAGGTCGAGCACGTCCGGGCTGTGCGCCGGCAGGTCGGGATCGGCCTCCAGCCCCTCCGTCACCGAGAAGTTCGCCTTGCCGGTGTCTGTCTCCCATTTCCGGTCGCGGGCGCCAAGCGGCTTGGTGATCCCGCCCGGCCGGAACATCTGCCCGTTCAGGTCGTGGAACACCGTCGGATAGGTCGCCTCGATCGCGTCGCGCACCCGGGCGTAATCGGCGACCCAGGCATCCCAGTCGATGCGCGGGTTGTGCGGCAGCGCCGACTTGGCGATCTCGGCCACGATCCAGGGCTCAGAGCGCACCTCCGGGCCGACCGGATCCGATACGCCCCGGGAGCCGTGGAAGCGCGCGGTGGAATCCTCCATCGAAACCGCCTGCGGGCCGCTCGCCTGTTGGTCGATCTCGATCCGGCCGAGACAGGGCAGGATGTACGCGACCGTGCCGTTGACCAGATGCGAGCGGTTGAGCTTAGTCGAGATCTGCACCGTGAGGCGCTGCCGCCGCCAGGCCGGCTCCATCCGCCCGGTATCGGGGATCGCACGCAAAAAGTTGCCGCCGAGGCTGAC
Source organism: Methylobacterium sp. J-001 (assembly GCF_022829565.1). Lineage (NCBI taxonomy): Bacteria > Pseudomonadati > Pseudomonadota > Alphaproteobacteria > Hyphomicrobiales > Methylobacteriaceae > Methylobacterium > Methylobacterium sp. J-001. Next base: position 5,327 of record NZ_JAKSYN010000043.1, read on the forward strand.
GAAGGCCTTGACGCTGCCGTCGAGGATGCCCTCGCAGGTCTCGACCGTGTTAAGCCCCTTCTCCCGCGGCGGCTCGAAGTCGTAGAGCTCCTTCAGCTTGTCGAGCGGTGCCAGCTCCGGCTTCTCGGTGATGCCGACCGTGCGCTGGCCCTGCACGTTCGAGTGGCCGCGCACCGGGCAGATCCCGGCGCCGGGTTTGCCAATATTGCCGCGCAGCAGCAGCAGGTTCACCAGCATCCGCACGGTCTCGGTGCCCTTGCGATGCTGGGTCAGGCCCATCCCGTAGATGCCGATCACCGCCTTGGCGCGGGCATAGACCCCGGCCGCGGCTTCGAGGGCCGGGCGGGTGAGGCCGGAGCGCCGCTCGATCGCCGCCCAATCCGCACGATCGCAGAACGCTACGAACGCATTGAAGCCATGGGTGTGCTCGGCGATGAAGGCGTGATCGAGCACCGCAGGCTTGCCCGCGGCCACGGCCTCCCGGTCCTGGGCGATGAGGATCTTGCACATGCCGGTGAGCGCCGCGAGGTCCCCGCCTGCCTTCACCTGGTGGTACTGCGTCGAGATCTTGGTGGCCGAGCGCGTCAGCATCTCCACCGGCGATTGCGGGTTGGTGAAGCGTTCGAGTCCGCGCTCGCGCAGCGGGTTGAAGGTGATGATCTGCGCCCCCCGGCGCCGCGCCTCCTGGAGCGGATGGAGCATCCGGGGTGCGTTCGAGCCGACATTCTGGCCGAAGAAGAAAATCAGGTCGGTGGTCTCGAAATCCTCCAGCAGCACCGTGCCAACCGGCGCGCCGATCGATTGCGGCAGCGCCACCGAGGTCGGCTCGTGGCACATGTTCGACGAGTCCGGCAGGTTGTTGTTGCCGTAGAGGCGCGCGAGCAGCGCCCACATGTAGCTGGTCTCCAGCGAGGCCCGCCCGGAGGCGTAGAACACCGCCGATTTCGGGGCCTCTTCGCGCAGAGCCTTCAGCTCCCGCCCAATCTCGGCAAACGCTTCGCCCCAGGCGACCGGCCGGTACCGGTCTGTCTCGGGATCGTAGCGCAGCGGATGCGTTAGGCGGCCCTGCTCCTCCAGGGCGTAGTCGCTCCAGCCGAGCAGCTCGGTGACTGTGTGGGCGGAAAAGAAATCCGGGGTTGCCCGACGACGGGTCTGTTCCCAAGCGGTGGCCTTGGCGCCGTTCTCGCAATACTCGAAGGCCAGGGGCTTGGCCGGCTTCGCCCAGGCGCAGGAGACGCACATGAATCCGTCCGGCTTGTTCTGCTTCAGCAGCATCGCCGAGCCGGTGACCGGGACGCCTTCGCGCGTCAAAATCTCTACGAGGGAGCGGGCCGAGCCCCAGCCGCCCGCAGGGCTGTCATAGGGTTCGATCCGTATGTCACCGGTGTCCTGGTCGCTCATGCCGTCCTCCTCCCGGCACGCCAGCGTCCGGACCGGGGGGAACGCGCGAGACTGCAGGTCGGATCAAAGGCGCGTCACCGCGGCGCCGAAGCGCTTCCGTCCCTGCTGTGGCGGAACTAGACTCGGTCAGTGAACGAAACGCTCAGAGGAGAGAAGAATGGCCAGCGTCGACGTCGAAATGGTGAAATGCGCCTGTCAGGACTGCGTGTGCGTCGTCCAACTGTCCAAGGCGGTGTCCCGGGACGGCAAGGCCTATTGCTGTGACGAATGTGCCGACGGTCACAAGGATCACACCGGTTGCGAGCATGCCGGCTGCGCCTGCCACGGCTGAGCGGTCTCGAACGACGGGGCCCGCGCGACGGCAGGAACGCCGCGCGGCGCCTCAGAGACGATCCGTCAGGAGACGGCCGCGAGCTTGTCGGCCATGGACTGCTCCTTGTCCCGGCGGGTCGAGAAGATCAGCGTGAAGAAGGTTCGCTCGACACCGAGCTCGGCGAGACGCGCCTCGCAACGCTCGGCCAGCGCGCAGACCTCCGACAATTCGGCCTCGATATTGGTACCGTTGGGATGCATCGTGGCGGTCAAGCCGCTTGCTTCGATGATCGCTTTAATCTCGCGCACGTAGGACGAGACCGAGGGACCGACGCCCATCGGCACGATGCACAGGTCGGCGGATACCTTCATGGTAATGCTTCCCAAAGGACCGGAGCCCACCGGATCGGATCAGCGTGACGAGACTGTGTGTCGCGCCGTTCCCTGTTCACGCATGGCGTGCCCAGAAACGATAGCACACGCGCAGAGGCTATGCGTCCACGGTCAGGACAGCAGCGATTTACGGCCTACGAAGGGCGTCGCCGAGAAGCGCGGCGAGTTACTCCATCGCCTGCAGGCAGCACTTGGAATGGGCGGTCATCTGGGTAAAGCCGTGAGGAAGGTTCGGGTGATGCATGTCGGTCAAATCATTGCGGCCCGTCGCGAGCTTGCGGGCACAGGGATCATTCCTAGAGGCCCGCGCAGGCCGAGATGCTCGATCGTTCCTGTAAGCGGCTTATCGACATTGATGATAGCGTTGTAGACGCGGCCGCTGTTCACAGGATAATTCGGTTGCTGTTGCGGCTATGGTTCTAGTCAACGACGCAGATTCTAGGTCGGCGAAGCGAGCCCATTAAACGACGACACCGACGGACCGAATGGACATCTTATTCAGGCACAGGCACATCGAATTTGTCCAATGCAACGCAGACCACCGTGCACAGACCGAATAATTGGATCAGTTCGGCGACGCCAACTCAGTTAATGTACACAGAAATACAGTTGCAGAACCGGCGCGGCAGAATACCAGCCGTATTCATGGGGCTGCCCGCGTCGTAGACGGTGGCTACGTCCATGGTTAAGTAGAACGGGTGCTGCCCGGCCACGATCGTCGCGACCTGACGGGCGGTCTCCAACAGGGCCCGGAGCTTGGATACGGCCTCGGCTAGGTCCAAGACTGCTCGGCTGATGGCCGGCTGGTGTAGCCAAGGATCGAATGGGCTGATCGGGGGGCCGTCCGACATGGCAGTCCGCAAAATCCCGGAACTGCTCAGCGATCCCCACATGAAAAAAGAGCGTGACGCGGCCATGGCTCGGCGGTCAGGCGTTTCGGCGGACCAAGCCAAAGACGCACGTCAGAACTCTTATAAATTAGAGCGGGTACCACATCTGGCGTCCTTCCGCCGACAATCACCGCCCGGTACCCGCATTCCCAACCAATTGCTCACGGATAATTGAATGGAATGCAACTTGGAACGGAGATCCCCCAGCGTTGTTCGATCGGAAACGGAACCAAGCTGGAGCCTCTGATCTTGCAAGCACCGATTCGCTACAGCCCCGATCACGAGGTCGTGCAGCCCGATGAGGGCAAGACCATCGAGGGACTGAACCAGACCTTCGACACCATCCTCCAAACGGTCGCCGACGATTCCGGCCATGCCGTCCGCTCCGTCCACGCCAAAGCGCACGGGATCCTCGAAGGCGTCCTTCGGATCGATCCGAACCTGCCGCCAGAGCTGGCACAGGGGCTGTTCGCCAAGCCCGGCGAGCACAAGGTCTACATGCGGCTGTCGACCAATGCCGGCGACATCCTGCCCGATGCGGTCTCGCTACCTCGCGGCCTCGCGCTGAAGGTCCTGGACGTCGAGGGCGAGCGCCTGCCCGATGCCGAGGGCACGACCCAAAACTTCATCATGGTCAACGGCAAGATATTCCAGGCCCCGAACGCACAGAAGTTTCTTGGCAGCCTCAAGCTGCTCGCCGGCACTACCGACCGGGTCGAGGGCCTGAAGGTCGCTGCCTCGACGGTGCTGCGTGGAGTCAACAAGGCACTGACCGCCGTCGGCATCGAAAGCCCGACCATCGGCTCGCTTGGCGGCGCGCCCAACGTCGATCCGCTCGGCGAGACCTATTACAGCGTCACCCCGTTTCGGTACGGCGACCACGTCGCCAAATTCTCGATCGCGCCGATCGCCCCGGGGCTGACCGCGCTCACCGGCAATGAGATCGATGCCTCCGGCCGCCCGAACGCGATCCGCGAGACGGTGCGCTCCGAGATGGCGGTGATTGAGGGCATGTGGGAATTCCGGGTCCAACTCTGCCGCGACCTCGAGCGCCAGCCCGTCGAGGATCCGACCGTCGAATGGAGCGAGGACGAGGCGCCATTTCAGCGGGTTGGCCTGATCACCGTCCGCCCGCAGGACAGCTGGGACGAGATCCGCGTCCGCACCGTGGATGAGGAGATGCGCTTCAGCGTCTGGACGGGGCTCGCCGCCCACAGGCCGCTGGGCAACATCAACCGCGCCCGCAATGCGCCTTACCGGCACTCGGCCGAATTCCGCCAGCGGTTCAACGGCTGCCCGATCCACGAGCCCGGCAGCGGGCGCTGAGGAACCCCGATATGCGCATGTCCACCCTGGCGACGATGGCCGCCATCCTCTTCGGCGCGACTCAGGTTCAGGCGGACGACATGGCGAAGACGGCACGTAAGCCTTTCAACGGCACCATCCGAGTGTTCGACTCGACCAAGGGGCTGGAGAGCGGCCAGGACTACGTGCTGCCGGTCGACAGCCCGAATGCCGAGCACGCCGTCACGTCGACCACCGCTAACGCCGCCTCGTTTACGGAGACGATGGAGGGCGGCTAGGCCCTGCCCGTCGCCTTCACCTGCGTGAAAGTTGAGGCGCGCTGACCGAGCGCGGGTTAGCAGAGGATGAGAGAGTGCCGCGGGCGATGTCGCCCCGGGAAGGGGCGAAGCCTGATCGGAATCCCCATCTATGGGTCAGGATGGGACGCTTCGGTCCTACGGAGGAAACACGATGAGCGAAGAGAAGGCTGTGCTGGCGGGCGGCTGCTTCTGGGGCATGCAAGACCTGATCCGACGGCAGGAGGGCGTCATCACCACCCGCGTGGGATATACCGGCGGCGATGTGCCGAACGCGACCTACCGCAACCACGGCACCCATGCAGAAGGCATTGAGATTGTCTACGACGCGGCCCAGACGAGCTTCCGGCGCATCCTGGAGTTCTTCTTCCAGATCCACGACCCCACGACGCCGAACCGCCAGGGCAACGACCGGGGCCTGAGTTACCGGTCGGCCATCTACTACCTCGACGACGCGCAGCGGCGGGTCGCGGAGGAGACCATTGCCGACGTCGACGCGTCGGGCCTCTGGCCGGGCAAGGTGGTGACCGAGGTGGCGCCAGCGGGTCCGTTCTGGGAGGCCGAACCGGAGCATCAAGATTACCTGGAACGTCGACCGGACGGCTATACCTGCCACTTCGTCAGGCCGAATTGGACGCTGCCGATCCGGTCTCCAGGCACGCAGGACGCCTGAGGATCTTTACGACAGCATCACCACGGGACACCTCGTATAGCGAGCCAGCTCAGGCTTGATCCCGTGGTGTGGCAATAGGGTTTGGCACCTTGCTGCAGAACATGCGCTACGGACCGATTTTTTTGCGGTAGCGCAGGCACGACAAAGGAGATGCAAGGCGCGAAATAGTTGCGTCCATGGAGTGTAAGGGCTGCCATCAGACGCTGCGGTATCAGGCGGACAACCATACAGAAATGGACGCGTCGGACGACGTCGGATACCCGCCATGGAGGGCACAGCAGCCGCGCTCGACCGTCCTCACATCATAGAACAAGTCGGGCATCGTTCCCTTCTGGCGGCATACGCTGCTGCCGTCGGACGACGGCCTCCATCGCCTCTCGCCCACGATCCTCCACCCGAACTGCTAGATACTTCCTTGAGCGACAGGATATCAGCCGCCCAGGCAGATTGACGGCGACAAACCCCAGCAGACGCGTCTCGCCGCTTACGCCATTAGCGATGTCTACGTCGATATCGCCGGTGTTAGGACGAAGGCGGGCAAGCTTTACCTTTTCGGCGGTATTCGTCTGCCTTCGTCGACTGCGGGCGGAAGTTGGTCCCGACGCGGCATCGGGCGTCTTACCCGCATTGAGGGCGATCGTGCCGCGCCAGATGCAAAAGGTGCGAACGGACACGGGGGGCACCCCTGCCTTTCCGCGCGCAACCGCTCAGGCCCGATAGTCCTCTGAAGAGGGCGCATTTTCGGTCGTGCCTGGCAGGAGCGCGGCATCGCGCATCACCTGACCAAGCCCAAGCATCCGTGAACTAGAAGTTAGGTCAAGCGAAGGAGCGGCACCACCAAGCCCGCGATGGCTAGGCGATATCGATGAGGTCCGCCATAAGCCACAGCCGCACCTGCAGCTATTCGTCGACCACAATCATGCGCGACGCCTGAGGGCTCAGCACGGTGTTACGACCTGCCAGGATGTCCATCAGGCCAGAACGAGAGAACTCAGACGCGTCAGTCTCTATCCACCCCACACATCCTGGGATCATGTACCCCGTGCCCTGTGCCATCCGGGGAGAGACGTGGAGCGGGTACCGGGAATCGAACCCGGGTATTCAGCTTGGAAGGCTGCTGCTCTACCATTGAGCTACACCCGCGCGGGCGGAGCGTTAGCACACCGCCCGGCCCGTGAGAAGATGGGCATTGGGGCCGTGCCCGCATTCGGGTGAAGGGTGTCGCGAGATAGGCTGCGCTGATCGCAATCTCGACAAGCGGCCCGGCACGACAATAATGCGGTTTAAAACGCGATCCCGGAGCTGCTGATGAGCCAGGTTCGAGCATATTATGACAATATTCTGACGAAACATTAATCGTGGATGAACGGCTCATCGTTCAGCGATAAGGTTGCCGAGCAGCGAAAACTGCTTATCGACCTTGGAATATGCTCACGACCGAATGGTCGGGCCATCGACCTCGGTTGCGGGCCGGGCTATCAGAGCTTTGCTCTTCGCGATCTCGGCTTCGAATCCGTTATTGCACTCGATTCCTGTCACGCTCTGCTTGAGGAATTGAAGACGCTTAAAGCGAGAGATTCAATCGAACCGCGATTGACCGATATACGCGGCTTCGCGACATTGGTCGAGCGCGATAGCATCGATGCGATCGTATGTATGGGCGATACCCTGACGCATCTCGACGATCGCGGCGACGTATCGAAGCTTTTCCGCGATGCGCATGATGCGCTACGTGCGGCAGGTCGCTTGGTCCTGACGTTTCGCGATCTTTCGCTGGAATTGACGGGCTTGGATCGCTTCATTCCGGTTCGGGCGGACGACCAACGTTTGATGGTCTGCGCACTCGACTACGAGCCCGAAAGCGTCGTCGTAGCGGATATCATCTACGTCCGCAACAATGGCGGTTGGACGCTGCGCAAAAGCAGCTATCGGAAGCTGCGGCTTCAGCCTGCAGCCTTGGCGAGGGAATTGCGGGCCATCGGCTTCATCATCGATCAGGACCGCTCCGTCGGTAGACTGCATGCCATCGTCGCCCGAAAGCCGTGATGCAGGAAAGGCTTCGCGAGCGGTCGCTTGACGACCGACGAGATTGGAAGTCGCCCGACGCGGAGTTTTAGAATACGGTTCCTCTCAGCCCAGCCCCAAGGTGGCCCGCGCCTCCACCGGGCTTGCGACCCGGCGGCCATGGCGGCGCACCGCATCGGCCGCGAGGGCGACCAGCTCGGCATTGCTCGCCGCCAGCCGGTCCTTCGTGATCCGGATGTTGTCCTCGAGCCCGGTGCGGACCGCGTCGGCACCGCGGGCCAGCGCCCACTCCATCACGACCGCTTGGTTGCGGCCGATCCCGGCGGCGGTCCAGGTGGCCTCGGGCAGGATCCGGCGCGTCTCGGCGAGCAGGATATCGAGCAGGTGCGCTTCGGCCGGCATCGCGTTCTGCACGCCCATCACGAACTGAACATGTGGACGGCTGTCGATGACGCCGGCCTCCACCAGCCGTTTCGCCCCGTGCAGATGCGATAGGTCGAAGATCTCGATCTCGGGCCGCACGCCGAACTGCTTCATTTGGCCGGCGAGGTCCGTGACGAGGCTGGCGCTGTTCTCGTACACGATGGTCGGGAAGTTCACCGAGCCGGTGGAGAGCGACGCCATGTCGGGCCGGTGCTTGAGCGAGAGTCCCCTTGCGGCGGGGTCACGTCCACGCCCGCCTGTCGAAAATTGCACGATCATCCCGGGGCAGTGCTTGCGCAGCCCCTCCTGCACGGCCGCGAACTTGTCGGGATCCGACGAGGGCGACTCGTCGTCGTTGCGCACGTGGATATGGGCAAGGGTGGCGCCCGCCTCGAAGGCCTGCTGGGACGATTCGATCTGCTCGGCCACGGTGACCGGCACGGCCGGGTTGTCCGTCTTGCGCGGCACCGAGCCGGTGATCGCCACCGCAATCACGACGGGCGCGTCGCTCGGGGATCCTGCCATCGCGTCTTCTCCCTGATCGTTCATTTGATTCGCGCCCGGGATAGCCCCGCAGGCGGGGAAACTGAACCGCTCTGGCGGACCGGGCGGCCTTCGGCGCGGGACATCTCGGAGCCGGTGACAGGGTGGACTTGTGTCGGACGGCGGCTTGCCGCACCTCTCGCGCGGCGAGGAACGCAATGAACGACACCGTCCTGGTCCTGAATGGGCCGAACCTGAACCTGCTGGGCAAACGGCAGCCGGAGATTTACGGGCGCGAGACGCTCGCCGATGTCGAGGTCCTGTGCCGTGAGACCGCCGTCGGCTTCGGGCTCAACGTCGATTTCCGCCAGAGCAATGCCGAGCACGTGCTGATCGACGCGATCCACGCCTTCCGGGTCGGGTCGGCCGGCATCGTGATCAATGCCGGCGCCTACACCCATACCTCGGTGGCGATCCTCGACGCGCTCAACACCTGCGAGGTGCCGGTGATCGAGTGCCACATCTCGAACGTCCACCGGCGCGAGGCGTTTCGCCACCATTCCTACATCTCACTGGCGGCGACCGCAGTCCTGGCCGGCTTCGGCACACATGGCTACGCGCTTGCAATCCGGCATTTGGCGCTGCTCCGAACGAAAGGCGACGCCGCCTGAGACGCGGATAGCGGCTTCGGGAGGGTTGACGCTGGCGGAGACAGGGCGGAGGAGACCGGTCAGGCCTACCCATCCCGCGCTCTTCGAGACCGGTCCCCGCCGGAGAGCGCACTCAGCGGAGCGCGCACGCCGCATGACCACGTCGTTCCTGCCCATCGACCGAACGATCATCGCCCGCGAAGCGGCCAAGATGTTCCTGGAGATCCAGGCCGTCCATTTCTACAAGGACGAACCGTTCAAGTTTACCTCGGGCTGGGCCAGCCCGGTCTATATCGACTGCCGCAAGATCATCTCGTTCCCGCGCCTGCGCTCGACGCTGATCGATTTCGCCGCCTCCACGATCGTGCGCGAGATCGGCTACGAGTCGCTCACCCATATCGCGGGCGGCGAGACCGCCGGCATCCCGTTCGCCGCCTGGATCGCCGACCGGCTGATGCTGCCGATGCAGTACGTGCGCAAGAAGCCGAAGGGCTTCGGCCGCAACGCCCAGATCGAGGGCGAGGTCGTGGACGGCGCCCGGACCCTGCTGGTCGAGGATCTCGCCACCGACGGGCGCAGCAAGGTCAATTTCTGCCAGGCTCTGCGCGATGCGGGCGCCAACGTCGATCACTGCTTCGTGCTGTTCTATTACGATATCTTCCCCGGCAGCGCCGCGCTGATGCAGGAGATCGGCATCAAGCTGCACTACCTCACCACGTGGTGGGATGTGCTGGCAGTGGCCAAGGAGATGGGTACTTTCGACGCCAACACCCTGGCCGAGGTCGAGCGCTTCCTCAATGCCCCGGCGGAGTGGTCGGCCGCCCACGGCGGCATCTCGTCCTTCGGGCAGGGCTGAGGAGCCGCAAGCGATGAGCGTCGCCGATCTGTTCCCCGCGGCGCAGCCGCCCGCTTCGACCGCGGCCGACCGGATCACGATCCGCCGGCCGGACGACTGGCACATCCACCTGCGCGACGGCGCGATGCTGAAGGCGGTGCTGCCCTACACGGCGGCCCAGTTCGCCCGGGGCATCATCATGCCGAACCTGGTGCCGCCGGTGACGACCGTGGCAGCTGCGCGGGCCTATCGCGAGCGGATCCTGGCCGCGCTGCCCGAGGGGGTCGACTTTACGCCCTTGATGACCTGCTATCTGCGGGACGACACCGACCCGGACGAAATCGCGCGCGGCTTCGCCGAGAAGGTCTGGATCGCCGCCAAGCTTTACCCGGCCGGCGCGACGACGAACTCGCATGCCGGCGTCACCGACCTGATCGGGCTCGCGCCCGTTCTGGAGCGGATGGAGCGCATCGGCATGCCGCTTCTGATCCACGGCGAGGCGACCGACCCGGAGATCGACATCTTCGACCGCGAGGCCGCCTTCATGGAGGGCAGCCTGATCCCGCTGCTGGCCCGGCACCAGGGCCTGAAGGTCACCGTCGAGCATGCCACCACGGCTGAGATCCTCGACGTGGTGCGGGCCAACCGGAGTCGCGTGGCGGCGACGATCACGCCCCATCACCTCGTCATCAACCGCACCCATATCTTCCAGGGCGGCCTGCGCCCGCACCTTTACTGCCTGCCAGTGGCCAAGCGCGAGCGGCATCGCCTGGCCCTACGCGCGGCCGCGACCTCGGGCGAGGCCTGCTTCTTCCTGGGCACCGACACCGCCCCGCATGTCCGCGGCGCCAAGGAGGCCTCCTGCGGCTGCGCCGGCGTGTTCTGCGGCCCGAGCGCTCTGCAGACCTACGTGCAGGTTTTCGACGAGGAGGGCGCGCTCGACAAGTTCGAAGCCTTCGCGTCGCTCAATGGTGCGCGCTTCCACGGGCTGGCACCCAACGATGCCACCGTTACCCTCGAGCGTCGAGAGAGTAGCGTGATCGAGGCGGTGGCCGTGGAGGACACTGCCGTGGTGGTGTTCCGGGGGGATGAAACGCTGCCCTGGGCTGTGGTCTGATCTGGCTCCGACGGGAGCACGTACCCCTCCCACCGTCCTTGCGAGCGGAGCGAAGCCATCTAGGGAAACGCCACACTCGGCGAGCGTGTGCTGCCCTGGGTTGCTTCGCTCCGCTCGCGATGACGGTGCTGGGCGTGGAAGTGGGACCAGGGATCATCGCGCCATTGCGCGCGACGGGGGCCCCTTGTCGGGGCTCGGAAACATCGGCCGAATCCCTGCACGTCTCTTGCCTCTCCGACCATCACGAGTAGTAGACCGCCGCACACGATCAAACGTGTGATCGGCCTTGCCTTTGCTATGCCGGCGCGGACCGCGAGAGGGAGACGACCGACCATGCAGGATGAGCGACAGGACGGCATCACGGCGCTCGGCGCCGTCGATCTCTCGGCCGCCATCCGCGGCCGGGTTGTTTCCTGCGTCGAGGTGATGCGCGCTTATCTGGAGCGGATTCACCGGCTCAATCCGCAGGTCAACGCCATCGTCGGGCTTCAGGGCGAGGCGGCACTCCTGCAGGAGGCCGAGGCGCGGGATGCCACGCTCGCCCGCGGCGAGGCCGTGGGGCCGCTGCACGGTTTCCCGCTCGCCGTGAAGGATCTCGATGCGGTGCGCGGGCTGCCGTTCACGCAAGGATCGCCGATCTTCGCGGACCGGATCGCGCAAACGGACACGATCATGGTCGCCCGGCTGCGCGCGGCCGGGGCGATCTTCATCGGCAAAACCAACATCCCCGAATTCGGGCTCGGCTCGCACAGCTTCAATCCGGTCTACGGCGCCACCGGAAACGCCTACGATCCAGAGAAGAGCGCCGGGGGATCGAGTGGTGGTGCGGCGGTGGCGGTCGCCCTAAAACTGCAGCCGGTGGCCGACGGCAGCGATTTCGGCGGCTCGCTGCGCAACCCGCCCGCCTTCAACAATTGCTACGGGTTGCGCCCGAGCTGGGGCCGGATCCCGGTCGAGACCAAGGACGTGTTCAGCCCCGGCCTGTCGGTGCTTGGCGCCGTCGGGCGCAGCCCGGCCGATATCGGCCTGATGCTGTCGGTCCAGGCTGGCTACGATCCGCGCTGCCCAAACACGATCCGCCAGGACCCAACGGCCTTCGCAAGCCCGCTCGCCCGGGATTTCCGCGGGACCCGGATCGCCTGGCTGGGCGATTGCGACGGACAGATCCCGTTCGATCCCGGCGTGCTCGAACTCGGCCGCGCGGCGCTGGCAACCTTCGCGGAGATCGGCTGCGTGGTCGAGGAGGCGGCGCCCCGGTTCGATATGGAGCAGCTCTGGCGCGATTTTCTGACGTTGCGGGCGCTGTCGGTCTCCGCGGCGCTCCGGCCGCTCTACGACGAGCCCGGCCACCGGGCCCAGATGAAGCCCGAGGCGATCTGGGAGGCCGAGCGTGGGCTGGCGCTCACCGCCGATCAGGTCGTCGCCGCCCTGGAGGGTCGCACCCGCTGGTACGAGACTGTGCGCCGGTTCATGGAAAACTACGATTACTTGGTCATGCCGAGCGCGCAGGTCTTTCCGTTCGACAAGGGCCTGCGTTGGCCCCGGGAGGTCGGCGGCCGCGCGATGGACACCTACCATCGGTGGATGCAGACTGTGGTCCCGGTGACCATGTCCGGCCTGCCGGCCCTCGACGTCCCGGCGGGCTTCGGGGAGGCCGGTTTGCCGACGGGCATCCAGATCGTCGCTCGCAACCACGGCGAACTCGCCTGCCTCCAGCTCGGCGCCGCCTACGACGCCGCGGGCAACTGGGTCCGCCGCCGGCCGCCGCCTCTGCACTGAGCGCGCGTCCGATCCTCGGCAAACGCGTTGACCGGCTCCCGGGGCTCCGGTATGAGGCTCGACACTTCACGCGTGAGTCGCACGAATCCGACCCCGGATTTGGCGTCCGCCGCGAGGCAGGCTCGGATATCCGATGAACGCGGTTCTTATTGTAGTGGAAGCGTCACCGACGGGGCGGCCCTAGATCAGGGCTGCAATCCGAGCGGTGGCGCATGCAGGGTCCCTCGGGGCCCTTTTTTATTGCCCGCTGCTCAGTGACGCATCACGGTCAACGAGATCCACGCGTTCGAGATACCGACCAAGACAGTACTTTCGAGCGAGGCGGATGCCGCCTCGCGTGACGAAAGTGCAGGACGAAAGGAACCGGTTCGTCCGGCGGCGCACGACCGCCGCTGACGATCCGGGGAGCGGAGGAGGAGAGCATGGGCGGCGAGGTCATGACCGGGGCCGAGATGGTCATCCGGGCATTCCAGGATCAGGGGGTCGACACACTGTTCGGGTATCCGGGCGGCGCCGTACTTCCGATCTACGACGCGCTGTTCCATCAGGACGCCGTCAAGCACATCCTCGTGCGCCACGAGCAGGGTGCCGTCCACGCGGCCGAGGGCTATGCGCGCTCGTCCGGCAAAGTCGGCTGCGTGCTGGTCACGTCGGGCCCCGGCGCCACCAACATCGTCACCGGTCTCACCGACGCGCTGCTCGACTCGATCCCGCTCGTCTGCATCACCGGGCAGGTTCCGACGCATCTGATCGGCACCGACGCCTTCCAGGAATGCGACACGGTCGGCATCACGCGCCACTGCACGAAGCACAATTACCTGGTCAAATCGATCGAGGACCTGCCGCGTATCCTGCATGAGGCGTTCTACGTCGCCGCGAACGGCCGGCCCGGCCCGGTCGTGGTCGACCTGCCCAAGGACATCCAGTTCGCCTCCGGCCTCTACGAGCGCCCGGAGATCGCGAGCCACAAGACCTACCGCCCCGCCGTCAAGGGCGACGGCGACCGGATCCGCGCAGCGGTGGAACTGATGGCGACCGCCCGCCGCCCGGTCTTCTACACCGGCGGCGGCGTGATCAATTCCGGTCCGGAGGCCTCGCGCCTCCTGCGCGAGCTCGTCGCCGAGACCGGCTTCCCGGTCACCTCGACCCTGATGGGGCTCGGCGCCTATCCGGGCACGGATCCGAAGTTCCTGGGCATGCTCGGCATGCACGGGACCTACGAGGCCAACCTGGCGATGCACGAGTGCGACGTGATGATCTGCGTCGGCGCCCGGTTCGACGACCGGATCACCGGCCGGCTCGATGCGTTCTCGCCTTTCTCGAAGAAGATCCACATCGACGTCGACGCCTCCTCGATCAACAAGGTGGTCAAGGTCGATGTCGGGATCGTCGGCGATTGTGCCTCGGTGCTGGCCGATATGCTGGAAGCCTGGCGCGCCCTGCCATCGCGGCCCGAAAAGTCCAATCTCGACCCGTGGTTCCAGAAGATTAGCGCCTGGAAGGCCCGCGACTGCCTTGCCTACTGGCCGTCGGGGACGATCATCAAGCCGCAATACGCCGTGCAGCGCCTCTACGAGGCCTGCAAGGACCGCGAGACCTACATCACCACGGAGGTCGGCCAGCATCAGATGTGGGCGGCGCAGTACTTCAAGTACGACGAGCCGAACCGCTGGATGACGAGCGGAGGTCTCGGCACGATGGGCTACGGACTGCCGGCGGCCATCGGCACGCAGCTCGCCCACCCGAAGGGGCTGGTCATCGACATCGCCGGCGAGGCCTCGATCCTGATGAACATGCAGGAGCTTTCGACCGCGGTTCAGTACCGGCTGCCGGTCAAGGTGTTCATCCTGAACAACGAGTACATGGGCATGGTCCGGCAGTGGCAGGAGCTGCTGCACGGCTCGCGCTACTCGCAGAGCTATTCCGAGAGCCTGCCGGACTTCGTCAAGCTGGCGGAGGCCTACGGCGCCAAGGGCATGCGCTGCGAGAAGCCGGGCGACCTCGACGGCGCCATCGCGGAGATGCTCGCCTATGACGGGCCGGTTCTGTTCGACTGCATCGTCGACAAGACCGAGAACTGCTTCCCGATGATCCCCTCGGGCAAGGCGCATAACGAGATGCTCTTGTCCGACTACCTCGGCGAGACCGGCGTCGAACTCGGCGACGTGATTTCCGAGGAAGGCAAGATGCTGGTGTGAGGGGTTTGGCGGCGGCCCTCTCGGGGTGGCCGCCTGCCGTTTGGGCGGCGGCGCGCGGCCGCCAATGAGCACGGACTGGATGACGAGGACGAAGCCGGCGATGAACGCGATGAACACCCACTACCCCGATGCCGGCCGCGTCGAGCCGGTGAACCGGCACACGCTCGCGGTGATCGTCGACAACGAGCCCGGCGTGCTCGCGCGCATCTCCGGCATGTTTTCCGGCCGCGGCTACAACATTGAGAGCCTGACCGTCTCCGAGACCG
Source organism: Methylobacterium sp. J-001 (assembly GCF_022829565.1). NCBI lineage: Bacteria > Pseudomonadati > Pseudomonadota > Alphaproteobacteria > Hyphomicrobiales > Methylobacteriaceae > Methylobacterium > Methylobacterium sp. J-001. The sequence goes on from NZ_JAKSYN010000043.1 coordinate 20,373, forward strand.
AGGAGGCGCGCCATATCTCACGCATCACCATCGTGACCACCGGTACGAACGCCGTGATCGAGCAGATCAAGGCGCAGCTCGATCGGCTGGTGCCAGTCCATCGGGTCGTCGACCTGACCCTCCAGGGCAATGCGCTGGAGCGCGAGATTTGCCTCGTGAAGGTCAAGGGCGAGGGCGAGCATCGCAGCGAGGCCCTGCGCCTGGCCGCCGCCTTCGGCGCCAAGACGCTGGATGCCACGCTCAATTCCTTCGTGTTCGAACTCACCGGCGCCACCGAGGAGATCGACCGGTTCGTGCGGCTGATGAGCGTGATCGGGCTGGTCGAGATCTGCCGCACCGGCATCAGCGCCATGGGCCGGGGTTCGGAGCCGCTGTAGGATCCCGCGGCTCCGATCTGCTATGCTCCGCCGTCCTCACGGGAGGCGAAGCGATGGAAGCCAAGGTGATTCGTTGGGGCGATGATCTCGCCGTGCGGCTGAGCAGCATGGAGGCCGAGGAACTCGGTATCCTCGAAGGAGAGACCGTCGAGATCGTCTCGAAGGGGCGGCCGGAGGTCGAGCCCAAGCAATGGACCGGGCGTCGGTACGTTGACGGGTTGCCCGTTTATACGATGGCGGAGATGATCGCTGAAGCACGGCGTCTGAGGCCCGAGGCGGAGCCTGAATCCGTCGATTGGGGTCCCGACCGCGGTTCCGAGATCATCGATGACGCCAACGACCCGTACTGATTGGCAGCCAATTCCGGGCCAGTTGCTCCTCATCGATCTCGAACCGGTCCGCGGCACCGAGCAGAACGGGATCCGGCCGGCGCTCGTCGTATCGGACCCGGACATGAACCACCTGACGCGCCGGGTGATCATATGCCCGATCACGCGTAACCCGCATCCATGGCCAACCAAAGTCTTCCTGCCAGCCGGTCTGGTCGTCGGAGGCGCCGTGTTGGTCGATCAAGTCCGTTCGATCGACCGGGCGACCCGGATCCTCAGAAGCCTCGGGTCGGCACCGGACGATGTTGTCGCCGAAGTGCGCGGCAAGCTGCGCAGTCTTCTCGGCCTGACTTTCGACGGTGCGGACGCCCGCTCAGTGCAGCAACGGTAAGAACTCCGAATGACCACCCGCACCCTCTACTACGCCTCCGGCGCCTGCTCGCTGGCCGCCCACATCATCCTAGAGGAATCCGGGCTGCCCTTCAAAGGCGTCAAGCTCAACCTGGCGGCAGGGGACCAGCGCGCGCCGGAATACCTCGCGATCAACGAGCGCGGCCGGGTGCCGGCCCTCGTCGAGGACGGCTGGGTGTTGACCGAATGCGCGGCGATCCTGCGCCATGTCGCCCGCGCCGTGCCCGAGAAGGGCTTTTGGCCGACCGATCTGCGCGAGCAGGCCCGGGCCGACGAGTGGCTCGGCTGGCTCGCCGCCAATCACCACGTCACCTACGCGCATGTCCGCCGGCCGGAACGCTACACTGCGGACGAGGACGCCTTTCCCGGCATCCGCGACAAGGCCGCCGACACCTACGGTGATCTCTGCACCATGACCGAGGTCCACCTCTCGAACGGCGTCTGGGCCGTGGGGGACCGGTACGGCGTGGTCGACGCCTACCTGATGGTATTTTGGGTCTGGGCCTCCGGCGCGTCGCTCCGGTTCGACATGCCCGCGCGCTTCCCGGCTTGGCACGCCCATGCTCGTCGGGTCGCCGAGCGGCCGGCGGTGCAGGCGGTGTTCGCCCGCGAAGGGCTGGCCCTGCCAGCCTGAAGCCGCCCCGCCGGGCCCCTTGCGGCGTCCGGCGAATCGCTCTATCGAGCGTACCGTACGGTACGGTACTAGAAGCGATGCGGTCGAGCCTTGCAGAGCGGCAGGAGACGGAAGAGGCGGGCGCCGTGGCGCCGGCGACGCCGTCCGTGCGCCAGCAGGCGGTGCTCGACGCCGTCCTCGCCCTCATGGTCGAGGGCGGTGACCAGCTCACCATGGACGCGGTGGCCCGCCGGGCGAGTTGCTCCAAGGAGACCCTGTACAAGTGGTACGGCGACCGCGACGGCCTGCTCACCGCGACGGTGCGATGGCAGGCGTCCCGGGTCCATGCCGGCCGCGAGGCCGTGCAGGCGCTGGACGGGACCAGCCTGCGCGAACATCTCCAGGACTTCGCGGTCTCCTGGCTCACGGTGATCACCAGCCGCACCTCGGTGGCGCTGAACCGGATCGCCGTCGCCCATGCCGGCTCGCGCAAGAGCAATCTCGGCGGCATCGTGTTGGCGAACGGCCGCTTCGCCATCGGTGAGCGGGTCAAGCCGGTGCTGGAGGCCGGGCGCGCGGCGGGGCTGCTCGCCTTCGCCGACAGCGAGGCAGCGTTCCGGACCTTCTTCGGCTTGGTCGGCCGGGATATCCAGATCCGATTGCTGCTCGGCGAGGCGCTCGACCTCGACGCGGACGAAATCCAGCGCGATGCGGGCCGCGCCGTGGACCAGTTCCTGGCCCTGTACGGCCAGGCAAACACCTAACCCTACCCGAAACCAACGCTGAAGAGGAAATCGACATGCGGGTTTATTACGATCGCGACGCCGACCTGAACCTGATCAAGGGCAAGAAGGTCGCCATCGTCGGCTACGGCAGCCAGGGCCATGCCCACGCGCTCAACCTGCGCGATTCCGGTGTGAAGGACATCGTCATCGCGCTCCGCGAGGGGTCCGCCACCGCCAAGAAGGCCGAGCACGAGGGCTTCAAGGTCCTGTCGGTCGCCGAGGCCGCCAAGTGGGCCGACGTGGTGATGATGCTCACCCCCGACGAGCTGCAGGGCGACATCTACCGGGAGTCGCTGGAGAAGAACATGAAAGAGGGCGCCGCCCTCCTGTTCGCCCACGGCCTCAATGTCCACTTCAACCTGATCGAGCCGCGCAAGGACCTCGACGTCCTGATGGTCGCCCCGAAGGGCCCCGGCCACACCGTGCGGTCCGAGTACCTGCGCGGTGGCGGCGTGCCGACCTTGATCGCCATCGCCCAGGACGCCTCCGGCAACGCCCACGATCTCGGCCTGTCCTACGCCTCGGCCAATGGCGGCGGCCGCGCCGGCATCATCGAGACCACCTTCAAGGAAGAGTGCGAGACCGACCTGTTCGGTGAGCAGGCCGTGCTCTGCGGCGGCCTGGTCGAGCTGATCAAGGCCGGCTTTGAGACCCTGGTCGAGGCGGGCTACGCCCCCGAGATGGCCTATTTCGAGTGCCTGCACGAGGTGAAGCTGATCGTCGACCTCATCTACGAGGGCGGCATCGCCAACATGAACTACTCGATCTCTAACACGGCCGAGTACGGCGAGTACGTGACCGGCCCGCGCATCGTCACGCCCGAGACCAAGGCCGAGATGAAGCGCGTGCTCAACGACATCCAGTCGGGCACCTTCACCCGCAACTGGATGCTGGAGAACAAGGTCAACCAGACCTCGTTCAAGGCGACCCGCGCCAAGCTCGCCACCCACCCGATCGAGGAGGTCGGCACCAAGCTCCGCGCCATGATGCCTTGGATCTCCGAGAAGGCGCTGGTCGACAAGACCCGCAACTGATTTTGGGATTTCGCGGCCGGGCTTTGCTCGGCCGCACCTCCGGAAGGCCGGTCACGTGATAGCGAGGCCGGCTTTTTCTATTGCCGGTTGCCGAACGCGGGCATTCCCGGCGATAAACGCCTCAGCGGTCCCGCACGTATGAGGACCGGTGAGGGTTAGAGAGGACACGCCATGGCATCGCTCTATTCGGACGCCCACCGGGCGTTGCAGACCGAGTTCGGCACCACGAAGCTCGCCGTGCGCCTGGACGAGGATTGGGTCCACGACAGCATCCGCCCGGACGAGGGCGCCTTCATCGGCTCCCGGGATATGTTCTTCCTGTCCACGGTTGATCCCGACGGGATGCCGACCGTCTCCTACAAGGGCGGGCCCCAGGGCCTGGTGAAGGTGCTCGACGAGAACACCCTCGCGTTCCCGGGCTTTGACGGCAACGGCATGTTCTATTCGATGGGAAACATCGAGGGTCAGGCCAAGGTCGGCCTGCTGTTCATCGATTTCGAGACGCCACACCGGATCCGGGTGCAGGGCCACGCGACGCTGCTGCGCGACGACGCCCTCATGGCCGAGTACACCGAGGCCAAGTATCTGGTGAAGGTCACGGTGAAGAAGATCTGGGTCAATTGCCCGCGTTACATTCACAAGTATCAGAAACTCGAGCAAAACAAGTACGTCCCGACCCCGGAACGCGAGACCCCCCTCGCCTCCTGGAAGCGCCTCGACCTCGCCGGCGACGTGATCAGCGATGCGGACAAGGCCCGGGTCGCCCAAGAGGGCAAGCTCGAGGTGGCTGAGTACGAGGCTCTGGTCGCTCGCGGCGAGGCTTGAGGTAAGAACCGGCCCTCATGGTCAACATGAGGGCCGATGAAAACATTATTGAATTGGCAATTTGACGTGTTCACGTCGTGATAATTACCTATTTAAGATAAAAATATGTTGTCATTTTTCTCATTCAACAATTTTTCGGCGATATATCTTCAGTGCTGAAAGCGCATTAAAGACGCAAATGATGATTAACTGGCAGGTTATGTTCGTGCGATAGAACGATTCGCGTTCGCACTTAGAAAATGTTGGTCAATGGCATCGCTTCCACTGAAAGCCGCGGTCGCCGGCAGTCTTTCGCTGGCATTCGTCTTCGCCGGCGGAACGGCGTTTCTGACCCAACGCATCGATGCCGCGTTTGAAGAACAGACGGCCAAGATCCAGTCCGAGACCCTGTCGAACGAGGCGCGCGAGGTTCGCGCGCAACTGGCCGCGGCGGCCGAGACGGCAGAAAGCCTCGCGGTCGCGACCGCGGCCCTGCGGGCGAGTGGAATCCAGGATCGCGCGGCCTACGATGCCGTTGTCCACGATTTGCTGCGCGCCAATCCCCATCTTCTCGCCACTTGGACCGGCTGGGAGCCGGACGCGCTCGATGGTCGCGACAAGGACTTTGCCGGCACGGCTTCATCGGACGCGACAGGTCGCTTCCTGCCCTACTGGAATCGCGGCACGGGTGAGATCAAGCGCGAGGTGCTCACCGGATACGATACCGAGGCGGATGGTGCCTACTACCTGCTGCCGAAGCGGCTCAACCGTCCGGTCGCCATCGAGCCCTATATATATCCCGTAGCCGGCCAAAAGCTGACGATCATGTCGTTCGGCGCACCGATCACGGTTGATGGGACGTATCGGGGCACGGCCGGCATCGACCTGGACCTCGGCTCCCTCAACGCCGCGTTGAACGTAGTGAAGCCGTTCGGCACCGGCTACCTGGCCGTGGTTTCGGCGAGCGGGATCAGCGTCGCGCATCCGACCGGCGAGGCCGCCGGAAAACCGCTCCGGACCGTCGATGCCTCCGCAGCCGATGCCGCGAAGGCGGCGATCGCCGCGGGATCCCATGTCGTGGTCGATGCGGCAGGCCCGGACGGCGCGCTGTGGCGCTACATGTCGGAGCCGATACAGGCCGGCGGTACTCAGGATCGTTGGGCGGTGGTGGCCGCCGTGCCTGTCCGGACGCTGACGGCCGCCGCTGATCAGGCACGGACGATGCTCATCGGCATCTCGCTCCTGTGCGTGCTGATCGGCTGCGCTGTCCTGGTTGGCGTGCTGCACAGGATGGTCGGGACGCCGATCCGCGCTCTCGGGGCGGCCATCGGCGATATGGCCGGCGGTAATTATGAGGCGAGCGTGCCCGAGGCCCGGCGCTCGGATGAGGTCGGGATCGTCGGGCAGGCGGTCCTGAAGCTGCGGGACGGGCTGCGCCGGCAAGCCGACACCGACGCCCTCGACAAGGCCGCCGCCCAGGCTGCCACCGAGGCGGAGCGCAAGAAGGCAATGGCGACGCTGGCGAGTGAGTTCGAACGGGCGGTGGGCGGCATCGTCGAGACGGTCACGGCCGCCGCGAACGAGCTTCAGGCCACGGCCCAGAGCCTATCCGGCACGGCCAGCGATACCGCCGTGCAGTCGACCACTGCCGCAGCCGCAGCCGAAGAGGCGGCGTCGAATGTCGGCGCCGCAGCCTCGGCGGCCGAGGAGCTAGGCACGTCGGTCCAGGAGATCGGCCGGCAGGTCCACGGCTCGGCCCAACTCGCCCAGGCCGCGGCCGCAGAGGCCTCGCACACGGTGGAGTTGGTGCAGGAGCTGAGCACGGCGGTGACGACGATCGGGGACGTAGTGACGCTGATCACGAATATCGCGGCCCAGACGAACCTGCTGGCGCTCAACGCCACGATCGAGGCGGCCCGGGCCGGGGAGGCCGGTCGCGGCTTCGCCGTCGTTGCCGCCGAGGTCAAGGAACTGGCCAATCAGACTGCCAAGGCGACGGAAGCAATCGCCGGCCAGATCGCGCGCATCCAGGGTTCGACCGGCGAGGCGGTGACGGCGATCGGCACGATCTCGGCGCGCATCGACGAGATCAACGGCGTCGCCGCCACGATCGCGGCCGCGGTCGAGCAGCAGGGCGCTGCAACCCAGGAGATCGTCCGCAACGTCACGCAGGCCGCCTCGGGAACGGGCGAGGTGACGACCAACATCACCCGGGTCGCCGACGCCGCCGAGATGACCGGCGCGGCCGCGAGCCAGGTCCTTACCTCAGCCTCCGAGCTGTCGCGTCAATCCGACCAGCTGAACGCCGAGGTGAACCGCTTCCTCGGCACTGTGCGGGCGGCCTGAGGGGCCAAGCTTTCTCGCCGGCGCTCTTGCCTTTTTCATCGCGCCCATAGGGACCACGGCCGGTCGCACGTGGCCGGGTGAGGCGCGTGTCCCCTCTTCCGTGCAGGAGAGGGCTCGCGTCGCGACCTTCTTAAGCCGATGTATGGATGCGGTAGCCCTCTTCGGTAGAGAGGGCGCGCGTGATCCCCTTACTGGACTGTCCACCCGCACCGCGGATGAGACCAATCCCCGCCCCAAGATCCGCACGCCCCCGCGCGCGCCCCGATCAAGCCGGGCTCCCGGGCCTACCCGTTCTTGCGCGCGACGATGAACACCCTCGGGAAGGACAGCAGACGCCGTCCGTCGCTGCGGCGCGGGTAGCCCGATCCGATCGCAGCCTCATAGGCGGCGAGGAAGCTGCCTGTCTGGTCCGGGTCCAGCAGATCGAGGAATGGACGCAGTCCGGTTGCCCTGACCCAGGCCACGATGGCGGCGGCATCTGCCATCGGGTGGTGATAGGCGGTGCGCCAGACATCCACGTCGGCGGCGAGCGGCGCCAGCAAATCGTAATACCGGGCCGGTTCGAGCATGCGTCCGAGGCGCCCGGCCAACGCCGGATCGCCGATCGCCTCGGCCCAGGGCCCGGACGCGGCGGTCTCGCGCATCAGGCGGTGCGACGGCTCAGCGAGGTTGTCCGGCATCTGGACGGCCAGCACGCCGCCCGGCGCCAGCAGATCGAACAGCCGAGGCAGAAGCACCGGATGGTCCGGCAACCATTGCAACACGGCGTTGGCGTAGATCAGGTCCGGTGCCCGTTCGGGCGCCCAGGTCGCGGCGTCGGCGAGCGCGAAGGCGAGACCGGGCAGCCGGGCTCGGGCGCTCTCCAGCATCGCCGGCGAGGTGTCGAGGCCGATCACCTCCGCCTCCGGGAAGCGCGCCGCGATCAAGGCCGTGGAATTGCCGGGGCCGCAGCCGAGATCGTAGGCGAGGCATGGCTCTGTGAGCGGCACGCGCGCCAGGAGTTCGGCCGCCGGGCGGGTGCGCTCGTCCTCGAAGCGGGTGTAGAGGGCAGGGTTCCAATCGGTCATCGTGCTCCCCTTCTGCTCTGTGGTCAGCAGCCCAGCTGGTCGGCCAGCTCCGTCAGGTCCCGGGCCGCGTAGGTCACCGGGATGCTGGGCGCGGTCTCGCCGCCAGCCGGCCCGTGCTCGTGGGGCCGAGCGATGTGAGCGGTGGACAGGCCGTGGCTCGCCGCCGCCACGAGATCGTTCGAATGGGCGGCCACCATCAGGGTTTCTGCGGGGGCGAAGCCGAAAGCCGCCACCGCGTCGCGGTAGAGCGCGGGCTTCGGCTTGTAGTCGCGGGAATAGCCGGCGCCCAGGATCGCGTCGAAGATCAGGCCGTTGCGCCGGGCGAGGTCGGCCATCAGCCGGACATGGCCGTTCGAGTTCGGCGCCAGGAGGTACCGCTCCCGCAGCCGGCGCATCGCGTCCGGCACGTCCGGCCAGGCGTCGAGCCGGTGCCAGGCCTGGACCAGCTCCCGCCGCACATCCTCGGGCACACCGGCGATGCCGAACTGCGCCAGCACGTCGGGCAGGGATTCCGCCTGCAGAGTGTCGAGATCGACGAAGGGCCGGGCGCCGGAGCGCACAATCTCCATCTAGGGATTGTAGCGGCCGCGCCAGGCATCCGCGAAGGTACCAGCATCCAGGGCTGGCGCGTAGGCGCAGAGCAGGCGCGCGGCCTCCCGGGCGACCCCGGAGCGCCAGTCGACGAGCGTCCCGAAGACGTCGAAGACGAGCGCCCGGATCGTCACCGCACCGCCTGAAGGTTTGGGCTCCGGCGGACGAAGCCGACGATGTCCTTCACCGCGTCGAGGGTCTGGGCGGCGATCGTCTCGGCCCGCCCGGCGCCGTCGGCCAGAACGGCGTCGATATGGCCGGGATCGGCGGTCAGCCGGCGCATCTCACCAGCGATCGGTGCGAGATTGGTCACCGCGAGATCGGCCAGCGCCGGCTTGAAGGTGGAGAATTGCGCCCCGCCGAAATCACGCAGTACCGCCTCGCGGGTGATGCCGGCGAGCGCCGCGTAGATCCCGACGAGGTTGTCGGCTTCCGGTCGCTCCTTGAGCCCCGCGATCTCGGAGGGCAACGGCTCCGAATCGGTCTTCGCCCGCCGGATCTTCTGGGCGATGGTGTCGGCCTCGTCGGTGAGGTTGATGCGCGCGTTGTCGGACGGGTCCGACTTCGACATCTTCTTCGATCCATCCCGCAGCGACATGACCCGCGCCGCCGGGCCACCGATCAGCGGCTCGGTGATCGGGAAGAACGCATCGCCATGGCCATGGGCCGCGATCGATTTCGAGAAGTCGGTGTTGAACTTCTGGGCGATGTCCCGGGTCAGCTCCAGATGCTGCTTCTGGTCCTCGCCCACGGGGACATGGGTGGCGCGGTAGGCCAGGATGTCGGCCGCCATCAGCACCGGGTAATCGTAGAGCCCAATCGAGGCGTTCTCCCGGTCCTTGCCGGCCTTCTCCTTGAACTGGGTCATGCGGTTCAGCCAGCCCAGCCGCGCGACGCAGTTGAACACCCAGGCGAGCTCGGCGTGCTGAGGCACCTGGCTCTGGTTGAACACGATCGAGCGCTTCGGATCGATGCCGGCGGCCAGAAATGCGGCCGTGACTTCGCGGATCTGGCCGCGCAGGGCCTCCGGGTCCTGCCAGACGGTGATCGCGTGCATGTCGACCACGCAGTACAGGCACTGCGCCTCGCGTGCCTGCATCTCCACGAAGCGTTTTACCGCCCCAAGGTAATTGCCCAGATGCAGGTTGCCGGTGGGCTGGACGCCCGAGAAGACCAATTCGGTGAACGCGGCCATCGGCGCCGATCCTGAAAACGAAGACGCCGGGGCTCCGCGCCTGCCGGGCGCGGGGTTACTCGCACCCGCGGCCCGGACCGGTCAAGGATGCCGTCACGGCTCCCGCGCACCGACGGCTGCGCTCGGGCAGAGATCGACCAGGACGCAGCGCCCGCAGGCCGGGCGGCGATGATGGCAGACCTGCTGGCCATGCAGCATCAGGATCTCGTGATTGTCGTAGAGATCCTGCGCGCTCCAGTCGGCGGGAAGCTGCGCCCGCAGGATCGCGTGCGAGGGCCCGACATCGACCCGGGGCCCAATCAGGCCGAGGCGCTGGGCGACCCGGTGGTGGTGGCTGTCCACCGGCAGGGCCGGCATCCGCAGGGTTGAGAACGACAGCACCGCCGCGCTGGTCTTGGGGCCGATCCCGGGGATCGCCTCCAGCCACGCGCGGGCCGCCGCGACATCCATGTCGCCCAGGAAGGCGAGGTCGAGGCTGCCGCACCGTTCCCGCACGGCGACCAGAACCTCGCGGATCCGTGGCGCCTTGAGTTCCGGCCAGGTCACCCCGGCGATCGCCGCCTCGATCTCCGGCACCTCCGCGTCGATCACCGCCTCCCAATCTGGGAAGCGGGCGCGCAGAGCCTTGAAGGCCCGGCCGGACTCGGCGTTGCGGGTCCGGTGCGAGAGCAGCGACGAGACCAGCTCGCTCAGCGGATCGAGACTATGAAAGTACGGGATTGGGCAGCCATAGACCGGGCAGAGCCGAGCATGGATGGCCAGCGCCTTGTCGGCAACCGCCGGATCGCCCGGTAGCGAGGCGGTCCGGCGGCGCGATGGCGGCGTGGAGGTGATTGGAAATAGGGAGGTCGGCATGCTCGATGAATCCGCGAGCCGCCACCACTGTTCCAGGTTGCCGAATACAGCGGCGATCTGTCCCCTCGGCCTGAACGGTACAGGCTTGGCCGGTGATTACTTCACCAGCGCAAAAATATTCACGTCGAGATTGTCGTCGGTGCCGTCCTTCAAGTCGGTGGCGTATTCCTCCACGAAGCGGTCCTGGACGACGATGTCCTTGGCGTCGAGATAGGCCGTCAGCGTCTCGTAGGTGCTGTCGATCGATTCGTAGGAGCCCCGGTGGGGGAAGCGAAGGGCCTTGCCGGAGGGGGTCGTCCCGAAGCGCAGCCCGTCTGTCTCGGTAGGCGCCGGGTTCGGGGCGGCGGCCACCGGGATCATCGCCTCGAACTCGAAACCGTCATCGTCGGTGCGGGTGAAGACCGCCAGCGGCCGGCCCGCGGGGGCGATGCCGAGCTTGGCGAGATCCGCCTCGATCCGCGTGAAAGCCTGGGTCAGGTTGACGATGGCCTCTTCCCACTTGGTCTTGCCCGAGACGATCGCGGCGGGCTTGGCCGGCAGGGTGACCTCGTCGACGTCGCCGGGCTCGCCCGGCTTTTCGATGAGGGTCGGACGCCCGGGCGTGCCCACCGCCGCCTGGCCTGCAGGGGGCGGCGCAATAGCTTGCTGGGGCGCCGGAGCCGCGCTCTTGGTCGGGTCGGCAACCGGGTTGGGCGCCGTGGTGGTCGGCAGCGGGCTGGTCTGAGCGGGCGCCGGCGCGGTGGAGGGCGGTGGCGCGGGCTGCTGCTGCGCGGCCAGCGGGCCGCCGGCGGCGAGGATCAGCGCGGTCGAGAAGGCGACGAGGGCACGAAGGCGGATCACGGGTGGCGCTCCGGTCGGGTCCCGGCGGATCGTCGCGTGGGCTCCCGCCGGCTAACCTAATGGCGATCCCGTCGGCCTGCGAGGGCGCGCACCACGAGAGCCGCGGGTGCGGCGCATCTGCCACGCTGGCGGCCCCCCTCGCGTCGGACGAACGGGTTTGCCATATAGCCGCTTCATCCCCTCAAAGCTTCTGGCCGCATGAGCGCACTCGCCCATAGACGCTTCCTGAAGATGCACGGTGCCGGCAACGCGATTGTGGTGCTGGACCTGCGCGGCTCGACCGCCAAAGTCCGGCCCGAGGAGGCCCGGGCGATCGCGCAGGATCCCGGCTCGCGCTTCGACCAGCTGATGGTGCTGCACGATCCCGTGAGCGCGGGCACCGACGCGTTCATGCGGATCTACAACACCGACGGCTCGGAATCCGGCGCTTGCGGCAACGGCACCCGCTGCGTCGCCTACGCGATGCTCGACGACCCCGCCATGGCCCGCCCCGCCGAGGGCGGAAGGCTGGTCCTGGAAACCGCAACCGGGCGGGTTGGCGTGCGCCGGATCTCGGAGCGCGCCTTCACGGTGGATATGGGCCGTCCAAAGCTCGCCTGGGACGAGATCCCCTTGTCGGAGCCCTTTCCCGACACGCGGCGGATCGAACTGCAGATCGGCCCGATCGACGATCCGATCCTGCACTCGCCAGCCGTCGTGAACATGGGCAACCCGCACGCGGTGTTCTTCGTGGACCGGGATCCCGCCTCCTTCGACCTTGCCCGGATCGGGCCGATGCTGGAGAACCACCCGCTCTTCCCCGAACGGGCTAATATCTCCATCGCCCAGGTGACCGAACGCGAGGCGATCACGTTGCGGGTCTGGGAGCGCGGCGCCGGGCTTACGCTCGCCTGTGGCACGGCTGCCTGCGCCACCGTCGTGGCAGCCTCGCGCCTTCGGATGATCGGCCGGCAGGCCAATGTCCGCCTCCCCGGGGGCGAGTTGTTCGTGGAATGGCGCGCCGACGACCACGTCCTGATGACCGGCCCGGTCGCGCTCGTCGCCGAGGGCACCCTGGCGCCGGAGCTGTTTGCCGGCGTCGCCTGATGGGCGTCGAGACCCTAACCTTCGGGTGCCGGCTCAACACGGTTGAGTCGGAAGCCCTGCGCGTCCACGCGGCGGCAGACGGGCGCGACCGGGTGGTGGTGAACACCTGCGCGGTGACCGAGGAAGCCGGCCGGCAGGCCCGCAAGGCGATCCGCCGGATCGCCCGGGAACGGCCCGGAACCGAGATCGTCGTCACCGGCTGTGGCGCCGAAGTCGAGACCGAAGCCTACGCGGCCATGCCCGAGGTGACGCGCCTCGTCGGCAATGCCGAGAAGCTCAGTTCCACGGGCTGGTCGCCCTCCGGCACCGGCCCGGGCGCCGTGATGACGGCCCGAACCATCGCGCCGACGCGGATCGACGCCGTCACCGGCCATACGCGGGCCTTCGTGCCGGTGCAGAATGGCTGCGACCATCGCTGCACCTTCTGCATCATCCCGTTCGGCCGCGGCACCTCGCGCTCGGTGCCGGTGGCCGACGTCATCGCGCAGGTCGAGACCATCGTGACCCATGGCGGCCGCGAGGTCGTCCTCACGGGTGTCGACCTCACGGCTTATGGCCGCGACCTGCCCGGACCGCCACTCGCCCTTGGGGGCCTGGTGCGGGCGATCCTCCGGGGCGTGCCGGAGCTGGCGCGCCTGCGCGTCTCCTCGATCGACTCGGTGGAGGCGGACGGCGCGCTGCTCGCGGCGCTCGCCGAGGAGGAGCGGCTGATGCCGCACCTGCACCTGTCCCTCCAGGCCGGCGACGACCTGATCCTCAAGCGGATGAAGCGCCGGCACAACCGCGCAGACGCGATCCGCTTCTGCGAGACGGTTCGCGACCTGCGCCCGGACGTGGTGTTCGGCGCGGACCTCATCGCGGGCTTCCCCACCGAGACCGAGGCGCAGTTCACTCGCTCCCTCGACCTCGTGGCCGAGTGCGGGCTGACGCATCTGCACGTCTTCCCCTATTCCCCCCGCCCCGGGACGCCTGCCGCCCGCATGCCCCCGGTGGCGGCCAATGCGATCCGCGACCGCGCCGCCCGCCTGCGCGAAGCCGGCGCGGACGCGTTGCGCCGGCATCTCGACGCTCAGGTCGGGCGCAGGCTGACGGTTCTGGCCGAGCGCGGCGGCACCGGCCGGAGCGCGGATTTCACGCCCGTGCGGCTGACCGGAGAGGTCGCGGCAGGGACGTTTCACGCGGTCTCAATCGCGGGGCATGATGGCACACGGCTGATCGCGGCTTGAGGCGCCCATCGCCTGACGCGTCCCGTTCCAGCCCCTCTCCTGCGGCGCGAACTGGGCGAGCCAGAACGTCCGTTCGATTGACGCAGCTGAGACCGCGCACGGTCCCGCCTTCGACACCCTGAGACGAGCTGGGGTCGGCTCTGCCGCCGCAGGGGCGCCGCTGACCAAAGCCTTGGTTTGGAAGCCGTATCAGACCGGCTTCGGCTCCGCCCGGGAGGCCCACACGGCCGTCAGCGCGCCGGCTACGATGAGCAGGCAGGCCAGCGCGAGCGCCGGGCTTGCGCTGGCATAGCCGCTCGCCACCAGGATCAGCGTCGACAAAACCGGCGCCGCATAGGCGGTGACCCCGAGCAGGCGGACGTCGCCGCGCTTGCAGCCGATATCCCAGAGATAGAACGCGGCGCCCACCGGCCCGATCCCGAGGAGCAGAACGGCGCCCCATTGCGTGGCATCCGCGGGCCAGACCGTCGTCTCGAAGGCCAGGTGACAGGCCAAATTCAGGGCCGCCGTGATGAGGCAGAACCCAGCGACCGCATCGGTCGGCACCTGACCGACCCGAGCCGACAACACCGAGTAGCCGGCCCACACGAAGGCCGCCGCCAGGGAGGCGGCGTAGCCGGGCAGCGCGCCGGCGGCAAAATCAAGGTTGCCCCTGCCGGCGAACAAGGCGGCCACGCCGGCCAGCCCCAGCGCCGCACCCGCGACGTGGCCCGCGCGCAGCCCGCCCGAGCCCGGCAGCCGGGCGGAGAACAGGACGATCAGCAGCGGCCAGAGATAGTTGATCAGCCCCGCCTCGGCCGGTGGGGCCAACCGCAGGGCGCTGAAATAGAGGGCGTGATAGCCGAACAGCCCGCCGACGCCGAGCAGCCAGACTGGCCAGGGCTGGAGCAGGGCCCGAGCCCGGGCCGGCCGAGCTATCCAGGTGAGGCAGCCGCACAGGCCGCCGACTAGGAACGTCATCGCGGCGAGCTGGAACGGTGGCACCGTCCCGGAGGCCGCGGTGAACAAGGCCAGCAGCGACCACAGCAGGATCGCGGCGAACCCCGCCAGGGTGGCTGCCGAGCGTGTGGTGGCTCGGCTGGAAGATGTAACTGTCCGGCTCATGGATCGCCGCTATCATGCCGGCGGTCGAGTCGGCGAGAGGGGTCACGACCCTGTCATCGCCGCGCTTTAGGGGCGGTTCAAACGGGAGATCTGTCGATGCGCGCGATCCTGGCCGTCCTTGGGCTGCTGCTTGCCGGAGGGGCGGCGTTGGCCGGCGAGGGCGTGCAGCTCGGTCCGCGGCCCTTCTACCTGGTCGACCAATTGAAGCCCGGGCCGCTGAAGGAGCACCTGGCCGCCTGCGGGATCGACCGGCCCTACACGCCGAGAACGTTTTCGATCTCGCACCGGGGGGCGCCGCTGATGTTCCCGGAGCATACCCGGGAGGGGGTGCTCGCCGCCTGTCGGATGGGCGCCGGGATCATCGAATGCGACGTGGCCTTCACGAAGGATCGCCAATTGGTCTGCCGGCACAGCCAGTGCGACCTGCATACGACGACCGACATCCTGGCCCGTCCGAACCTCGCGGCGAAATGCACGACAGGGTTCGAGCCCGCCGACCCGGCCACCGGCCGCAAGGCCTCCGCCAAGTGTTGTACCAGCGACTTGACGTTGGCCGAATTCAAGTCGCTCAACGGCAAGATGGATGCGGCCAACCCGGATGCCACCAATGTGGCCGCCTACATGAACGCGACGCCGCACTGGCGCACCGACCTCTACGCCTCCACCGGCACGCTGATGTCCCACAAGGAGTACATCGCCCTGGTCAAGGGAATGGGCCGCAAGTTCACCCCCGAACTGAAGGCGCCCCAGGTCCAGATGCCGTTCGAGGGGACCTACACCCAGGATCAATACGCCCAGCAGCTCATCGACGAGTACAAGCAGGCCGGTATTCCGGCCTCCGACGTCTATCCACAGAGCTTCCAGCTGAGGGATATCTTGTACTGGCTGGAGAAGGACCCGGAATTCGGTCGCCAAGCGATCTATCTCGACGACCGGGACGAGACCACCAAGGGCTTCGACCCGGAGAAGCCCGAGACCTGGAAGCCCGGCATGGCGGAGTTGACCGCCAAGGGCGTGAAGATCCTGGCGCCGCCGCTGTGGATGCTGGTCCGGCCGGGCCCCGAGGGCACTATCGAGCCCTCGACCTATGCCCGGGAGGCGAAGAAAGCCGGGCTCGGCCTGATCGCCTGGTCGCTGGAGCGGTCGGGACCGCTGAAAGAGGGCGGCGGATACTACTACCAGTCGATCAAGCCGGTGGTGACCGGCGATGGCGACATCCTGCGGTTGCTGGATGTGCTGCACGGGCAGGTCGGCGTGCTCGGCGTATTCTCGGACTGGCCGGCGACCACCACCTTCTACGCCAATTGCGTCGGCGCACCGTAGCTCAGTCGGCCCAGAGGGCGACCAGGGAGAACAGGCCGGCCATCAGAAAGTTGACCAGGAGGATAGCGGCGAGGATCAGGGCGAGCGTCATGGCGGCCTCGGGGGCGTGATTTCGGCGACGACAATGGGGAGCGTGACCGGCCAGCCTTCGAAGAATTGGGCCGGTCTTTCGGGGATCCCTTCGCATGGCCCGCGAAGGGAACCGGGTCAGAGCGGCGACAGCAGCTGCACGACGGCGGACAGGTCGTCGAACGTCAGCGGCGTCCAACCAAGCCACCGCCGGACCAGCACGTAGCTGAGGCCGAGCAGCAGCCCGCAGCCGACAACAGCCTTGGCAAACAACCCGAGATCGCCGGTTGCGAATCCGGTCGCGATGCCGACCAGGGCGGTGGTGACGAAGATGAGCCGGCCCGGATTCTTCGGGCCGCGGGTGATGATATCGGACATCGGGGATTCCTTGCGAGCCGGATCAGCGGGCGCGGCAGTTCGGGCCGAACCAGGTCATGGTCCGGCGGTCCAGGCCGCCTTCGGACGAGGCGCCGCAGACGGGAAAGCGCGGGTCGCCGCTGCGCTGCAGGCTCACCTGCTTGTAGAGATCCTGCTGGGCCTCGCGGCGGCGGGTCTGCTCGGCGAAGTGGGACTGCCAGTAGAGATCCCGGTTGGCCTGGGTCAGCGCGCGCTGCTGGTGGAGGTCCATCATGCACTGGGCAAAGGCATCGGTGCCGGGCTCGAACCCGAATTCGTAGCACTGGCCGTTATCCATCGCGTGCCGCTCCTGCGGGGTGACGCAGGCGGCAAGCCCCAGCGTGCAAGCTGCAGCGAGACCGAGCTTGGCGAGCATCGAGACGCCACGCGCCTTGCCGGTCCGGTCGGCGGAAAGAGTTTCACCGGTGCGGCGCGTGGTGAATGCGGTGTTCATCGTGTCGGGGCCTTCGTTTCTGCTGGCGCGAACAACCACGTCCGGCTGAAACGGGAGCTAACCCGGTCCGCTCAAATTGTTCGTGTGTCGGAACACGTGTGCGATTTCGTGCACCCGCACCCGCAATGCACAGATCCACATGCGGACCCGATGAATCTGCGGAGGAGAAAAGGATTCGTCAGGATTGCCCGGCCTGCGAAGTCTTCGCCGTCCGAAACCCTGGATTGGCCGGATGGCGTGCAGCGATTTGACGAGCCTCGGGGAGCGGTCTGGGATCGCGCGCTGCCCTGGGTTGCTTCGCTGCGCGCGCAATGACGGCTTGGGGAACGACGGCCTCGGTCAAAGATACCAATCCCGGTCTCATCCAATCCCCAGCCGCATCCTGAGGTGGAGGATTGGGTCAAGACCAGTCCAACAGGCTCCCCGCCCCCGATCGAAGCGGCGTCCGGCGCCGGTCACAAAAAACGCCGCACGGCCCGGCAGGGCGGCGCGGCGTTGGAGGTGAGCCGGGCGCCCCGCGGGGAACCGGACCCTGTCACACCCTTAAAAAATCAGACGAAGTGCTGGCCGCCGTTCACGGTCAGCGTCGAGCCGTTGATGAAGCCCGCCTCGTCGCTCGCCAGGTATTCCACCGCGTGGGCGATCTCTTCCGGCTTGCCGAGGCGGCCGGTCGGGATCGTGGCGATGATCTTGTTCCGGATGTCCTCCGGGACCGCCATCACCATGTCGGTGGCGATGTAGCCCGGTGCGATCACGTTGACCGTGATGCCCTTGGAGGCGCTCTCCTGGGCCAGCGCCTTGGCGAAACCGATCACGCCGGCCTTGGCGGCCGAGTAATTGGTCTGGCCAGCCTGGCCCTTCTGGCCGTTGATCGACGAGATGATGATGATCCGGCCGAAGCCGCGGCTGCGCATGCCCTCGATCACCGGCCGGGTGCAGGTGAACACCGAGTCCAGGTTGGTCTTGATGACCGCCTGCCACTTGGCGAAATCCATCTTGTGGAAGGCGCCGTCGCGGGTGATGCCGGCATTGTTGACCAGCACCTCGACCGAGCCGAGCTCGGCCTCGACCGCCGCGATGCCGGCCTGGCAGCTCTCGTAATCGCCGACGTCGAACTTGAAGACCGGGATCCCGGTCTCGCTCTTGAAGGCCTGGGCCGCCTCATCGTTGCCGGCGTAATTGGCCGCGACCCGGTAGCCCTTGGCCTGCAAGCCCTTCGAGATCGCGGCGCCGATGCCGCGCGTGCCGCCCGTGACGAGTGCGACGCGTCCTTGAGCCATTGTTGTTTCCTCCTGTTTCGCATCACCTGATGCCGCGTGCGGATGGCGTCCGCACGCGATTTTTTCTGAGTTACGTCTCAAGTCTATATTGGTGGAGAACCTGGCGTTACAAAACGATCACGGCCGCTCGACGCACATCGCGACGCCCATGCCGCCGCCGATGCACAGCGTGGCGAGGCCCTTCTTGGCATCGCGCCGCTTCATTTCGTGCAGCAGGGTGACGAGGACACGGGCGCCGGAGGCGCCGATCGGGTGGCCGATGGCGATGGCGCCGCCGTTGACGTTCACCTTCGCGTCATCCCAGCCCATATCCTTGTTCACCGCCAGCGCCTGAGCCGCGAAGGCCTCGTTGGCCTCGATCAGGTCGAGGTCGGAGGGCTTCCAGCCGGCCTTCTCCAGGGCCTTGCGGGAGGCCGGGATCGGTCCGGTGCCCATCACCTTCGGGTCGACGCCCGCCGTCGCCCAGGACTTGATCGTGGCCAGCGGCGTGAGCCCGCGCCGCTCCGCCTCGGAGGCCGACATCAGCACCAGCGCCGCGGCGCCGTCGTTGAGGCCGGAGGCGTTGGCGGCGGTGACCGTGCCCTCCTTGGAGAAGGCCGGCTTCAGCTTGGCCATCGCCTCCATGGTGGCGCCGTCGCGGATGTACTCGTCCGTGTCGACGACCGTGTCGCCCTTCTTGCCGGGGATCGTGACGGGCACGATCTCGTCCTTGAACCGGCCTTCCTTGCGGGCGGCCTCGGCCTTGTTCTGCGAGCGGGTGGCGAACTGGTCCTGCTGCTCGCGGGTGAGCTGGAAGGCCTGGGCCACGTTCTCGGCGGTCTGGCCCATGTGGTAGCCATTGAAGGCGTCCCAGAGCCCGTCCTTGATCATCGTGTCGACGAGCTTGATGTCGCCCATCTTCTGGCCGCCGCGCAGGTACTGGGCGTGGGGCGAAAGGGACATCGATTCCTGGCCGCCGGCCACGATCACCTTGGCGTCGCCGTTGGCGATCTGCTGCATGCCGATGGCCACCGTGCGCAGGCCCGAGCCGCAGACCTGGTTGAGGCCCCAGGCGGTGGCCTTCTCGGGGATGCCGGCCTTGATCGCGGCCTGGCGGGCGGGGTTCTGGCCGGCGCCGGCGGTGAGCACCTGGCCGAAGATCACCTCGTCCACGTCATCGGGGGACACGTTGGCGCGCTCAAGGGCGGCCTTGATCGCGGTGGCGCCGAGGTCGTGGGCCGGCACCGCCCCGAAGGCGCCGCCGAACGACCCGACCGCCGTGCGTGCGGCCCCGACGATGACGATCTCTTCGCTGCCTGCCATGTGAACGTTCTCCTCTCACGAGCCGGCGCGCCTCCTCGGTCCGGGCGCGCTCTTAAAGCCGGTGATGGGATGAAGGGCCTGGGGTCGGCGAAGTCAAGGATCGACCCTCGACGGTGAAAATCCCACGATGACGCGACTGCGAGACTGAAATGACCCATGCACAGTCGACACCCGGCATTATTCTGCGTTGAAGACGTGCAGTTTGCTGTTTTCTGCGCCTGTGGAAGGCTTTAAGGTTCGTGCTGCGGGCGCGAAGACGACCACCGCCGGGCCGCGCCGCGCGTGCCTGCAAAGCCCCAGAGTCCCGAGAGTCCAGAAAGGCCGTTCCCGATGGCGGATACCGTCAAGGCCACCCAGACCGTCATCAAGAAATACGCCAATCGGCGCCTGTATCACACGGGCACGTCGACCTACGTGACGCTGGAGGACCTCGCCACGATGGTCCAGAACGGCGAGGATTTCGTCGTCTACGATGCGCGCGCGGGGGACGACATCACCCGCTCGGTGCTGACGCAGATCATCTTCGAGCAGGAAAACAAGGCGGGCGCCGAGAACCTGCTGCCGGTGGCGTTCCTGCGCCAGCTGATCCGCTTCTACGGCGACAGCATGCGCACCATGGTGCCGAGCTTCCTGGAATTCTCGATGGCGAATTTCGCCAAGGACCAGGACGGCCTGCGCGAGAAATTCGCCCACAGCTTCGGACCGGCCGCGTTCCAGAATGCGATCGAGCAATCGGTGCGGACCAACATGACCTTCTTCGGCGACGCCATGAAGATGTTCACGGGCTTCACGCCGCCCGCCGCGGGCACGCAGCCCCCTGCCCCGCCGGCCGCGCCGGCTTCCTTTGCCGGCGGCGAGCTCGACGATCTCAAGCGGCAGATGCTGGAGATGCAGCAGCGGCTCGAGGCGCTCGCTAAAAAGTGACATTGGTTGTGCCAAAACCAATCACGGCGGGCGTCTCTACGCGTTTTCGATAAGTTGACGAACCCTTAACGGCGGTCCCACGTTTGCAACACGGGCACGGAAACGTGCGGAGGGTGTCGCAATGGCGCGGATCGGGACAGTCGGCCGGACCGGTGCAAGCTGGAGCAGGACCGCGCGACAGGCGGGCGCTGCTGCCGGCCCGGTCGGGTCGGTCGAGGAGATCCCGCCGGTCCGGGCTTTGGTGGTGCTGGATGGGGGGCGGCGTGAGGCGCACGCGTCGATCGTGGCGACGGATCGATTCGAGGGGGGCCGCGCCTCGGCGGGCTTCGTCGCGCAATTGCTGATCGCCAGCGACCCGACCCTCACGCCGTCGCGACTGGAACGGACGAAAGCGGCCGCGGCACGCTATGCCGAGACCGCGCGCCGGCTCGCATGATGTGTCTTTGATTATTCGCGCCGTGATTGCGAGCGCAGCGAAGCAACCCAGTGAACCGTCACGCGAGGAGATCGCGCGCCGGCCCTAGTTTGATGCGCTGCGCTCGCAATGACAGTATGCGGGATGCAAGCCTGACGGCGCATCCAAATCACGCCGCTCATCCTGAGATGCTGCGCAGCAGCCTCGAAGGAGCCCTCCAGGGATCACGGAGACGTCTGGAGGACTCCTTCGAGGCTCGCTGCGCTCACACTTCAGGATGAGGGCGAGGGTCGGAACGACGAAGGGTCGAACCGAGTCCGAAGCTTACGCCTCGGCCGACTTAACCTTCAGAACCTGACGGCCGCGATACATGCCGGTCTTCAGGTCGATGTGGTGGGGACGGCGCAGCTCGCCCGAATCCTTGTCCTCGACATAGGTCGGCGCCTTGAGGGCGTCGGCCGAGCGGCGCATGCCGCGGCGGGAGGGGGAGGTCTTTCGCTTCGGAACGGCCATGACAGAAATCCTTCGTGACGCCGCGGGCAAAGCGGCGCGCGGGCGGCTCCTCGATCGAGGATCGCCTCGCACACCGCGGGATACGGATGAGGGCGCGCTTATAGCGTCGGCGCCCGCCGCTGGCTAGAGGCGCCGCACCACAACCGTTAAGCCCGGGTTCAAGTCGCGGAGCCCAGATCTCTCCGACGGCACCGCAGAGCGGGCCGCCCCCTCGGGAGAACCGCCATGGCTTCCTCCAAAAAGACCTTCGCCTTCCTCGTCCTGCTCTCGAGCCTGATGGCGGTGCCCGCCCTGGCGCAGGCGCCGCAGACCGCGAGCCCCGCAACGCCGACCGCCCCCGCCAAGCCGATGGCGCCGAGCGCCCCCGTCGCCGGGTCGCCCAACGCCGCCAAGGGCGCCCTGATCGACCTCAACAGCGCCAGCGCCGCCGAGCTCGACGCCCTGCCGGGCATCGGCGCCGCCCGCTCGGCCGCGATCATCAAGGGCCGCCCCTATCGCGGCAAGGATGACCTCGTGTCCAAGAAGATCATCCCGCAGAGCGTCTATGACGGGATCAAGGACAAGGTCATCGCGAAGCAGAAGTAGCGGCTTACTCGGCGATCGCGCCCTGGGGCATGGAGAAGCCCGGGGGCGCCTTCTCGGCCGCCTTCGGGGCCGCGCGCTTGACCGGAGCCTTCTTCTTGGCCTGGGGCTTCGGCGCCGCCTTGACCGCCGGGGCATCCTGGCAGGCGCGGAACGTGAGCTGGGCCAGGGTCGAGCCTTCCTCGGTGACGATGGCGATCGGGTCCGCCAGGGTCGGCAGGGACGGCTCCCAACGGATCGGCCCGCCCAGCATCGCCTCGATGGTGGCCGGGGCCGTGCCGCGCCGCAGGCTGGTGAAATCGGGCCCGTACGCGGTCGCGACCTTGCCGGCGATCACGACCTGCAGAACTTCGTTCACCTCCGGGGTGAGCGGCCGGAGCGGATTCGTCGTCTTCACCTGCCCGGCCCGGGTGACCACCATGGTGAAGCCCTTGCCGCCCTCGTAGCGCGCCGCCCGGGTCCCGCAGGGCTGCTCGGCCGGCGGAGCGGCGGCCGGGGTGGGATCGGGCGCCGGAGCGGGCTCGGCTAGCGCCGGAGCGACCGGAGCCGGGGGAACCTGAGCCGGCGGTTGAGAAGCCGGTGCCGCGAGCGCCGCCGGGGCGGCCAGGAGGGCGAGCATCAGACGCGCCGTGCCGGGGATCACAGCTCTCATCGCCCGGAATCCGGTGCTTCGGGATGCGGCGGCGCGATCCGCACCGTCCGCGCGGGGGCTGGGATCGCGTTCAGGTCGAACGACTCCACATCCAGCAGGCGCGGATCCAGCACATCGGCCTGCCGGTCGATCGGGCTCCGCTGCGGTCCGAGGGTGCCGATCAGAAGGTGCTCGTCCTCGACGTCGAGTTCGGAGCCCATGCGCAGCGGCTCGCGCCGGCCGCGGGCGGCCATGGCGATGACCGCGACCCCGGCCACGACACAGATCAGGACGGCCAGGATGATCAGCAGGCGCTCCATGAGGCGGCAAGCTCTAGCCGCCCGCGGCGGCGCCGTCACCCCGTCACGCGTGGAACATGCCTTGCCTATAACAGTAGAGGCCAGCAGACCGGAGCCGGGACGGATTCATGCAACACGAGCCGAGCCGCGAGCCCGAGGAACTGGAGAGCCATCTCCTCGGCCTGATCGAGAGTGCCCGGGAGCAGGCCCGGGAGGACCCGTTCCGCAATCCGGTCCTGGCCGTGACCCTGGCGATCACCCGCCGGTTCGACCGCAACGAGATTTCCGCGGGCGATCTCGACATCCTGTTCGCGCGGCTGCGCGCCGCTGCGCTCGCGGCTCGGGCGGAGCGGCTGCGCAGCTATGTCGGGCTGGAGGCCGGGCCGGCCGACCCGCAATCCGCCATCCCGGCCCGCCTCGTGGCCGCGGCCAAGGACGGCCCCGACGGCGTCTCGGCCTTCGCGGCCTTCATCCACCACACCGCCTTCGCGGTGGTGTTCACCGCGCACCCGACCTTCGGCATGCCCAAGGCTGTGGCAACGCTGCTCGCCCAGGCCGCGAGCCTGGCCGATGTCGCCGCCCGCGCCGAGCTGATCGCCCGGGCCGCCGCACATTCGACCCGGCCCGACGCGCCGATCACCCTAGATGTCGAGTTCGAGCAGGCCTGCGCGGCGGCCAATAACGGCCGGCTCGCGCTGGACGCGTTCAACGGCGCCCTGCTCGACGCCGCCCGAGCCCGCTGGCGGGACAGCTGGACCGAGCTGACGCCCCGGCCCTTCGCCATCGTCAGCTGGGTCGGCTGCGACACGGACGGGCGCACCGATATCGGCTGGTGGGACACCCTGCGCTACCGGCTGATCTCCAAGCGCATGCAGTTCGACCGGGTGATGCGCGACCTGCCCGAGAGCCCCGCCTGCCGGGAGGTCCGCGCGCTGGCCGAGGGGGCGCTCGCCGCGGTCAACCGCCAGCTCGCGGTGGCGCCCCGGCTCGGCGACAAGCCCTCGCTCGAATCGGTCCACCGCTTCGCCCTGGCGCTGATCATCGAGCGCGAGCGGGCGCAGACCGATGCCGGCGCCCTGGTGGCCGGCCTCACCGCCGCGCTCGAAGCCGCCGACGAATCCGACAAGCGGGCGATCGCGATCCTCCGCTCGGGCGTCGCCACCCACGGCCTGTCGAACGCCCTGCCGCATTTCCGGCTGAACGCCAGCCAGATCCAC
This sequence comes from Methylobacterium sp. J-001, assembly GCF_022829565.1. NCBI lineage: Bacteria > Pseudomonadati > Pseudomonadota > Alphaproteobacteria > Hyphomicrobiales > Methylobacteriaceae > Methylobacterium > Methylobacterium sp. J-001. The sequence goes on from NZ_JAKSYN010000043.1 coordinate 44,441, forward strand.
AACGCCGTGCGCCGGGTCATCGACCTGGAGGGCGAGCCGACGGATTCGGCCCAGCGCCGCTCGCACCTCGCCACCATCCACAGCCTGCTCAACGACGTCCGCCCGGTGGCGGTGGATTTCGGCGCGCTGGCCGCCGAGCGGGCCTCGGCCGCCCGGCTGATGATGACCATCGCCCAGATCCTCAAGCACGTGGACGGCACCCACCCGGTGCGCTTCCTGATCGCCGAGACCGAGACCGGCTACACCCTGCTGGCCGCCCTGTGGCTCGCGCGCCATTACGGCATCGCGGACAAGCTCGAGATCACGCCCCTGTTCGAGACCGCGAGCGCCCTGGAACAGGGCATCCGGGTGCTCGACGACGCCCTGCGCAACCCGCACTGGCGCCAGTACCTGAAGCGCATCGGCCGGCTGACCGTGCAGTTCGGCTACTCGGATTCCGGCCGCTATGTCGGCCAGCTCGCCGCCACCTTCTGGATCGAGCGGCTGCGCCTGCGCATCACCGAGATGCTGGTCCAGAACGGCTTGGCCGATGTCGAACTCGCGATCTTCGACACCCACGGCGAATCGATCGGCCGGGGCGCCCACCCGACCTCTCTGCGCGACCGCCTCGCCTACCTGGCCCCCGAGGATGCCCGCGACCGCGCCCGCAAGGCCGGCCTGAAGGTGCGGCTCGAATCGAGCTTCCAGGGCACCGACGGCTACCTGCTCTACGGCACCGAGGCGCTGGCTCAGGCCAGCGTCGCCCGCATCGCCGAGCACGTCTACGCCCTCGACATCGCCGAGGAGGACAGCTTTTCGGATTATGCCCTAAACGACGATGCGGCGCGCACCGATTCCAAGGACGACCCGATTTATTCGGAGCCGGATTTCGCCCTGGAATTCTTCACCGCCGCCCGGCAGGACATGGAGGCGCTGGTCGACGATGCCGGCTACGCCGCCCTGCTCGGCACCTTCGGCCCGAGCCTGATCGACCGCACCGGCTCCCGCCCGGTGGCCCGCCAGACCGACACGGGCGGGCCGGCGCGGATCACCCATCCGACCCAGATGCGGGCGATCCCGAACAACGCGATCCTGCACCAGCTCGGCTTCCTGGCGAATTCCCTCCACGGGATCGGCCGGGCCGCCCAGCGCGGCCCCGACCTGTTCCGCGACATGCGCCGGGATTCGGTCCGCTTCTCGCGGGCGTTCCGGCTAGTCCAGCACGCCGCAGCGGTGGGCGATCTCGACGTGCTGCGCGCCTATATCGACACCCTCGACCCGGCCGTCTGGCTGGAGCGGGCCCGGCGCACCCGGAAGGATTTCCGCCGGGAGGAGCTGGTCGTGATCGCCGGCGCCCTGGAGCGGCTCGACCTCGCGGCGTCGCTGCGCGGCCTGTTCGGTCGGTTGACCCGAGACTGGCTGGCGCTCACCACCGCCGCCCCGGACCTGCCGGGTATGTCGGCCCGCCTGACCCTGCTGCACGCCCTGCGCCTGGCGCTGATCCACCGGATCTGGTTCCTGGCCGTGCACATCCCGGGATTCCGGCCGCAAGCCGGCATCTCCCGCGAGCAGCTGCTGGAGCGGTTCCTGCGTCTCGACATCGACGGGTGCCTGACGCTCCTCGACGAGATCTTTCCCGTCACCCCGGATCCGACGCTCGGCCTGAATTTCGGCGAACCGGCCGGCCCCCGGGATGTCGGCACCTACGAGGCCGAGCATGCCAACCTGTTCCAGCCGATCCGCCGCCTGTTCGACCAAGTGCGGGAGATCTCGGGGATGATCCAGCACGAGGTCGGAGCGTTCGGGTAGAACCCTGCGCACAGACGTGCGCACGGGTTCACCGGACGCGATGCCGAAGGCCACAGCGCGCGATCGCACCGGGCCTCCGATGCAATCGCACACTCGATACTTCGAGCACGTCCGAAAACGGCGGCATAGATCGACATCCTCGCAATCGTGAACAAAATTTAACACTCAGCAGGTTCGAATATAAATCATCGAGATAAGAAACAGACGATCGGATTTTGAATTATTGCGATCCTAACGGTGTTTAGAAAATAATTTTATTTGACTCGAAAGCATAAATTCATACGGTTGCCGATAGAGTGTCGCCCAGATCGGCATTTTTCTTTAGCAAAGAAATTCGAACGGGCCGACGAAAGATCTCGTTCTATCGCAGGTTCAAGTACACATCATGCCCAGTCTCAGCATCGGTCGCAAACTTACGCTGTCTACAACGTTGACTGGCCTGATCGCCGCCGGTGTGATCTATAACCAGTGGAGCAGCAACACACAGATCCGGATGGCGACCGAAGCGCTGGCGCGCGAACAGGCGATCCTCCTCGGCATCTCTCAGGCTCAGCTCGCCCTGAATCGGATCCAGGTCGACTACAAGGCCATCGATCTGGCGCGGACCGGACCGGAGGCGGAGAAGGTCGCGACGGCGGCATTGGACGAGGCGGCGGCGGCCTCCAGGGGCTTGGAACGCCCGATCGCGATCGCATTGAAGCCGGACGTCCTTCAGGAGAGCGCGCGCCATCTGCGCGACCTGGCCGCGGCCTTGCGCGACTATGTCCAGATCGGCCGCGCGGACCTGTACGGCCGGGAGGTCGACAGTGCCCGAGCAGGGGCGGCCCGCAAGCAGATCGCCGACCTGAGCGAGCGTGGCGAGAAGACGATCAATGCCTCGGTGGCGAACGCCAATCGCTTCACCGAGGCTGCACTGCAGACGGCCTTCGGACAGGTCAGTGCGGCGACAAGCATCGGCCTGGTCGCGGGTGCGGCGCTGCTCCTGAGCCTGCTTGCGGCGGCGATCCTGCTGATGCTCAACATCCAACGGCCGCTCGTCCGGCTGGTGGCGGCTCTCCAACGCATGGCGAGCGGCGAGATCGACGCCGAGATCCGCGAAGCGCAGCGCACGGACGAAATCGGCGCCCTCGGCCGGGCCGTCGAGAACATCAAATCCATGGTCGCCCGCAAGGCGGGCGAAGAGGCGGCGCTGCGCCAGGCCGCCGATGCCGCCGCCGCCGCGGCACGCCAGCGCACCATGATGGAGCTCGCCGACAACTTCGAAGCCGCCGTGGGTGGCATCGTCGGCCTCGTCTCAGACGCGGCGATCGAGCTGCAGGCCACGGCGCAGACGATGACCAAGACCGCGACTGAGACCGCAGTGCAATCCACGAACGTCGCAGCGGCCGCCGAAGAGGCCGCCACCAACGTCCAGACCGTCGCGGCGGCGGCCGAGGAACTCGGCTCGTCCGTCAGCGAGATCGGCCGTCAGGTCACGGGCTCGACAAACCTCGCCAAGGCGGCGGTCCTGGACGCCGACCAGACCACGCAGCTCGTACAGGTGCTCAGCCAGACCTCGGCCAAGATCGGCGACATGGTCGGCCTGATCGCCAACATCGCGAGCCAGACGAACCTGCTGGCGCTCAACGCCACGATCGAGGCCGCACGTGCCGGCGAGGCCGGCCGTGGCTTCGCCGTGGTCGCCACCGAGGTCAAGGAACTGGCCAGCCAGACGGCGCGGGCCACCGATGAGATCGCCCGCCAGATCGGCGCGGTGCAGGGCGTCACCGAACAGGCGGTCGATGCGATCGCCACGATCACCGCCCGCATCCGCGAGATCGACACCGTCGCCACATCCATCGCGGCGGCGGTGGAACAACAGGGTGCAGCGACCCAGGAGATCGTCCGGAACGTCGCCCAGGCCTCGACGGGCACGAGCGCGGTGACCGGCAACATCGTCGGCGTCGCCCAGGCCTCCGAGCAAACCGGCGCCGCGGCAGCCCATGTCCTCAGCTCGGCCTCCGCGCTGTCACGCCAGTCCGAGCATCTCTCGACCGAGGTGAGCAGCTTCCTGAAGACGGTGCGGGCCGCGTAAGGCCGGGCCTCCCAAGGATACGGATTCGGACAGGAAACCGCCGTGACCGTTTATACGGTCACGGCCCATCGCACGCTCCGCTGCGTCGACATGGCGAGCGGCCTGACGCCGCTCGCCGAATCGTCTCCCTCACCCCGGATTCGACGCTCGGCCAGACCGTTGACCGGCCAGCCCCGGGACGCCGACATCCACGAGACCGAGCTTGCCGACCTGTTCCGGCCGATCCGCTGCCCCTTAGACCCGGTGCGGGAGATCTCGGGGTTGATGCAGCATGTGGTCCGATCGGACGAGGCGACTGACGCCGCCAGGGGCCCACCAGCCGTTACGAGCCCCGAGCGGGATACCGGGTCGCGATCCGGTCGAGCAGGATGTGCGGCACGGTGAGGGCCGACAGCATCTGGAGTGTCAGGGTCAGCAGGTTCGCCGGCGCATCGGGGGCGCCGGGCGCGTAGAGCGGCCAGAGCGCCGCGCCGAGGAGAAGCGTCAGCCCGAAGACCGGCAGCGCCGCATGGACCGCGCGCCGGATCGTATCGACACCGGGGGCCTTCGTCGGATCCGCCAACAAGGCGCGCACATGCCGGGGGCCGTGAAGGCCGACGAAATACAGGGTGAACGCGGTCAGCGGCGGCAGAGACCAGAAGGCGAGCGCGAGAAGCGCCATCTCGATGAGCACGGACGTCCGCCGTGGCCCCGTCAACAACCAGATTGCCGTAACGGCGACCCAGACCCAGGCCGCAGCCGCCCACCACACGGGGAGCTGCGGCATCGGCACCCGCGTGACCACCGCAAAAAGCCCGGCCGTCTCCTCAGGCCGCAGCAGAGCCGGCAGGGCGATCGGGAGCCCGCCGCGGACGAGGGCCTCAAAGTGCCGGCTCGGGCCGGCATCCTCCTCACCGAAATGCAGCACCGACAGCGCCAGGAAGCCCGCCAGGGTAGCGAGGGGCGCCACCTGCCAAGCCAGGAGGACCAGGGCCGAAAGCCCGAGATACGGCACGGCAAAGACCGCGAACCACATGCGTCCGAAGCGGGGGCGCAGCAGAGGGGCCGCCACGGCCCCGTCCAGAGCGCCGTGGGGCACCCCGAGGACGATCACGACCGTCAGCGCGACGAGCCACGCGGTCTCGCGCGGCAGGATTGCGGAGGCGACGAGACCGGCAGCGACGAGCGCACCGGCCAGCCGCAGCGGCGCCGTCCCCGATACAGGAACGGGATGGCGGCTCGCCCGGACAGACTCCCCGCGGGAGAGGATGGACGAAGGAGCCGCCATCCGCGTCAGGCCGCCCGGCGCAGCGGAGCGGCTTTCGGGCTTTCCATCAGGTCGCGGTCGACGGCCCGGGTCGTCTCCAGCGTGGCCATGATGCCGTAGACGACCTTGGCGGTGAGATCCAAGATCGCGATCACCGCCAGGGCGAGGGTCGGCGACAGGAAACCGAGGCCGTCCTGTCCGATGAGCAGCACCACCGGGTAGGCACACCAGACGCCGGTCAGGAACACGGCATTGCGCAGGAAGGCTTTCCGCACATCGGCGCGCTCGCTGGCATTCTCCTCACGCAGCTGCACGAAGATCCCGTAGAACACGGCGACGAACGCGCCGCAGGAGATGGCGAACCAGGTCCACTTCACCGCAGCGACGTTGGACAGACCGAAGGCCAGAGCCGTCACGATCATGATCAGGTCGGACCCGATCAGCCCCCAGACCACGGCCGGCCGGCGCATCCCGGAATGCATCGCGGTCCGCGAGAGGCCGAGCAGCAGCAGGGGCGTGGTGAAGGTCCAGTCGATGTAGCGCGCGAAGTAGAACTGCCGCGCGGCTTCCGCGGCATCAGGGCCGGCGGGAAGAACCAGACTCCCCTGCCCGGTCGCCATGGCGAAGTAGGAGCAGGCCGCGATGATCGGCACGATGCCGTGGATGATCCCGTCCGCTTCTTCGGCCGGGGTCCGTCGCTTTGCCATGAACAGGATCACGGCGGCGCCGGCGGCCATGCCGGCAAAGCCCAGCCACAGCCAGAATTGAGGCGTCATTGATATCTCGTCGGAACAGGGATGAAAGGCACGCCAGGAAACGTGGCGGCCGCCTGCCCAATCTGCGCCCGTCGTGATTGTTGCGTCGGACGATGGTCACGGTCGAGTGAGAGGACGCTCCGCGTTGCACTGCGCGCGGACGTCCGAGCCGGTTTACCCAGCTGCCAGAAGGTGTTCGCCCCGACGGACGATAAAGGGTCGCACCGCGCCGCGAGGCCTGTCCGCCCGCGGAACCGTCCGGCCGCGACGGATCGGGTGATCGCCGTCAGAATGCCGCGGCGGGCCTATCCGGCGCCTCACGCCGCCTCCACCCGCAGCACCGTCCCCGAGAGCCCGACCACCCGCACCCGTCCCCCGGCGGGCAGGTTTTGCCGCCGCGATGTCGCCCTCGGCGATCGCCCGGCTGACCATCCCGGTCGCCGCCGCCTCGGCCTCGGCGGAGCGCTCGCGCGCCTCGGCATCGCGGAACGCGGCCTCGCGGCGGCCCTCCGCCTCCAGGATCGCCGATTGCTTGCGCCCCTCGGCCCGCAGGATCTCTGCGGCGCGCTGGCCCTCCGCCTCCAGGATCGAGGTGCGCTTCTCGCGCTCGGCCTTCATCTGGCGGGCCATGGCGCCGGCGAGGTCGGCGGGCGGGACGATGTCCTTGATCTCGATGCGGTTGATCTTCACGCCCCAGGGCGAGGCCGCCGCGTCCAGAACCCGCAGCAGGCGCTCGTTGATCTGGTCCCGGTGGGCGAGGAGCTGGTCGAGATCCATCGAGCCGACCACGGTGCGGATGTTGGTCATGGTCAGGGTGGTCATGGCCAGGTCGAGATTCGCGACCTCGTAGGAGGCCCGGGCCGCGTCGAGCACCTGGTAGAAGACCACCGCGTCGATGGTCACGCCGGCATTGTCGCGGGTGAAGGCCTGCTGGCTCGGGACGTCGATGACCTGCTCCATCACGTTCATCCGGCGGCCGATGCGCTCGACGAACGGGATGATCAGGCCGAGGCCGGACTCCAGCGTGCGGTTGTAGCGGCCGAACCGCTCCACCGTGAACACGTGACCCTGCGGGATCATCTTCACGCCGGCCGCCAGCGTGATCACCGCCAGCGCCGCCGCGCCGACCGCGAACGTGCTCAGCCCGATCGTGAGATCCATCGCCGCCAAGCCCCCCTTGCCCGCCGCGCATCGGGCGGCTCAGATGCCAGCGTACCAGCTGAATCCGAGGCCCGCGACCATGCTGCCGCGGCCGTGGCCGATGCCGTCGACCCGGTCCACGGCCTCGATGCTGCTGAGGTATTTCAAGGACTTGTAGCCGAGCTGGCGCTCCACCCGCAGGCGAACAGGAGCGCCGTGAGCCACCGGCAGGTCGGCGCCGTTCATGCCGTAGGCCAGGATCGTCTGTGGGTGCAGGGCGTCGAACAGGTCGTAGCTGTCCCACCAGCCGTCGACGGTGCGGATCACCACGTAGCGCGCCTCCGGGCGCATCCCGGCGGCGGCGAGCACCTGCGCGAGCGGCACGCCGGTCCATTGGCCGATCGCCGACCAGCCCTGCTCGCAGGAATGGAGCGTGATCTGCGTGCGCGCCGGCATCGCCTTCAGCTCCGCCAGGGAGAACGCCCCCGGCCGCGCGACGAGGCCGGTCACCGGCAGGCGCCAATCCGAGAAGCCGGCCGCTTTCGAGCGGCGATAGGCCGGATCGTCCGGGTCGGTGGTGTTGATGGTCGGGAACACCGCCGAGATCGCCTCGGGCCCGAATTCCCGGGCGAGCGGCTGGCGCGCCAACAGCAGGCGCTGCCCGGCGAAGGTCAGCCAGTCGCTCAGGCCGTAGGGGTTGGGGCGCAGTTGCGGCGCACCGGGATCGCAGCCGCCTACGAGGCCGGCCGCGCCGAACCCGGCGGTTCCGAGGACCAGGCGGCGCCGGGTCAGCGCGCTCATCGGGTCTCCTCCGCGTTGCCGGCCCGCCCGAGAATCATGCCGCGCATCAGCGCCACCGGCCGGTTGGCCAGCACCTGCCAGATGTGGATGGCGAGGAATGCGACCATCGCGAAGGCCGAGAGGAAGTGGATCGTCCGGGCCGATTGCCGGCCGCCGAACAGGGTGAACAGTTCCGGCCAGGCCGCGGTGACGCCCGGCGACATCGTCAGGCCGGTGAGCAGAATCAGCGGCGCCAGCACCAGCAGGACCCCGAGATAGGCGATCTTCTGGAGCGCGTTGTAGCGGCCGGTCGGCGGCGCCCCGCCGCGCAGGCGCAGATGGTCCCGGATTTCGCCGGCCAGCGCCCGGGGCTTGATCTCGGCCGGCGCCGGCAGGAGGCGCCGCCGCAGATGCCCGCGCAACAGGGCGAGGGCCAGATAGGCGGCGCCGTTGAGGACGAAGATCCAGGCGGCCAGGAAATGAAGGTTGCGCGCCCAGCCGGTCTGCTCGAGATCGACCGGCAGGGGCAGCGTGATCCAGGCCGGCGCGCTGTTGGACCCGGTCTCCCCCCAGAACAGCTTCGGCAGGGCCAGCAGGATCGCGGTTCCGCTCACCATGAGCGCGAGCGTCGCGGCGGCGCCGATCCAATGGGTCAGGCGCACCCAGGCCGGATGGCGCACGCGGCTGAATGGTCGACCTGTCGTCTCGATCATCATCGGTTCAGACCACAGCCCTTATGGACATGGGAACGCGCTGCGTCCGTCGTCGCTCCCGGTGCCGATGACGCAACGCTTGGTGAAGAAACGATGGGCATGATACCCGCCACGCTCGCTGCGGACGATTTTCCTTTCGCTCCGCTGCGGCCGGCAAAGATCCCCACACAACCGGATGCGGTGCGCGCGTGAAGATCGCTGTCCTGGCACATCTGAAGTACCCGATCGGCCAGCCCTATGCCGGCGGTCTGGAGATGCACACCCATCTCCTCACCGTGGCGTTGAAGCGGCACGGGCACGACGTGACGCTGTTCGCAAGCCGGGGCTCGGACCCGGCGCTGGATCCGGTGATGCTGTGCGATCCGACCGGGGACGCCCTGTCCGATCCGGAGCGCGAGGAAGCGATCGACAAGGCCGAATACGACGCCTACCGGCGGATGATGGAGATGGTCGCGGCCGGGGGCTTCGACCTGGTGCACAACAACGCCCTTCATGCGTTGCCGCTGCAGCAGAGCGCCCGGCTCGGCCTGCCCTGGGTCACGGTTTTGCACACGCCGCCCTTCGACGCCCTGGTCTCCGGGGTGGTGCAGGCCGATCCCGACATGGCCTTCCTGGCGGTGTCGCCGTCGCTCGCCCAGGAATGGGAATCGCTCGTGCCCGGCGCGCAGGTCGTCGATAACGGCGTCGATCTCTCGACCTTCGCATATTCCGAGACGCCCGACGCGACGCCCTTCGTGTTCTGGTCCGGCCGGATCGTGCCCGAAAAGGGGCTCCACCTCGCCATCGACGCCGCCCGCGCGGCCGGCTTGCCGCTAAAATTCGCGGGCCCGAAGCTCAATCCCGGCTACTGGGCGGCCGAGATCGCCCCGCGGCTCGGGCCGGACCTGACCCATCTCGGGCACCTCTCGCACCGGGACCTCGCCCACCATCTCGGCCGCGCCCGGGTGGCGATCGTCTCGCCCCGCTGGGAGGAGCCGTTCGGCCTCGTGGTCGCCGAGGCTTTGGCCTGCGGCACGCCGGTGGCGGCCTTCCGCCGGGGCGCCCTGCCCGACATCCTCGACGCGCAGTGCGGTCGCCTCGCACGGCCGGATGATTCGCACGATCTATCGGTGGCGATCCGCGAGGCGGCCGGCCTGTCGCGCCGGGCCTGCCGCGACCGGGCGGAGGCGCTCTATGACGCCGCCGCCATGACCGAGCGCTACCTCGAGACCTACGATGCCGTGATCGCGCGCTGTGCCGAGCGGGCGCGGCCGACGCTGCGGGTGGCCGGGGGACGGGCGTAGAATAAGTCCCGGAAACACGACGCGTTTTCCCCTCCCCCTTGGGGGCTTGCAGATCCACACATCGGGGTCACAGAAGACACAGGAAACACTGCGGCTCTCCCTCCCCCCTCTGCGGGGGAGGGTGGCCCCCGAAGCGGGCCGGGAGAGGGGTGCGCCGAGTCCGCACGCGTGGCGGATGGGGAGAGGTCCCGAACCCTCGAGGTGCTCCCCTCCCGACCCGCCCTGACGGCCGGCCATCCCGCCGCCGCAGAGGGGGGGGGGAGGGGCCAGGCCAAGGCCGGCCCGGCCCTCCTGTTGTGCCCCGCACACGCCGTACTGCGGTCGGCGAACACAATGCTCGACACCGGCC